>JADZFZ010000935.1 GCA_020854145.1 Deltaproteobacteria bacterium | reverse complement strand
CGGCGTCCAGCGCGGGAGCGCGCCCCTCGCGCGGATGACGCGCGCCGTGATGTCGTGGCGGCGGATGAGACGGCGGCGGCGGATGATCGGAGTGAGACCGCGGCGGCATCCGCGCATCGTACCCGACCCTCGGGATGCACCGAAGGTCGCGGCCCGACGGTGTCTACCCGATGGCGGACATCGAGGGATCGAGCCACATCCATGGAGCAGCACGATCTCGCGCACGACATCCAGAGTACGTGGTGCCGAAGTAGCGCGACCCTGGCGACGAGCCGGGCTACACATCGGTGGCGTGCCTCCGGAAGTCGAAGCGTCGATGCAGCCTGCAAGCGCTGCCAAGGGCCCGGCCAGGCTCTGGGGGCGCCTGATCCCCGCGACAGTCTCCCTGGCCGCGCTCGTGGCAGTGACGGTCGTCGATACCGTGGCCGGCGTCGTGCCGATCGCCAGCTTCGCGCTCACCGGGTTCCAGACGCTCTTCGTCGTGCCGTGGGCGATCAGCCTCATGCTGGCCCGTCCCCCTCCTCCGGCGGCAGGCACGCCGAGATCGCGACGGATCCGAACGCTCGTCGGCCACTACACGATCACGCTGGTCTTCGTCGCGCTGGCGACCGGCTGCATGGCCTCCAAGCTCTACCTGCTGATCGTGCCGCTCGACGCTGCCGCCGGGCTCGACGCGGCCTATCGCACCTATGGCGTGGCCGCCGTCGTCGTGGCGGCGCTCGGGCGGCTCTCGGGCGGCGGCAGCGCGCTGCCGTTCCTCGCGCGCGTGGCCCAGCACCCAGCACGTCTGATGGCGCTGTCGTTCGGCATCGCCGCGCTGCTCGGGGGCTTCGTGCTCACCACCCCGCTCGCGCTCCGCGACGCGACACGGGCGTCGTTCGTCGATGGGCTCTTCACCGCCGTCAGCGCCGTCTGCGTCACGGGCCTCGCGGTCAACGACGTCGGACGTACGTACACGTACTTCGGTCAAGGCGTGCTGCTGGCGCTCATCCAGATCGGCGGCCTCGGCATCATGGTCCTGTCGGCGAGCTTCACCGTGCTGGCGGGGCGCCGCCTGCAGGTACGCAGCAGCGCGGTGCTCGCCGAGATGATCGATGCGGACTCGATCGCGGGCCTGCGCTCCATGATCCGCGCGATCGTGCTCTGGACGCTGGCGATCGAGCTCGTCGGTGCGGCGCTGCTCTACGCGAGCTACGTGCACGTGGCCGAGCTCGCGTACGATCCTGCGCATCCGCACCCGCTCGCCGGGCCCGCGAGCCCTCTCTGGGCCGCCGTCTTCCATTCGGTGAGCGCCTTCTGCAACGCCGGCTTCAGCCTGTGGCGCACCAACCTGGAGCCATGGGCGGGCTCGTACGGGATGAACGTCACGATCGCGGCGCTGATCGTCGCCGGTGGGATCGGGTTCCCCGTGCTCCAGGAGCTCGGGCGACGCACATGGCGGCGACTGCTGCGTCGCCGGAACGAGCGCCTGTCGCTGCACGCACGCGTGGTGCTCTCGACCACGGGCATCCTGATCGTGTCCGGCGCGATCGGCATCGCCGTGCTCGAGTGGGGCGGGGCGCTGGGCCACCTGAGCTGGCCGGAGCGCGGGCTCGCCGCGGTGTTCCATTCGGTCAGCACGCGCACGGCCGGCTTCAACACCGTGCCCATCGGCGCCATGGCGCCTGCGACGTTGCTCCTCGTGATGGCGTTGATGTTCATCGGCGGCTCACCTGGCAGCTGCGCAGGCGGGATCAAGACATCGACCTTCTTGGTGCTGGTCTCGATCTTCCGCGCAGAGCGGCGCGGGCTCCCTGCCCCCGTGGTCTTCGGCCGCGAGCTGCCGGGAGCGGTGCAGCGCAAGGCTCTGGTGGTCTCCTTCCTCAGCGCGGTCGTCGTGATCGCCGCGACGTTCGTGCTCTTCGCCCTCGAGCGCCACGACCCTCTCCATCTGGCCTTCGAGGTGGTCTCCGCGTTCGGGACCGTCGGCTTGAGCGCAGGCGTGACGGCCGAGCTCGGGGCGCCGGCGAAGCTCCTCATCGCGCTCGTCATGTTCGTGGGTCGAACCGGCCCGCTCACCCTTGCGCTCGCCGCCGCCGACAAGGCAGCGGCGACCACGTACAGGCTCCCCGAGGAGCGCGTGATGATCGGATAGCCGCGATGCAGAGAGTGCTCGTCATCGGTCTGGGTTCGTTCGGGACTGCCCTGTGTGAGACGCTTCACGAGGCCGGCGCCGAGATCATCGCGGTCGACGAGGCGGGCGGCGCGATCGACTCGGTCGCGTCTCTCGCCTCTCACGCCGTGATCGGCGATGGGACCGACCCGAAGGTGCTCGCGGCGCTCGACGCCGGCACGGTCGACGCGGCCGTGGTCACGTTCGGCGAGCACTTCGAGGCGAGCGTCATGGCGGTGGCGTCGTTGAAGGCGATCGGCACCATCAAGCAGATCGTCGCGCGGGCAGAGACCCCGCGACAAGCCGACGTGCTTCGCGCCGTGGGCGCGACACGCGTGATCGAGCTCGAGGCGGAGGGCGGTCGACGCCTCGCGCGGATGCTCACGAGCTCGGCGGCGCTCGACATGGTCGAGTTCGCTCGCGGCTTCACGGTGGTGCCTTGGGTCGCGCACGGCGCGCTCGTCGGTCAATCGCTCGCGCAGTCGGGGATTCGAGCCCGCTACGGCATTCACGTCCTGGGGGTGCGGCGCAAGCAGCGTCGTGCCGGCGCGCAAACCTCCGACGCCGTGGAGACCATCACGGCCGACTACGTCATCGGAAGCGGCGACGTGCTCGTCCTCGTCGGACAGGACGACGCCATCAAAGCCTTCGTCCACGACGTGGGCGATGGCGACTGAGCCAGCTTCG
>JADZFZ010000934.1 GCA_020854145.1 Deltaproteobacteria bacterium | reverse complement strand
GCCTGCGTCGAGGTCCTGCGACCGGTCCGCGGCGGAAGCGTCGACGACCGCGGGCGGACCGGTGTCGTCGGCTCCCGAGACCATGGTGCCGTCACAACCGATCCATCCAGAGGCCACGAGGGCCGCGACCAACCACCCGATCCGCCGCGCCGCAGGCTGCATGCGACGAGGGGGACAGCAATCGCGATGCCGCGCCCCGCGATGCGCGCGACCTGCTGCACGCGGCTCGACGCACTCTCGTCGTGCGCACGAGAGCCGTGCCGGCTCCGGGGCGGCGATCCCCGCCCCGGGCGAGCAAGTCGATCGCGAGCCCACCTCCGCCCGCGCTGCGCTTGGCTGGAAGACTCGTCGCGCTCCGCGGCGCGCCTCGGATCGGCGGCGCGTTGCGCTCACCGTTCATCCCTGCGGGTCGCCCGGAGGGTGGTGCGCAACGGGTCTGGCGTCAGCGGCGCGTCGGGCATTGGCCCGGGTGGCCGCTTCGCTCGCACCGATGGGTGACGCCTTCGACGATGGCGTCGCGAAGGAGCACGACGCGCCGCGGGACGTGGCGGGCGCTGGGATAGACGACGTGGCCTCGGCCGCCTCTGATCGAGTGCTCGGGCAGCACGCGCACGAGACGTGAGTCGGCCAACCCGAGGTAGAGCGGCAATATCCCGATGCCGGCTCCCGATCGAATCGCTTCGTGCACGAAGAAGAAATCGTCGGCCGCGAGCGCGCCGCGCACCTCGACCGTCGCGCTGCTCGTGCCCGACTGCAGCGACCATCGCGACCGGCCGGTGCTCGATTTGAAGAGCACACAATCGTGCGACTCGAGATCGGTCGGGCGCTTCGGCGTCGAGCGCGCGTCCAGGTAATCGCCCGACGCGAACAATCCGGCCTCGAGCGGAGCGAGCGGCCGCGCCACCAGGGACGAGTCCGCGAGCCGTCCCATGCGGACGCCGAGGTCCACGCCCTCCTGGACGAGGTCGACGACCCGATTCGTCAACATCGCCTCGACGCGCACCTGGGGGAATCGGCGGACGAACTCGGTGAGGATCGGCGCCAGCAGGAACACCCCCATGTCCACCGGCGCGGTCAGCTTGATGGCGCCGCGTGGCGCGCCCTCCGCGTCGCTCACGGCGTCGCGGGCCTCGTCGAGCGACGCGAGCGCGCGAGACGCCTGCTCGTAGTAGGCGCGTCCCGCGTCCGTCAGCCGGACCTGGCGGGTCGTACGCTGCAGCAGCCGGACGCCGAGGTCGTCCTCGAGCTGCTTGACGCTCCTGCTCACGGAGGACTTCGGGAGCCTCAGCGCACGCGCCGCCGCGGTGAATCCCTGGGTCTCCACGACGCGGGCGAACACGGCGACTCGATTGAGGTCCATCGTTCCTCTCACGGCAACAGTCTGTTGGCGACTCGGTAACTAGTGCCGTCGCGGCAACGCCGCAAGATACCGGGCACACACCAAGCGCTCTCCACCCATCGGGTCGGGAGATCACCCGTGAGGAGCCCCCCATGAACATCGTTCGTCGTCATGGCCCGACCGTGGCCCGCGTGCTGCTCGGCCTCGTGTTCGTCGTCTTCGGATCGAACTACTTCCTGCACTTCCTTCCGGCACAACCCGCCGAGGGAGCCGCGGGGACGTTCCTCGGCGGGCTGGCGGCCGCCGGCTACTTCTTCCCGTTCCTCAAGGGCACGGAGATCGTCGCGGGATTGGCCCTTCTTTCAGGTCGATTCGTGCCCCTCGCGTTGACCGTGCTCGCGCCGGTGGTCCTGCAGATTGGCCTCTTCCACACGCTGCTGTCGCCGGGGCCCGCGGTCGCGGCGGTGCTCGTCGTGCTCGAGCTCTACCTCGCGTGGTCCTATCGCGACTCGTTCCGCGCGGTGCTCGCGATGAATGCGCGCCCGACGCCTCCGGAGCGCGCGTTCGTCCCCCGAATCGGCCGAGAGCGCGAGGGAGCGAGCGCGGCGCGCGTGTGAAGTCCGTCCTGGCTGGCAGGCGGGGCTCGACGCGCCCTCCGCGGGCCCCGCTGCGATCGTAGGAGCTCGCGCTTCGCGCGAGGGTGGGACGAGCCCCGATGGGCGATGTGCCATCATCGGCGGATGCAGCGAATCGGCCTCGCCGCCTTCGCGCTGGCGCTGGGCTGCCAGAGCGCGAACATCCGACAGGTCGACGACGCGGGCGAGCCGAGCGACGCCCTCGTGCCCGATCCGCGGGACACGCGGGAGCACGAGGACGCAGTCGTCGGAGACGTGGGACCATCGCCGTTCGAGGATGCGGGCCCGGCCCCGCTCGACGCGGCGCGGCGCGATCTCGGGACGCTCGCAGGCGACGCGGCGGTCGAGTCGGACGCGGGCGATGGGCGCGAGCTGGCGTTCGCGGACGACTTCGCGACGAGCCCGTTCGACGTCGCCGGAGCACGATGGACGCTCGTCAATCACGACGAGACGAGCTGGCGGTGGACGGGCGGCACGCTGCGGAGCGGGCCCGGTCGGAGCTGCGTCTACTGGGGTAACCGCCTCACGGAGCCCGACGAGCCGTATTGCGACGAGGGACCTGCGCTCGCGCATTCTCCCGCGTGGGACGTCGGCAACGGGCGGTTCACCATCGAGCTCGACGTCTACGCGGCGAGCGCCGACACGGGCCACCGCACGTCGATGGTGTTCCTCCACCGCGAGACCGAGGAGGAGCCGCGCTGGGAGGTCGACCCCGAGGGGATGCCGACCTGGCCGAATCGCGATCACATGCTCGAGGCGCGCATGGTCCTGTCGGGGCCCGCCGTCGCCCAGGATCCGCACGTGTCGTATTGCGGGCTCTCGCGGTCGGAGGCGCCGTGCGACACGGAGTACGTGCGCAGCCTCGCCACGGGCGTCTGGTATCGGTGGCAGATCGAGACGTGCGACGACGAGGTGCGCATCTCGGTGGTCGAGCGCGACACGGGTGTGGAGCTCTTGAGCGTGCGTGCTCCCGCCGACGTGGCCGCGCCCGCGGACTTCGGGCGCGTGTACCTGCTGCTCGGCGCCGAGGACACGGACAAGGCGTTCGACAACGTGCGCGTGTGGCGAGGGTGCACCGACGATCCGTGATTTCGCCTATCGTCGCGTCGCGTCGCGTCGTGTCGTGTGTGTAGGTCACGAAGTCCTCTCGCTCGAGCGACGGGGCTCGCGCCCCGGCCGCTCACCATGTCGCGGAGACCATCCGCGACTCGGTGCGGATCACGCCGTGCCCGAGCACCAAGCGTTGGCCGACGAGGGTGAACGGGAGGGTTCGGCGTTCGCCGAGGACGCGCACGGTGACGCGGCCGCTGATCGGGACGGCAGACGCTGCGGACGCGTCGGGTCGCGCGATCTCGATGACGTAGCGGCCGGTTCCGGCGCGCGATACGCCGACGGACTCGCGCGAGGGCGTCGTCGCGTCGCGCGCCGTGATGGTGCCGAGGCCACCCATCCACGACGCGCGTGTCCCGCGCGGCGTGATCACCGAGATGTCGAGATCGACGGGCGCGTCCCACGTGGCTTCGACGACGACGTCACCGCGCACGTTCTCGACCGCGGGCGTCGCGGCGGCGGCCGCCTCGGCCCGCGTGCGCGTCGCGCCGTCCGTGATCGAGGCTGCGAGGTGGGTCGCTTCGGCGTCGCGGCCGAGCCGACGTAGGCATCCCAGCGCCGCGCCGAGGGTCTCCGCCCGCGTGCGCTGGATCTCGGCGAGCGCGATGCGGTGCGCGCAGGCCTCTTCGCTTCGCGCCACGCGCTCGTAGAGTCGCGCCATGCGCTCGTGGAGCGCGACGTCGTCGCCGCGTACATCGAGCGTCGAGGCCACGAGACGGATCGCACGCTCGCGGTAGCCACGCCGCGCCTCCGCGTCCGAGAGACGCGCGAGCGCTTCGGTATCGAGCCGATCGCGCTCCCACCAGCGCGTCGCCACGTCGGCCGCCGCGTCCACGTCACCCGAGATCGCGAGGGCGCGAACGAGGTTGCGGTGCCGATCGCGGCTGTTCTGGTCGAGCGCCAAGCTCTGGCGCGCACGCTCCACGGAGTCGAGCGCTGCGGGTCCCGGGGCCGAGCCACCGCGCACCTCGCCGACCCGCACCGTGACCCGCCGCATCCACGTGCCGCTGCGGCGTCGCGTCGGCATCGCGGGCCGCGCCGCGGGCAGCGGAAACCACCGCATCTGGGCGCGATCGGCCTCGCCCTGGGCCGTGACCACGGCGGCCGGATCGTTCGGCGTGCGGGGCGGCGTCGCCGCGACGTCGGCGCGCTCCGCGTTCGGCCTCGCATCGGAGCGAGGCCGACGTGGCGGCGGCGGAGGCGCCGCCTGGGTCGTCGCTCCGGGCGCCGGCGCATCGGGCTCGGCGGGCGGGGACGGCCTAGCGGCCTCCTCGTCAGGGCTCTCCTCGGTCTCGAGGACCATCGTGCGACGGGTGACGACGGGCGGCGCCGGGCCGCGCGCGGTCGTCCCCGTGCCGGCGGTCCCGCGCCCGCTGCCGCCACCGCCGCCGTCTGCTCCTCCGAGCACCGCGGCCCGCCGATCGATCTCGCGCGCGAGCTGAGCGCTCTCGCCTTCGCCGTGCTGCGCGCGTTGCCCGTATCCGCTCGTCGCGTCGGTCGCGTCGCCCGGTGTGTCGAGCGCCCGCGACTCGGACACCTCCGCGGCCGCCTCGCCGGTCCAATCGACGACCGGTGCGACACGGTTCACGCGAAACGCGCGGAACATCGCCGGGCTCTCGAGCACGAGCAGCGACGTGTGGCGGCTCAGCACGCCGTAACGCTCCGACAGATACGCGATCGCGTCGCGGCTGCCCCCGCCGTCGTGCGCGTCGAGATCCTCGATGCGCGCCGCAGCCCACAATCGGGGCAAGAACGCGTTGCCGTCGTTCGACGTCATGCGCAGCTCGACGGGATACCGATCGCTCCAATCGTCTTGTCCGACCTTGCCGCTCAGCCGCACCTCGCCGCGCACGTCTCCACGCGTCCGCGCCACGACGAGCAGCTCGTCGCCCGCGCGCACGGTCGGCAGCACGGAGGGCGCCACCTGCGTCATGCCCGACGGCAGCTCCACGCGCGCCTCGCGGAGCAACGTGCCGTACGTCGACTCGAGCACGGCGATCGCGGCACCCGAGACTCGCTGGCCGGGCACGTACGGGACGAATCGCCCGCCGCCCGCCCTCGCGAGCGCGCGCATCACCTGCTCGTCCGAGTCGGACCCGATGCCGACCGTCGTCAACGTCGTGCGCGGACCGAGCGCCTGGCCCGCGGCGAACGCCACGTGGGCGGGCTGGCGCCATCCTGCCGTCGCGTGCCCATCCGACAGCATCACGATGCGCCGGTCGCGATCGTCACCCGGCGACCCCGCGAGCGCCGCCACCGCCGCGCGCGCGGCTGCCACCGGATCCGACGCGTTCCCTGCCTCGATCGACTCCAGGAACGTGCGCGCCTCGCTCGCCGTCGCGGCAGACGGCGACCGCAGCCCCGCCGACAGGCGGCGACACGACACGTCGCACGCGAGCACCGTGAAGCGGTCGCGCCGATCCATCGTGCCGACGATGGCGGAGAGCAGCGCCGTCGCACGCGCCATGCGCTCGCCGCGCATCGAGTGGCTGACGTCCACCACGAACGCGTAGTCGCGCGGTCGCGCGTCGCGCCACGCCGGTAGGGTCGGTCGAATCGCCAGCAACACGAATCCCGGCGCGCTCCTGTCCGCCTCTCGCGCCGCTGCGAGCGCCGCGCTCGTCGTCGAATCGTCCGCGCGCGCTCCCGCCGTCCCGGCGGTCGTCGCGGCAACCGCCGCCGCCGGCGGCACGTACGAGAATGCGCGGAGCTCCGCGTCGCGTCGCGGGAGCGCGTACTCGACCACGAGGTCACCCGCGGGGACGAAGCCAGCCTGGCTCAGCCGCAGGGTCGCTGCGCTCTCGCTCGTCGTCGGCTGCATCGGGTAGCCGTGCGCGCGCACCGGCTCGCGGGGGTCGTGCCCGCTGACGCGCACGTCCACGTCGAACCGTCCTGCCCGCGTCGTTCCGCCCGGGTCGTGCGGGAGCGGGTACACGTATCGCCGCGACCCGTCCGACTGCGGCGCCAGCACCTGCGTGTACGCCAGGATCACCTTGCGCGATCCGCGCGCCGGGATGGGGAAGATCCGCAGCTCGAATCGCCCGCCGCGTTGCCATTCGAGCAGCGCGGGGTCCTCCCAGGGACCCGGCACCCAGACGTACTCTTCGGTCTGTCGTCGCTGTGCAGTCGGCGTCGCCTGGCGAATCACACCACGCCAGATGTTCGCGGCGCGCTCGCGATCGACGAATGCCCCCTCCTCCAATCGATCGCCCACGTACAGCGCGAGCCGCGCAATCTGCGCATTGGGCGGCAGCGGGAATCGATAGGTCCCTTCGAGCGTCTGTGGCGAGTCGTTGGCGAACTCTTCCTCGATCTCCGTGCGAGCCACGTTGCCCTGAATCCGCACCGTCACGCGATGGCTCGCGAGCCGAAGCGCCTGCTCCACGTCCGCTCGCGCGCCCGGCCGCCGGGCCCTCAGCTCCCCCAGGCCATGGACCGCCACGTCCGGCGCTCCCTCCGAGGTCGCCGACAGCTCGGCCCACTCCGTGGACTCGGCGAGATGGCTGGCCTGGCTCGCCGCGACGCCCGACTCGCCGATTGTCCCTTCCATCCCCGTCTTGACGTCCGCGGAGCGCCCGGATGCGTCGCTCACGCGGGCGTGCCCGTACACCACGCGCACGGACGTCTGATCCGGACCGACCGTCACCGACAGCCGGGTCCCGAGCACGGTCACCACGCCGTGGGGCACGTCGATCACCGCGGGTGTCCCGCCCACCTCGGCTGCCGGGCGCACCTCCGCCAGCAGAGATCCGCGCACGAGACGCGCACGGCGCGCGGTCGCGCCGCTCAACGACAGCTCCGTGTCGTGATCGAGCGTCACCGTCGTCCCGTCCGCGAGGCGCAGGCGCGCCCGCGTCCGCGCGTCCGTCCGGACGGAGCTTGCCCGCGCCACCGCCGCACCGTTCTTCGCGGGCAGCCATTCCCCGGGCTCGCCGCGCCGCACCGAGACGCCCGTCGCCCCGCCCGGCGCGGCCGCGCGCACGATGGCCTCGACGCGTCCGCTCCAGCCGGGCGTCGTCGCGTCGCCGCGCGTGTCGCGCGCCTGCGAAGCTTCGTCACCGTCGTCGGTGACCGCCACGACGACGGCCGCAGCGGCTGCCAGCGTGCCCACCACGGCCGCGACGATCAACGGAGCGCGGCGCGATGGGACCGGATCCGTCGTTCGCGCGGGAGCCCTGGGCGCGACCTTCGGCGTCGCAGCCGCCGCGGGCCGCACGCCCGAGACGACCGAATCGGGCGCGCGCGCAGGGGAGGGGGCTGGCAATCCGTCGCGCGGATCGGGAGCGGGTGCCGGGGCCACCTCCTGGGTGGGGGCCGGGATTGCGCGCAGATCGATTGCCGCCCTCACGCGTGCGGCGAGCTCGCTGGCCGGCGTCTCCACGAACGACGCACCCAGGCCGCGCAGCTCTCGCACCAGGCGCTCTGCGTCGTGCCTGAGATCCCGAGCCGCTTCGTCGGCCACCAGCGTCTCTTCGTGGCGCTCGAGCGCGGCTGGATCGCCGTCCAGCACGGCCGCCAGATCGTCACGAAACGCCTCGAGGTCCTTCGCGCCCATCACTCCGCTCCAATCAATTGCCGCAATCGCACCAATGCCCGACTGATTCGCTGTCGCGCCGCCGCCTCGTCGATCGCCAACGTCGTTGCGATCTCGCGATACGACAGCCCTCCCACGTACCGCAGGAGCACGGCCTCGCGATCGGTCGGCCGCAGCTCCTCGAGAGCGCCTCGCAGGCCATCCACTGCACGCCGTGAATCGACGACCTCGTCCGGCCGAGGATCGTCCGAAACGTGGTGCACCACCCGCAGCCGCCGCTCGCGCCGCACCCGCGTCTCGACGGCCCGCGCGCACATCCGCCGCGCGATCCCGAACAGGAAGGCGCGAACGCTGCCGTCGCCCCGAAACGTCGGGAACGTCTGGTAGGCCAGGATCAGCACCTCCTGGACGGCCTCCTCCGCCTCGGCCTGCGAGCCGAGCAGGGCCATGCACAGCCGCCCGAGCGCGGCACCGTGCGCATGCGCGCAGGCATCGACGGCCTCGCGGTATTGCCCTCGAGCGATCATCCGCTCGATGGGGTCGGCCCGTTGGTCGGAGTCCTCGTCGATTGCCGCTCGTCCCGCGCCCACGGGACCAAGTGGCGATGACTCGGCGTTTCGTGACAGGTCGCCCGCGAATCGGCGTGGCGCGAAGCGCGCGGCTTCGACGAGCGTGCGGCGAGCCCGAGGGTCGAGGGCTGCGCGGAACGTGTGGCCCCGCCCATCCGTGGGTGAGCAGGTGCCTCGTTGCGCCGCCGTCTCGAAGCGGTGTTGAATGGGATCGATGGGGGCGCGACTCGCCTGGGCAACGACGATCGCGTGCGTGCTCGCGGTTGCCCAAGCCGGTTGCGCTGACGACCGTGCGCCACCTCCGATCGGTGGAGGCGCGGACGCGGGGCGGGACGGCGGCGACGAGGACGGCGCCTCCGCCCCGGACCTCGGCGAGGTGGACGCGGGGGCCGACGCCGGCGCGATCGGCGACGCCGACGTGGGCCCGCCGGCTCCTCCTCCTGCTGCCGCTCCCGTGTGTGGGAACGGGGTGCTCGAGCCCGGTGAGTCGTGCGACGACGCCGGCGACGAGCCCGGCGACGGATGCGGGCCCGATTGTCGATGGGAGGCGTTCTGCGGCGACGGCACGATCGACGGCGCGCTCGGCGAGGTGTGCGACGACGGCGTGCGCGTCAGCGGCGACGGCTGCCGCAGCGACTGCGCCTCCGACGAGCGCTGCGGCAACGGCATCATCGACACGGCGGCGGGCGAGCTGTGCGACGGGCCCGACACCGCGCTCTGCGCCGGGGGATGTCGGGTGATGCCGACGTGCGGCGACGCGACGATCGACGCGCCCGCGGGCGAGACGTGCGACGACGGGAACGTCGAGCGCTGGGATGGTTGTGGTCCCGATTGCCGCGACGAGGTCGCCTTCGTCGTCACCAGCCTCGAGATCGCGGGCTCGATGGAAGGCTGCGACGAGAGCGGCGACGGGGCGCCCGATCACGCGCTCGCACGCGGGTTGGGTGCCACGCGCGGGCTCTTCAACATGTTGGTCGGCAACGAGCTCCGCTTCGGGACGTCCGTGCAGATGTTGCTTGCGCTCGGGCTCGACGACGCGAGCGCACAGGAGGACGAAGACTTCCGGCTCGCGCTCCTGCGCGGCTACGACGCCGACGGAGACGCGAGCGATCACGGCAGCGGCTCGGCCGAGCTGTGGGCGCCGCGTTCGGTGCTCGACGCAGACGGACGCGTCAACGGCTCGATGCGCGCATCGGTTCGCGGCGGCGAGCTCGCGTCCGGGCCCGAGGACACCGCCCTGGCGTTGCCGCTCGGGGCCGTCGTCTTCCGCGCGACCGTGGCGGCGACTCGACTCCGCGCCACGGTCGACGCGTCGGGCGGGCGCGCGACGGGTGTACGCGAAGCGATGATGTGCGGTGCGCTCTCGCTCGCGTCTCTCGCCACGATGGAGGTCAACCCACTGTCTCTCGTGCCGGGCGCGGGTGAGCTCCGCGGGTGTGACGACGACGAGCAGCCGACGCGCTTCATCGACTCGGTCGTGGGCGGAACGTTGGTCGTCGGGATGCGCGCGCCTGGAGCGCAACCGGACGTCGACATCGATGGCGACGGGCTCGAGCTCTACGTCGTCGATCGGGAGGGACGCGACGGCTGCTCGCCGGCGATCGTCGCGTGCGTCGATGGGGACGGCACGATGATCGCAGGACGTGATTGCGTGACCGATCCACGGATGGGCGACGGGTTGTCCTCGGCGGTGCGCCTCGAAGCCGTGTCGGCGCGCGTGGTGGCGCTGCGATGAGAACGTCGCCCGCGCGCGCGACGTCGCTGGCGCTCGTCGTCGTCGCGCTCTGCGCGTGCGGGGACGACGCCGTGGGCGAGATCGCGGACTTCGGCCCGAGGCCCGACGCGGGTCGTGTCGAGGAGATGGGCGTGCAAGAAGACGTGGGCCCCGATGCGGCGCTCCCGGACGGCGGCGCGCCCGACGCGTTCGTTGCGCCCATCGAGCCGCCCGCGCCACCCGCGCCGCCGGATCCGACGTGCGCCGACCGATGGACGCCGACGTCGTCGCCGCCCGCGGCCGGCGCGGTGTGCAGCCCCTGGCCCGCGGGCGGCCAAGCGTCGTGCCCGCCCGGAGAGGCGCACTTTCCGGGCACTCCCGGGTGCGTGCCCATCGGCTCCGATTGCCCGGTCGATGGGTGGCCCGCTGCCGTGTCGGGCGCCGCGACGGTCTACGTGCGCGGCGACGCAGCGGCGGGCGGCAGCGGCACGCGCGACGATCCGTTCGTCACCATCGCCGCAGCGCTGGCCGACGTCACCTCGGGCACCACCGTGGCCATCGCGCGCGGCCGATACGACGAGGCTCCGATCGTGGTGCCCGACGGCGTCACGCTGCTCGGTGCTTGCGCGCGCGACACGGTGCTCGGCGCGGACACGACCCGCGAGCCGACGACGCCGATGATCGATGCCGGCGACGGCGCGGTCGTGATTCGCGACCTGACGCTCGAAGGGCCCGAGGTCGACGACGAAGGTGCGTGGACGGGCATCGGCGTCGGCGGCGGGTCGCTCACGGTCGAGTCGGTCGTCATCGGTCGCGTCGCGCAGCTCGCCATCGGCGGGGACGTCGGCTCGACGTTGATCGTTCGCGACGTGCTCGTCTCGGGCGTTCGATCGGGCGGCACGCGTGGCGCCGGTGTGGCCGTCGGCTTGATCGAGGCGACGGCCACCGTCGAGCGGCTCGTGGCCGAGGGCACGAGCGGCGCAGCCCTCTACGCCGCGGGCACCGATGCACGTCTCGACGTGAGCGACTTCGCCTTGCGCGACGTGCGACCGACGCGCTTCGGCGAGGGTGGCTGGGGCGTCACGGCCGAGCGAGGCGCGGAGGTGGTGGTCCGGCGCGGTGCCATCACCGGCGCGGTCGGCGCGGGGATCGGGGCCAACGGCGCGCACATCGACGCGGAGCACATCGCCATGGAGCGCATCAGCGACCGACCGCGCCGTCCGTTCGGCGCCTCCGGCGTCTACGCGTTGGCCGCGGCTCGCGTCGAGCTGCGCCACGCTTGGCTGCGCGACTGCGACGCCGTCGTTCAATCGCAGGGCTCCGTCACGCTCGAGGACGTGGTCGCATGGTCGACCGCCGCGTTTCCCGAGCTCGGGGCGCCCGCCGGAGTCATCGTGCGCGACGGAGCCCTGTCCGCGCGGCGCGTCGTGCTCGGCCCGGGGCTCCAGCAGGGCTTCTACCTGAGCATCGCCGACGCCACCCTCGAGGACGTCGTGGTGACCGACACGGGGACCGATGCGCTCGGTCTCTACGGCAACGGCATCGTCGCCGACGGCTCGACGACGCTCCGCGGCGAGCGCATCCAGATGCACCGCACGCACGAGCTCGGCCTGCTCGCGAACGGCCGCACGACGACGGTCGTCCTCTCCGACGTGACGATCAGCGAGGTGCAGCGACGAAGCTGCGCCGACGGAGGGTGCGGGTCCGCGAGCGCAGGCGTGAGCCTCGGATCCTACGGGGAGGCGAACGTCGCGATCGATCGGTTCGTGGTCACCGACGGGGCGTTCCTCGGCGTCCAGCTCGCCTCCGGAGGCACGATGGATCTGACCCACGGCGTCGTGCGGCGTCACCCGCTCGGCGCGAACGTGCAGACGTTGGACTTCGCGCTCGATCGCATCACGTCCAGCGTCCGCTACGAGGAGAACGAGCGCGACCTCGACGCGACGTTCTTGCCGTTGCCGTCACTGCGGCCGCCGATGTAGGCACGTGACGGAACATCACGTGCAGAGCCGAGCGTCCATGTCCCGAATCGTATTCGCCGAAGGCGCTCGACGCCTCGTGTCGATCGCGTTGGCCGCCTCGTTCGTCGCGTGCTCCGGCGACGACGACGGGGCTCCGCTCGCGCGCGCCATCTGCGAGCGCACGGCCTTGCTCTCCGCGCTCGAAGGCGCTCGAGCCGGGCAGACGGTGTCGCTCGGCGCGTGCACGATCGACGGCCCCATCGAGGTGCCCGCGGGCGTGCGGCTCGAAGGAGAGGGCGTCGATCTGTCGGTGATCCGCAACACGAGCGCGTCGCCCGGTGTGCTGCTGCGTGCGGGCGAGGCGACCACTGCCCTGGTGGATCTGAGCGTCGAGCAGGCGTCGGCCGCCTACGGTGTTCGCGCCGAGGGTGCGACCGGCGGCGTGCTCCTCGAGCGCGTGCGTGTCGTCGCGAGCCTGGGCGCCGGTGTCGGGATCGTGAGCGCGGCGCGGGCGCGCCTGGCTGCGGTCGAGATCGTCGGACCGCTCGAGACGATCGATCCGTCGTCGCTTCCGGTCGAGCCGACCTGGGCCCAGACGGCCACCTTCGGGCTCGTCCTCGACGCGTCGGGCACCGCCGAGCTGCCGATCGAGCTCGATCGCGTCTCCGTGAGCGGGTTCGCGGAGGTCGGCGTGTACGCGCGCGAGGCGTTCGTGCGCTGGGTCGCCGGGGGCAGCTCGGGCAACCGGTACGTGGGTCTGCTCGCCACCGGCGGTGTGCTCGATCTCGAGGACGTCGAGCTGTCGCGCACGGTCAGAGGCGCTCGCCCCATCGCCTACGGAGCGGTGTTTCGCGACGCCGTCGTCGGCACGACGGACCTCCACCTCGAAGGCGGCGAGGGGTACGGCATCTTGCAGGACGCGACGCAGGCCTCGCACGAAGGGATCACCGTCGTCGACCAAGAGGAGGCGGGCATCTGGATCCAGCACGGTGCGTCGGCCGAGGTCACCGGTGCGACGCTCACGCGGTGCGCGCTCGGTGGGATCGTCTCGGTCGCCTCGACGGGGCTCGTCGTGCGCGACTCGCTGATCGAGTCCACGCGTCTCGCGAGGACCGTGGACGAGCTCTACGGCGAGATGATGCTCGGTGACGGCATCCAGCTCGTCGGCGCCAATGCCGCCATGGAGATCCGCGACGTCGAGCTCCGCGACAACGCGCGCATCGGTCTGTTGCTCGAGCTCGAAGGAGGCGCGCTCACGTCGACGACGATCGCCGGGGTCGTCGTCTCGGGATCCGGTGGAGCGCGCGGCGCCATCGTGCAAGGCGGCGTGGCCCCGGCGGCCTGGGACGACGGCGTCAGCCGGGACGCTGCGACGATGGGCAACGACGCGGCCACCATGGATCCGCTGTCTTTCGCGAGCGTGCGCGCCACCACCTTGCCCCCGGCCTATCCCACGCCCTGCGATTGAGCCCGTGCCTGCACGGTGCGCCGCACGGGCCCGTGCACCGTGCGCCGACGCGCTCGGCTGAAACGGCCTTCGTCAGTCCGCCAGGAGCGCGCGGTTCGCGGGCACGTCGCGCTCGAGACGCTCGCGCCACGCGGGATCACCCACCGCGGCGGCGAGCGCGCGCACCTCGGCCCGACCACGCTCGCGCGCGCGGCGCTCCTCGTCGAGCTCACCACACGTCGAGGCCGCGCGTGCGAGCGCGAGCCACAGCTCGCCTTCGCTCTCGACGGGCGTGCCCAGGCCCTCGCGGAGCGACCGCGCCGTTCGCGCCAGCTCCAGCGCTCGCGCTCCATCGCCGGCCGCCGCAGCCGCGCGCGCGGCCGCGACGAGCGCGTCGACCTCCATCCCCACGAGCCCGAGCGCGTGGGCCCGAGCCGCTGCGCTCCGCGCCTTCGGCAGCGCCTCGACCGCGCGTTCGGCCGCCAGCAGCGCGACGGCTTCGTAGATCTCGACGGCGACGCCCAACCTCCGGTCGCCCGTGGAGCGCGCGAGCTCCTGCGCGCGCCCGAGCGCAACGAGCGCGTCGGCCGCGCGACCCTGCATGGCCTGCGCGTACGCGAGGTTCGCGAGCGCCCAGCCCTCCGCCGGGCGATGGCCCACGCGCTTGCAGTCGGCGAGCGCGTCCACGAGCGCACGCTCCGCATCCGCGAAGGCGCCCACGCGATTGAGCACGTCGGCGAGGTTCTGCGCGTTGGCCGCCGCGCGACGCAGGTCGCCGAGCTCGCGGTAACGTGCGACCGCTTCGCCATAAGCCCGATGTGCGAGGCCGACGTCGCCCCGGGTGGAAGCCGCGAGGCCCGTGGACGCGCCCACACGCGCCCGCACCAGCGAACCCGCGCTCTCCGCCATCGTGGTCGCGCGGTCGAGCAGCTCCGCGGCCGCGGTCTCGTCGTGACGCAGCGCCAGGACCTCCGCCTGTCGCACGAGCGCGAAGCAGCGCAGCGCTGGATCGCCGACCTCGTCGGCAGCGGCGCGCGCATCGGTCGCCGCCGCCAGGGCGTCCTCGAGCCGGCCGGAACGCGTCAGCCACGCGACGCGCTCGAGAAGCACCGAGCCACGATCCTTCGCCTCGCGCGCGAGCGCGAGGGCAGCGTCGAGCTCGGCGCTCTGCTCCGAGCGCTTCCCGAGGAATCGAAGCGCGTCGGCGCGCGCCATGCGCAGCTCGAATCGCGCGCACGACGGGTCCAGCGCGAGCGCGCGATCGGAGCATCGCAACGTCGAGAGCGAGTCGCCGCGCCGCGCAGCGACGAGCGCAGCAGCCGCGTATGCCGTCGCGGCGGCGCTCGCGTCACCGCCGCGATCCCAGTGCGACGCGACGTCCTCCGGCTCGGACGTCGGCGAGGTCTCCAGGTGGCGCGCAGCTGCGAGGTGCCATCCCGCGGCAACGTCCGGCGCGACGAGCCGGTACGCGACCTCCTCGACGAGACCGCTGCGGAAGCGGTACCGCGGCGCACGCGGGTCGGATCCGGGCGCGACGCCGAGCACGTCGGTGCGTCGCAGCGAGCGCAGCGACGCCTCCGCGCCGTCGATACCCAGCGCTCCGAGGTCGCGCGCGTCGAACGAGCCGCCGAGCACGCTCGCGCGTTTGCAGAGCTCGCGTTCGCTCGCAGGCAACGCGTCGAGACGACCTTGGATGGCCGCTTCCACGGTGAGCGGGAGCGCTGCCTCGAGCGCGTCGAGCGCCGCTCCGGCGCCGACCGACCGCAAGATCTCGACGGCGAACAGCGGGTTGCCCTGCGTGCGATCGGTCAGCGCCCGCGCCGCATCGTCGCTCAGCTCGGGCACACCGAGCTCGCTCGCGAGATCGCGGATCGCACCCGCCGAGAGGCCCGAGAGGCGGATCGCCGTCACGGGCAACGACGCGAACGCGCCGCGGAGCGGACCCTCCGGCGCGTCGCGGCCCGCGACCACGACGGTCAGCGGCGCGTCGTCGAGCGACTCCACGACGCGCTCCACGAGCTCGATGCTCGCGGCGTCCGCCCACTGCGCATCCTCGAGGACGAGCAGCAACGGGCCGCGCTCGACGGTGCCCGCGATCCAGTCCTCGAGCGCGAGCCGGAGCCGGTCTGCCATCAACCGCGGATCGGCGCGCGCCGCGTCCAGCTCCCTGCGCGCCGCAGCCGTCGGCTCCGGCTCGACGTCCTGCGGTGCCGCCCTCGAGACGATCCGCGTCGCGCGATCCTCGACGCGCTGCCAACCGATCCCGAGCAGCTCGGCGACGAACGGCAACATCGACGCACGTTTGGCCTCGTCCGCGCTCGCTTCGGTCGCGAGCGCCTCGACCACGCGATGTCGCTCCGCCGCCGACGCCGCGTCGATCGGAGGCAACCCTTCGCGCCAAGCGATCTCGAGCGCCCGCGCCCGCAACGCGGAGCGCAAGGTCGAGAGGTCGACCTCCCGGTGCGTCGGCTCGCCACGCCCGACGATGACGCCCGGTGGATCGGGAGCCTTCGAGGCCTCGGCGACCACCTCGCGCACCAATCGGCTCTTGCCGATGCCCGCGGGGCCCGTGACGGACACCACCACCGGACGCCGCTCCGAGAACGCCGCCGTCGCGGCCGCGCGGATCTGCCCGAGCTCGACGCTCCGACCGACGAGCGCCAGCGGCTCTTCTCCGAGGCCGGGCGCGCTCACGGGTACACACACACGCGTGACCTCGACGAGGTCGTCGCCGAGCGCGCGCGACTCGAACGCGCCGCCGAGCGAGGTCGAGGTCACCATGTCGATCACCACTCCCTCGGCCGCGTGCGCGGCTGCTCGCACCGCCGAGTCGAGCACCGCGCCGCCGATCCCCGCGTCGCTGACGCGGACACGACCGGAGCCGACGCCGATGCGTTCTGCGTACGATCGGCACGCCAGCGCGGTGGCGACCGCACGCTTGAGCTCGTCGCCCTCCCATCGTGCTCCGCCGAAGAGCCCGATGCGGTCGCGTTCCGGGGACGCGATCGGATCGCCGCCCGCCGCGACGACGCACGCGTCGAAAGCCGCGACGTTCTCGACCCCGCGTGCGAGCACCACGGCCACGACGCGTTGCTCGTCGCGCGCGAGCTTCGGCGGCGGATGTGCGTGCGTCGTGGTGCCCGAGCCCGGATCGACGGCCGCGAGCGCCGCGTCGAGGGTCGCCATGTCCGGCATGCGGCTCTCGCGGTCCTTGCGAAGGCACCGTCGCACCACGTCCGAGAGCGCGGGCGGAAGCGACGGGCGCAGCTCGAGGATGGGCGGAGGCTCGTCCACCATCACGGCGACCGCCGTCGCGGGCCACGTCTCGCGTCGGAAAGGCGAGACGCCGGTCAGCATCTCGTAGAGCAGCACGCCGAAGGCCCACACGTCGACGCGACCATCGAGGTTGCGACGCCCCGCTGCTTGCTCGGGGGCGAGATACGCGGGAGTGCCGAGCACCGCACCGCTCGCGGTCACGCTGGAGCCGCCCACCGATCGCGCGATGCCGAAGTCGAGGATCTTCACGACGCCGCTCGCGCACACGTACACGTTGGCCGGCTTGAGATCGCGGTGGACGTAGCCGAGCGCGTGCGCCGCGCCGAGGCCGGCGGAGATCTGTCTCGCGATCCCGATCGCCTCCTGCACGTCGAGCGGCCCACGCGCCATCCGCGAGTCGAGCCCTTCGCCGTCGAGCAGCTCGAAGGCCACGTACGGCGTGCCGTCGGCGTCGAAGCCGGCGTCGAGCACCGCGACCACGTTGGGATGCACGATTCGGATGCTCGCCTCGCGCTGGAAGCGCGAAGCAGACACCGGATCGAACAGGTCGCTCCGCAGCGTCTTGAGCGCGACCTCGGTGCCGTCCTTCGCCGTCGCGCGATACACGATGCCCATCCCGCCTTCGCCGAGCACCTCGCGGATTCGATACGGCCCGACGTGCTCGCGCACCTTCCGTGCGGGGGCTTCCATCGTGACGTCGAGCGCGTCGGTTCCGTAGCCGCTGCCGCCGCCGCTCGTCGTCACCGCCGCCGTTTCTATCGCGGCCTCGCGTTTTTGACGAACGCCCGTGCGCGCGCGCTCGCCAGCAGCTCGACTGCCGCTTGCCGGATCTGCTCACCGCGATCGCGCGCGATCCCAACCCGATCCACGACCAGATCTTCGCGCCGTAGCTCAGGGTCCGGCCATGCACAGAGACTCGATGTCGCGTTGCCCGAACCGCCCGGGGATCCGGACGCGGTGCATCCGGGGCATCGGTGAGCCGTGCACGCTGCCGACGACGCCCGGCTGCTCGCCTCTCGGCCGGACGCTCTTGCCGACGATCCAGCGTGCGTCGAACGTCTCGAGCCCCCGATCGCTCGGCAGCTCGCGTACCCACGCGGGATGGGCGCCCGCACCGTGCGACTCGATGCGTACGCGTCCTCCGTCGAGCGGGTCGATGCGCCCGACGCACCGGCCCGCGGGCGTGTCGACCAGCGTGTAGCGGACCGACGGATCGACCGCCCCTTCGTACCAATCGAAGAACCCGGCGATGCCCAGGACGAACGCGAGCGGGATCCCGACGAGCACGAGCAACGGAAGGACGAGCGCTCCCACGAACGTGGGCACCAGCCAGCGCGACCATCGCGCGGCCAGATCGCCGAGCGCCGTGGCGTCCGCGGAGATGGCCCGCGAGAAATCGACGAGCTCGGGAGCGCGGCGGCTCGCGGCACGCGCCATCGCCGCGGGCGTCACCAGGCTGTCGGCTGCGCAATAGCCGCATCGAGCGACGGGGCTGACGCCGACGGCCGCGACGTCGCCGCCGCACACGCGACAGCGCGCCGGATCCCCGGGGCGCGCCGGAGGGATCGCGGCCGCAGCGAGCTCGAGCGCGCGGGTCCGCCGCACGATCGCGCGCAACAGCAGGCTGCCGACCGCGGTGAAGATCACGAAGGGCCCGACACAGAGGCAGCTCGCGAGCAGCGGGTCTCCCTGCGACGACGTGAGCTGCGACCAGACGCCCGTTATGGCGCAGAGCGCGAGCGGGAAGACGAGCGTGGTGAAGGCCGCGACGAAGCACCCGATCCGCCAGCTCGCGTGGCGCAGCGCACGCGCCTGCGGCCGCGAGAGCTGCCGATGGTGCGCCTCCACGGTGGCCAGAGCCGCGGCGGCACGCGAGAGCGACGCGCGGAGCTCGGGGCTCGTCGCGGCCTCGTGCGCGCACGACGGGCAGCGCGTTCGGTCGGGCGTCGCGAGCGAGAGCGGGCTCGGCTTGCCGCATCGGGCGCAGGAGGTCGCGAGCACGCGGGTTCAGCGCCTCATCGTGACTCGTAGACCTTGCCCGCGGGCAGCTCGATGCACGAGAGGAACCCGCCCTTGCCGGCGCCGGTGTCGAGCGCGATCACGCACTCGCCGGCCCAGAGGTCCGTCGGGTCGTCGGGCGTGTGGAGCGACAGCTCGGGCGGCAGGTACTCCGTGCGCGTGTGTCCGATGACGACGGGCTTGCCACGATAGTCGCGGAAGAACGACTCGGTCCGGAGCCACAACATCACGATCGGGTTGTCGACCTCCGACGGGTGCAGGAACCGGCCGTCGCGCTGAGGAAGGCCGGCGTGCACGTAGATGGCGTGCTCGTCCTCGTAGAAGTACGGCAACCCGCGGAACCAATCGAGCACGTCGGGCGGGAAGAACGAGCCCGCGAGCAGCTGCTTCATCTCCTCCTCGTTCGGTGGGTCGTCCTCGCCGGGCTGCTCGCCGCGGACGAACGACCGGAGCGACTCGAAGGCACCGTTGCCGCGCGGGAAGACGAACTGCGGGAAACCGTCGCCGTCCACGACGCGCAGCCACGCGTCCTCGTGATTGCCGCGCAGCGCGATCACCCGGCAGTTGGCCTCGCGCTGCAGCGAACGCACGACCTCGACGACCTCGCGCGACTTCGGACCGCGGTCGACGTAGTCGCCGATGAACACCATCGTGTCGCCGCTCGTCGGGCGAGGCAGCCTCGAGACGAGCGTCTCCAGCGCGGCGAGGTCGCCGTGGATGTCTCCGATCGCGAAGGTGCGGCCCGACACGAGTCCGGGCGGATGGTAGAACGCACGGCCAACGTGCGTCCCGGGGAGATCGTCGCGGGTCGGTTCGAGCTGGAGAAGCTGGCTGGTCGCGGCGGCATGGGCGAGGTCTGGCGCGCGCGCGACCGGCTGCTCGGAGGCCGTCGCGTCGCCATCAAGCGGATGATCGGCGCATCACCCGACGAGGCCGACCGGTTCGTACGCGAGGCGCGCGTGCTCGAGGCCCTCAGGAGCCCGGCCATCGTGGAGCACGTCGCGCACGGAAGGCTGGAGGACGGCGAGCCGTTTCTCGCGATGGAGTGGCTCGATGGGTGCGAGCTCGCGGATCGGCTCGATCACAGCGGGCTGTCGGTCGACGAGTCGATCACGGTCGCGCGCCGTATCGCGGCGGCGCTCGCTGCCGCGCACGCGCACGGGATCGTGCACCGCGACGTCAAGCCGGGGAACGTGTTCCTTCCCGACGAGCGCCTCGACGAAGCGAAGCTGCTCGACTTCGGCGTCGCGCGCG
>JADZFZ010000933.1 GCA_020854145.1 Deltaproteobacteria bacterium | reverse complement strand
TCGAGCACGGCGCCACTTCTCCCGCATTCGGCGGAAGGGTAGGGTCCGTCGCGATGACGCAGATGCCCTCCGAAGGTTCGCTCGCGCCGGACTTCGAGCTGCCCGCCGACGGCGGCGATTCGATTCGCCTGTCGTCGCTGCGCGGCAAGCACGTGGTCCTCTACTTCTACCCGAAGGACGACACGCCCGGCTGCACGGTCGAGGCGAAGCAGTTCACGGAGCTGCACACCCCGTTGACGAAAGCGGGCGCCGTCGTGCTCGGCGTGTCGCGCGACACGGTCACCAGTCACTGCCGCTTCCGCGACAAGTACAAGCTCGCGTTCGCGCTGCTCGCGGACACCGACCGCAAGGTCCACGAGCTGTACGGCGCGTGGGGCGAGAAGGTCATGTACGGGAAGAAGGTCGAAGGCGCGAAGCGCTGCACGTTCCTCATCGCGCCCGACGGCAAGATCACGAAGGTGTGGGCCAGCGTGAAAGCCGACGGCCACGCCGCGAGCGTGCTCGCGGCGCTGACGGGCAAGGCAGCCCCGGAGCCCGCGGCGAAGCCCGCAAGCCCCGCGAAGAGCTCGGCCAAGAAGGCCGGTTCGGCGAAGCCATCGGGTAAGGCCGCGACGAAGAAGCGGTGAAGCGCGCTGCCCGTCGAGCGGCGGAATCTGCACGCAGATGAGCTTGCGGACGCGCAACCGGAAGCGCTTCGAGGGCGTCGAAGGTCTGAAGCTCGCGAGCTGCCCAGGTGAGGCCGCAACAGTCCTCCATGGAGGACTGTTCGACTCGGCCAGACGACGGTCGCCCCTCGCGGGACGTGCTAGCCCCTCCGCGCCGCGCAACTGACGCGGGTCGTGGCCGACAAGGCGTGCGACGGAGGGACAGATGGATCGACGTTCGACGTTCGTGCGCGCGTTCTGCGTGGCGCTGGGGTGTCTCGTTCTGGTCGCGTGCGGCGACGATGGGGGCAGCTCCGACGATGGCGGCATGCGACCTTCGACGGAGGCGGGCGGCGGCGACGGGGCGATGGAAGGCGCTGCCCCCGATGCGCCGAGCGGTCCGTTCTGTCGAGAGGACAGCCAGTGCACGCCCGCGGCGGGCGCGGCGGCGTGTGCGATCACGTTCTGCGATCGCGTCTTTCTTCGGTGCACGACGACGGGTCCCGACGCGGACGCCGATGGTCATGCCGACGCCGCGTGTGATCCGGGCGCGGGCGAAGGCGCCGTGCGCGGCGACGACTGTGACGACACGGATCCCGCACGATTCCCGGGGCGTCCGGAGATCTGCGATCCGACGGGGCACGACGAGGACTGCGACACGACGACGGTTTCCGGGCCCGACGGCGACGTCGACGGAGACGGCTCGTTCGCGATGACGTGCTGCAACCGCGACGACGCGACGGGCGAGATCCTGTGCGGTGCGGACTGCAACGACGCCGACGCGACGGTGCGGCCGTCCGCGACCGACGGCCCGAGCGTCGCGTGCGACGGCGTGGACAACGACTGCGACCTCGAGACGGACGAAGGCTGCGCGTGTCGCGACGGCCAGACGCGCCGGTGCGGCTCCGACGTCGGCGAGTGCCTTCCGGGGACGGAGACGTGCGCGTCGGGTGCATGGAGCATGTGCTCCGGTGCGGTGGAGCCGACCCCGGAGGACTGCGACGGCGACGACGACGACTGCAACTCCGTGGTGGACGACGGGTGTGGCTGCGTCGACGGGATGGCGCGCCCGTGCGGGATGGACGAGGGCGTGTGCGCCGCCGGCGTGCAGCGTTGCGAGGGCGGCGTGTGGAGCAGCGTGTGCGAGGGCTCCGTGGGTCCCGCCCTCGAGGCGTGCGACGGCGACGACGACGACTGCGACGGAGTGGTCGACAACGGCTGCGACTGTCGGGACGGTGACACGCGTCCTTGCGGCACCGACGTCGGCTCGTGCGTGACGGGAACCGAGCGCTGCATGGACGGGCGTTGGGGCGTGTGCATGGGATCGGTCGGGCCTGCGCCGGAAGCGTGCGACGGCGACGACGACGACTGCGACGGCAACATCGACAACGGTTGCGACTGCCGTGAAGGCGACTCGAGACCGTGCGGGTCCGATGTCGGCGAGTGCGTCGCGGGGACCGAGCGGTGCACCGCCGGACGATGGGGCCTCTGCACGGGCGGCGTCGGGGCCACGGCGGAGGTCTGCGACGGCGACGACGACGACTGCAACTCGGTGCCCGACGACGGGTGCGGCTGCACGAACGGCGCGACGCGTCCCTGTCCTCCCCCCGCGACGGAGACCGGAGACTGTGTCGCAGGTACGCAGACTTGCTCGAGCGGCGCGTGGGGGGCGTGCACCGGCGGCGTGGGCCCGATGCCGGAGGTCTGCGAGGGCTCGCACGACGAGGATTGCGACGGCGCGGCCGACGAGGGATGCGGCTGCATCGCGGGGATGACGCGCGCGTGCCCCGGCGGGATCGACACCGGGGCGTGTAACGCCGGGATGCAGACGTGCTCGGCAGCGGGCACGTGGGGCATGTGCGTCGGCGGGATTGGTCCGATGCCGGAGGTCTGCGGGAACGCGACCGACGAGGACTGCGACGGCTCGACGGCCAACGGCTGCGCCATCGTGCAACTGACTGCCGGGTACGAGCACACGTGCGGCCTGCGCCAGAATCAGACCGTCGTTTGCTGGGGCCGCAATGGGTTCGGTCAGCTCGGCGACGGGACGACGACAGACCGAAACATACCGGTGTCCGTCGGAGGTCTGACCGACGCGACGGCTATCGCAGCGGGCCGTCGACACACATGCGCGCTCCGGAGCACGGGAGTGATGGTCTGCTGGGGCAGCGGGGTTTCTGGGGAACTCGGGACGGGCACATTGGGCGCCGGCGTGATGAGCTTGACGCCCACCATGGTTCCGGGCCTTTCGGGCGTTGCGGAGATCGACGCCCGCGAGTCGAAGAGTTGCGCGCGTCTGAGCTCCGGTGCGCTCTGGTGCTGGGGATTCTGGGGAAGTGGTGTAGGCAACGGAACGACTGGGGCAAATCACGCGTCACCGGTCATGGTGACGATCAGCGGCGTGCGACAGGTCTCGCTGGGGGATGAGCACGCGTGCGCTCTGACGTCCAGTGCGGCCTATTGCTGGGGGCGAAACGACCTCGGACAGCTGGGCGACGGAACCACGATGAGCCCACGGTTCACGCCGGTCGTGGTCGGCGGGCTGACGAGCGCGATTAGGATTGCCGCAGGCGCGACGCATTCGTGTGCCACGCGAGGCGGAGGCGGGGTGTCGTGCTGGGGCGCCAACTACACGGGGCAGCTCGGCATCGGCAGCTCGGGGCCCACGATGTACTGGCCGGCGCCGCTGGAAGTCATGAGCCTCACTGACGCGAACGGGATCTCGCTCGGCTACTTCGGCTACGGGTGTGCGCAGCGCGCAACCGGCAACGTGGCGTGCTGGGGCGACAACTCGGCGGGTCAGCTTGGCGACGGGACCACCATGCAGCGCACGATTCCTACTGCGGTTCCTTCGTTGAGTGTGACTACGCTGAGTGCCACGGGATACGCACACGTCTGCGCCGTTCGAACGGATGGTCGCGTCGTTTGCTGGGGCCTGAACTCGTACGGGCAGCTCGGCAATGGCACCAGCGGAGTGGGCACGTTCTCGTCCGTACCCACTCTCGTGTCGTCTCTTCCGTAGGCGCCCGCCCGGCGCTCAGAACGCGTCGCCGGCGTCGCTGACCATGCCCATGCACTCCTCACCCGGCGCCGCGCAGCAGCTGCCGAATGTCTCGAAGAGGCCGAGGAGAGCCGACGGCGGGGTGCACGTCTCCATCATGTCGGTCCGGCATGCGGTTCCGCACATGCCGCAATTTGCGTTGCTCTCGGTGACGCACATCGCGGTGGCGCCGGTGCCGCAGCAGACCTCGCCGAGGCTCGGGTCGCCGCTCAGGCCGCCGCTCGTGCCGGGGCGGCACGCGCGACCGGACGTTCCGCACGAGCAGACGCCGGCGACGCACGAGGTCGTCGAGCCCGCGGGGCAGCCGCGGCCGCAGGAGCCGCAGTTCATCGGGTCGGTGGCCGTGTTGACGCACGCGCCGCCGC
>JADZFZ010000932.1 GCA_020854145.1 Deltaproteobacteria bacterium | reverse complement strand
GCACGCTCGTCCATCGTCGGCGCGGCGAGCACCCGCGACATCGTCTCGCGGAGCTCGACGAGCCCGACGGGCGACGTCCCGTGGAGCGCGCGCCTCGCGTGTGCGAGCAGGCCGCGATCCAGCTGCTTCGGGCCGAGCTCGGCGAGGCGCGCGCGCGCCGCGGGCGTGCCCAGCGTCGCGAGCACGCGGATCGCCGTGAGCTTGGCGAGACGGGATGTCGAGGGGCGCCACGAGTCGGCGCCGCGCCCCTCCGACAGCACCCGGGCCGCTCTTGCCGCGGCGAGCTCCGGGTGCGCTGGCGCCGCCGCCACCACGAACGGCGCCGCAAAGCCGTCGCCCCAGTACGTCTGCGTGTCCGCCAGGAGCTTCTCCGGATCGGCTTGCTCGTAGTGCACGGCTACGTGGTAGGCGCGCTCCCAACGCGACAGCTCGCCGCGCGCCTCGAGCGCCACCGCGACCGCCGGCGCGAGCAGCTCGCTCGGCGCCCGAATCGCGAGGCTCGGCATACGCGGGATGCGCACCAGCGCGCCACGATCGACGGGCGCGGCCGACGCCATCCTCGACACCGCGATGCCGAGCACCGCGTGAACCTTCACGAGCGCGTCCAGCGCATCGATCGGATCGCCCGCCGACGCGACGGCGCGCAGCGCGTCGGCCTGCTTGCCGAGAGAGAGCTCCGTCAGCCGCGCCGCGAGCGGGTCCACGAAGCGCGCCGTCGCCGCGGCCCGCGCGCCGTCGTGGAACCCCTGCGCGAGGTCGTCGCGAACCTCGCCGAGCAACGTCGCCGCTGGCGAAACCCCCGCTGCCCGCGCGGCCTCCGCCCACCCAGCCGCACCGGCCGTCACCGCGGAGCGCTTCGTCTCCTCGCGGGCGCTCGCATCGTCGCCGCCGAGCGGCACGAGCGCGGGAGCGCCGTCTCGCTCACCGAGCGCGGCCAGTGGCAGCAGCGTCGGAAGCGCGCCCTCGAGCGTCACGTCGCCGAACACCGCGACCACGCGCATCCCCGCCAGCGCGCCCGCGAGCGCGTCCTCCTCCTCACGCCCGCCGCCCACGAAGAGCGTCTTGCCGTCGCCGTCGAACAGCCGCGCGCGCCCCCCTGGCAGCATGCCGTCGACGCGCACCAGCACGGGGACCGATCCCGGTGCGAAGGGATCGCGACGCCGCTCGATCAGCATCCCCAGCGCGCGATCCATGCTCGGCAGCGCGCGCTCGATCGTGGCGCGCAACGTCGATGTGTCGAGCTCGCGGACCGAACCCACGTCCGCCAGGTCCAGCCGCCGCGGCGAGAACGATGGGTAGAGCGTTCCGGCGGCGCCCACGAGCACGCGGTCGCGGTACGACGGCTTGGGCGGCATTCGCTTGGCCAGCATCGCCGGCAGGATCTGCTTCTCGCTGAAGTGCTCGCCCGAGCCCACGTCGACGAAGCGGCTCTCGCGCAGCACGAACCCGTCCGCGGTCGTGCGCGCCAGGAACGCGTACTCGACCAGCGCGAGCCCATCGATTGGCTGACGGTCCTTCTTCGTCCACGTCTTGCCGATGAGCTCCTCGACGTGCTCGGGCGCGAGCGGCTCGCCGCCCAGGTGCTTCTCGAGCTTGCGCACGGTGAGCCACAGGTCCGAGAAGAGCTCGGCGTAGGCGTCCGCCGGGAACGATCCGTCGCGGCGCGCCGCCATCTCCAAGAGCGCCGCGAGAGCCAGCGTCCGCGCGGCGAGGCGCCGCAGCCCGAGCTCGCGCAACGACGACGCCATCTCGGCCACCTGCCCAGCGCGATCCTCGGCGATGGCCACGACACCCGTCTGCCAGAGCTCCGACAGCAGCGTGAACGCCTGCTCGACGCCGCGCTTGCGCAGCTCGGCGGCATCGACGTTCCCCGTCTTGACGTTGGCGCGCCGCGCCGTCGGGCTCGCGGGGAGCGACCCTGCGGGTGGCGCTTCGGTCTGTGCGAAAGCACCCGGCGCACGCGCCCACGAGACCAGCAGCGCCGCTGCGTGCTTGCAGAACGGGCGGGAGCGCGCCGCCATGCACGAGCAACGGCCGGTGACTTTGCCGCCTTCACCGAAGACGATCTGCACTTTGTAGGGCGCAGCACCCGACCCCGATGCGTCCGCGAACAGCTTGTTCTCGTGCCGCGCCAGGTGCGTGAGCGCGCGCTTGTCGGCGAGCTCCGCGCCCTTCGCGAGCTCGCTCGGGTCGGTCACGAAGAGGCGCAGATCGGCGACCGGGATCGCGGGCGGCTCGCTCATCGGCTCCCCGATTCGGCCGATCCCGCCGCGGCCACGACGCCCGCGATGTCCTCGTTGCGCATGATCTTCGCCATCACGTCCACCAAGAGACGCGGCGTCGCTCCGAAGCAGTGCACACCGAGGGCGCTCAGCTCTCCGGCGAGCTCGCGATCGTAGGACGGTCGGCCCTGATCGGACAGCTTCAGCAACACGATCGCCTTCACGTTCGACTCCACCAGCACGCGCATCCGCTGCACGAACTCGGGCGTGTCTCCAGCGGTGTGGAAGAGGTCGGTCAGCAGCACGAGGATCGTCTTGTCGGGCCGCTCGAGGTAGTGCTCCTCTGCGTAACGGAGCGCGCGGTTGTAGTCCTCGGCGCCGCCCAGCTGCGCGGTGAAGAGCACCTCCACGGGGTCGGTGAGCACCGGCGTCATGTCGACCACCTCCTCGTGGTTGAAGAGGACGAGCCGCGTCGCGAGCACGTCGAGCGACGCGAAGATGGACGCCATGATCGCGCTGTAGACGCAGCTCTGCGCCATCGAGCCCGACTGGTCGACGAGCAAGACGATCTCCCAGTCGCGTTGCTTGCGCTGGTTGGCGAAGAACGAGATCGCCTCGGGCGCGAGGCGCTTGTTCTCTTTGTCCCAGGTGCGCAGGTTCTTGCGGATGGTGCGGTGCCAGTCGACGTTGCGCGCCACCTTCAGCGGGCTGTGCGCGTTACGGCGCAGCGCCCCGTGGATCGCAGTGCGCGTATGGGTCTCGAGCTCCTTCTTCATCCGCTCGACGACCTCGCGGATGATCTCGCGCGCGGTGTCCTTGGCCTCGTCGGGGACGAGCCCGCGCATCGACACGAGCGTCGCCACCAGGTCGACGTTCTTCTCCAGTTGCGGAAGCGTCTCGGGCTCGAAGAGCAGACGCGTGAGCCCTTTGCGCTCCATCGCATCCTTCTGCACCAGGGCGACGACCTCGGCTCGGAAGAAGCTGCGCACGCGCCCGAGCCACTCGGGCACGTTCAGGCGCGTCCCCTTCTGTCGGCCGTAGACGAAGTCCATCGCCTCGTCGAGCTCCCTGCCGTCGAGCTCGTCCTCGCCGAGCGCGCCCGCGAGCATCGTGATCCCCATCTCGGGCGCGGCCCCCTCCGCCTCCTTCCCGAGCGCGAGGCGCCAGCGCAAGAGCGCTCTCGCCTCCTCCGGCGTCAGCGCCGGCACCGTCACAGCAAGTCGTCCAGGTCGTCCATCGCCTTCTGGATGTCCTCCGACGCGGCTTCGAGCGCCGCCGCGTCCGCGGCCGTCACCAGCCGTGCTGCCTCTCGAGCGTCCCCTCTGCGCGCGTGCCCGCGCACGGCGATGACACTCTCCACGAGATAGCGTCGCTCCGTCTTGCCGAGATCCGCGAGCGCGCGCCGCAACATCGGCACCGCGTCGCGGAACGCCTCGTCGGAGAGCGATTGCAGGTACGCGTCCACGATCGCGACGACGTCGTGGCTCTTCACGATGGCGAGCGCGTTGACCTCGAGGAACCCAGAGAGGAACTCCGCAGTCTTGCCCGGCTCGCTCGTCGCGCTCAGCCGCAGCGAGAGCTCGCGTGCGAGCACCGCATCGTCCCACCAGCGCGACAGGAGCAACAGACCCGCCGCCGTCCCGGCGCAACGCGGATGGACCCCGAAGCTCCGTCCGACGTCGCCGAGCTCCTCCACCAGCTCGTCGCGATCGACCACCGCCGCTTGCGTCGTCGCGAGCTCCGCGAGGACGCGCATCGCGCCGCCGACCGCCTTCGCTTCGTCCGCGTCGCCGACGCTGGCCGCCACCGGCAGGCGCAACGTCGCGCGAGCGAACGTCTTGGCCAGCAGCGGGACCAGCACGCGCTCGTCCATCCCGAGCTCTTTGCGCGCCGAGCCGTACGACACCAACCCGGCCAGCGCGCGGCAGGCGCGCGCCAACGAGACCAGGTCGTCGTCGTGCGCGGCCAGGGCGTCGCACGCCGCGAGCGCGAGCGCGACTGTGCCGGTCGCGTTCGTCATGACCGCGTCCACCAGCACGTCGGCCGCATCGCCAACCGACCTGCGCTCCCGCAGACGCTGCTCGAGGCTCCGCTCCGCCGCGGCACGCAGCGACTCGCCGAGCACGATGCGCTCCACCAGCGCCATCTCCGTCGCGGGCGTCCACTGGCACTGCCATCCCTCTCGCACGCGCGCGAGCTGCTCGAAGCCGCCTCTCTCGACGTCGCGGCCGCCGCCACCCGCGCCAGCACCGCCGCGCCACGCACCGGCACCCGGCGTCGTGCGCACGCCGGCGAGCGTGGCGTACGGGATCTCGAGCACGCGCAGCCGATGGAGGAACGTGCTCGCCGAGAGCTGCGTCTTGTCGGCGAGCTTGAGCGAGACGGCGATCGCCTCGTCGGTCTCGGGCAGCTTGAACGCCCGCACGGTCGTCCAGAACTCCTCCTGCAGCGAACCTCTGCCCAACCCCTTCGCGACGCGCCCCACGCTCCTGCCGATCACCGACGACCAGAGAAAGCCGTCCACGTGCGCGCTCTCGCCGCGGCAGAGCGTCGCGATGCTGGCCTCGCGCACCTCGTCGAGCCCGGGTCCGCTCTTGTCGCGCACCTCCGCGAGCCGGCATGCGAGCCGATAGGCCTCCAGCGTGTCTGCCAGCGAGACGGAGAAGCCGCGCAACCGCAGGTGGTCGGTGAAGTCGACGAGCACCTCGAGCGTCGCGCGCCCGTAATCGCCACGCGCGTCGTAGGCGCGCTGGTAGTAATAGGGCGCACGATTCCCAGCGCCGTAGCCGGTCTGCTCGGCGAGGCGCGGGAAGCTGTACGGGATGATCGTCATCGCCGTGGGCACCGTCCGCTCGAGCAGCTCGCTCGCGCTCGGGTCCACGTCGCCCGACACGATGGCCGCGACGTGTGCGGCCCCGAGCACGGCCACGATCTGCTCCGGCGCCGCGCCCTGCTCGACTGCGCGCTCGATCGCCGCGCGCATGATCGCGTCACGCGCACGCGTCTCGCCGTCCTCGCGCAGCAGTGTCGCTCCTCGCACGGAGAGCGCGAGCTCGCGGAGCATCTCGCGAAAGTCGGCCTCGGCGTGCTCAGGCGCTTCGAAGCGCGCTTCCCACAGCTCGTCGAAGCTGCGGAACCCCGAACGCTCGACCACCGGATCCCAGACCGATCCACGCGGTCCGCGCGGCTCGTCGTCGGACCCCACCCCGCCGCGCCCGGCACCGCCGTCGTCGTCGTCTGCACGTCGGCCTCGGTCGTGCGCGAGGCTCTGCGCCGCCGACACGTCTATGAAGCGCGCGCGGCGCCCGTGCGCGAGCGCCCAACGCACCGCCACGTACTCCGGCGAGTACGCTGCGAACGGCCACACCGACGACGCGGGCACACCGTCCGTTCGATAGGCGAGCAGCGCGATCGGCGGCGCCGTGTCGGCGTGCACCAGCATCGGCAGCAGCGGGTCCGCGTCCGACGGCCCTTCGACGAGCACCACCTCGGGCGAGATGCGATCGAGCATCGCGCCGAGCACCAAGCTCGCACGCGGCGAGTGGTGACGGACGGGGAACAGGTGCACCCGCTCGGCGACGCTCACGCCTTCACGGCGCCTTCAGAGCCGCCCGCGCGGCGCTCCCGAACGCCTTCCAGATCCCGTCGCGCCCCTTGGCGACGGTCTCCACGTACTCGCGCACCGCCTTGAGGTCGCTGTCGCCCTCTTTGGCGACCGCACCGACCAGCGCGCGCGCGAGCTCGCTCGGCCCGACCGTCCCCGACCCGAAGCTGCGCGACAGGATCCCGCTCTGGAAGAGCACGCTGATCGCCTCGGCCGTCGAGAGCACTGCGCCCGGAGCCTTCACCTTCGTCTTGCCGTCCTTGGTCACACCGGCACGCAGCTCCTGGAACATCGTCACCAGCAGCCGCGCCACCTCGTCGGGCGCAGGCGCGCCGACCTGGTAGTCGCCGCGCAGCTCTTCCTCGCGCTTCTTCACGATCCGGATCTCCTGCTCCAGATCGGTGACCACCGGCACCACCACGAAGTTGAACCGCCGCTTGAGCGCCGCGCTCATCTCGTTGACGCCGCGGTCGCGCGTGTTGGCCGTCGCGAGCACGTTGAACCCGCCCTGCGCGCTCACCACCTCGCCGAGCTCGGGGATCGCGATCTGCTTCTCGCTGAGGATCGAGATGAGCGCGTCCTGCACCTCCTGGCTCGTGCGCGTGATCTCCTCGAAGCGCGCGACCTTCCCGTCGCGCATCGCGCGCAGGATCGGTGATGCGACGAGCGCGCGCGGCGACGGCCCCTCGGCGAGCAGCAGCGCGTAGTTCCACCCGTACTTGACGTGCTCCTCGCTCGTCCCCGCGGTGCCCTGCACCACGAGCGCCGAGGTCCCGCTGATCGCCGCGCTCAAGTGCTCCGACAGCCAGCTCTTGGCCGTCCCGGGCTCGCCCGCCAGCAGCAGCGCGCGATCCGACGCGAGCGTCGCGACCGCCACCTCGACGAGCGCGCGATCCCCCACGTACTTCGGCGTGATCGTCACGCCGCCGACCGGCACGTCGGTGCCGAGCACGTACGCCACGACCGCGCGCGGCGTCAGCGCCCACCCCGGCGGTCGTTCCCCGCCGTCTCCGTTGCGCAGTGCCTCGATCTCCGCCTGATAGCGCCGCTCCGCTGGTACTCGTGTCTCGGCCACGCGGCGATCCTACACGGGAGCGATCGCGGCAGCTCCGGGACTCGCCGTCGCGCACGCCCACGCCTGCCCCGCCGGCCGAGCTCGGCCCCACGTCGTGCCCGACGGGCGGACTCGACTGGGGCCGAGCATCCGTCGGCGGTTCGACGCCGTCGAGCAGGCGAGCGCACGGCGACGCGTCGCGATGGGCAGCGCCGCGCCCGAGCCGTCCGAACGCAGCACGATCCTTGCGCAGCGCCCACTCGCCGAACGGGCCAGCGGCCCTACACTGCCGCCCACGTGTCGATCGGACGGATGCTCGCCTTCGTCGGAGTCCTCGTCGGCATCGCCGCCGCGCTCCACTACTACCTCTGGG
>JADZFZ010000931.1 GCA_020854145.1 Deltaproteobacteria bacterium | reverse complement strand
CGCTCGTGCGTGACGGCTACCTCGTGCGACGCGCCAAGCCCGGCGAGCCGCGCGTCGCCTCCTGGGTCGGCCACCACTTCGGACGCGGCTGGCGCCACGAGGTCTCGGTCGCGCTCGCGCAGCGGCCGGCGTCCGTGCACGTCGTCGAGCACTCCGGGCGCATCGTCGGCTTCGCCGCGCACTCCGCGCGTCTCGCGGGGCTCGGCACGTTCGGCCCGACGGGCGTGCTCCCGCGCCACCGCGGCAAGGGCATCGGGCAGCTGCTGCTGTCGCGCTGCCTGCGCGATCTCGAGAAGGCCGGCCACGCGCAAGCGACCATCGCCTGGGTCGGCCCGCGCGACTGGTATGCGAAGGCCTGCGGCGCCGTCGTCGAGCGAGAGTACGTGACGCTCGCACGTACGATGACGTGACCCACTCGCGCGGCTCGCGTCGATGTACGATGCGCGCGCGGCACGTCGCCCAGCCGAAGGGCACCACCGGAGGGAACATGAACGACCAGCAGGGTAAGCAGTGGATCGTCGCGCTCGCGTTGTGCTTCTTCATCGGGTACCTCGGCGCGCACCGCTTCTACGTCGGCAAGACCGGCACCGGCATCGCGATGCTCCTGACGTGCGGCGGCCTCGGCATCTGGTCGCTGATCGACCTGGTGCTGATCCTCATGAACAAGTTCGACGACGCCGAGGGCCGCCCGCTTCTCAAGTAACGCAGCCGAAGGACGGCGGGCCGTCGCCTCGAGGGCGTCGAGGCCAGCGAGCGGTCACGACGACTCGCCGTCCGTCGTGATCGGCGGCAGCCAGCGAGCGACGGCGGCCGCGTATCGCTCGAGCGCGTCGAGGCCCTCGGGGAGCTCGTGCCAGATGCGCGCGTGGTCGATGGACGCGTAGCCGTGCGCGATTCGGTTGCGTACGCGCACCACCTGCCGGACGGCGTTGGCGATCTCGACGTCGAGCACGCCATGGGCGACGAGCAGATCGAAGGCGGCGCCGTGGGAGTCCGGCAGGCCCCAGCCTTCGTCGCTCGCGACGTGGTAGGCCACGTCCACCGCCTCCTGTGCGGCGACGAGGACCGCGAGGGCGAGGGCATCACGCCGTTCGAGGTCGGCCTCGAGCTGCTCCGCCGACGGCGGCCGACGCGAGCGGGCGAGCTGCACGAAGTCCCGCAGACGCGACAGCTTGAGCAACACGAGCTCGACGTCCGTCATCCGCTCCTCGCGAGCGCGGCGCGGAAGCGGCGGGCGGCGTCGGCGCGCAGCTCCGCGTCGTCGCCGTGCTCGATGGCGATGCGCGCACGAAACCGCGAGGCGGCGTGGGGAGAGTCGGCGAAGAGGACGATCCCGTCTCGCGCGATCCGCCATGCGACCGCGCGTGCAGCGCGATCGGCACGTACGACCTCTACCGGTCGTCCCGTGGCGTGCTCGAGCCGCGCCTCGAGCGCCAGCTCCTCGGCGAGGGGGAGATCGGGGTCGGCGGGAACGATGGCGACGTCCAGGTCGCTGTCGGTCCGCGCCGTGCCGCGCGCGGTCGAGCCGAAGAGGAGCGCCAGACGCAGGCGCGGCGCCTCTCCCGTCGCGAGCGCGGCGCGAAGGCGCGAGACCGCGTCGTCGCGGGTCGCACTCCCCCCGGCAGGATCGGTGCTCGCGCCGGGCCTCCGGCTTCTCTCCACGGTCGGAAGGTAGGCCAAGCACGCGGCGCCGTCATCTCCGCCTGCGATGGGGCGAAGTCAGGGCACGGGCGCGGTCACGACCCACGTCTCGGCGCGCAGCGCGGTCGCGTCTCGCAGGTACTCCGCGAGCACGACGACGAGCGTGCCCGCGGTGATGCGCGAGGGGTCCGTCGCGCCCGCGGGCAAGAAGTACCCCGCGCTCGTCGCGTTCCCGGGGCCGCCGACGAACAGGGGCTGGTCCGTGCCTCCTCCGGGCGGACACGCGTCGCCCTCGCAGCCGCCGTCGATCCACACCAGGCTCCGGCTCGACGTCACGTCGATCTCGCCGAGCCCGTCGAGCTCGAGGTACGCGTGGCACTGCACGACGCCCGATCCCGCGAGGTAGGGCCCGCCGCAGTCGACCCGCAGCCCGACGACCGTCGCGCTCGTGCACGCCCCGGCGACGCAGTAGCTCCCGTCGGCGCAGGCGTCGCCGCCGTTGCACGCGTCGCACTCCATCGCGTCGCTCGTACGCGCGCACAGGAGCGTGGTGCCCGTGCCCGTGCCGCACGCCCGGTGTCCCTCGGCGCAGACCGCGGTCCCGTCCACGCACGCCGCACCGAGCGGCGCGCGGAAGCCGCACTGCCCGCAGTCGCTCGCCTCCGTGAGGTCCCGGCAGCCGGTCGCGCACGCGACGCGCTCGCCGCAGCCGCCGCACGCGCCCGCGATGCACGGAACGCCCTCGGGACAGCGGTTGTCGCAGCTCCCGCAGGTGTCCCGCGCGTTCGGCGACACGCACGCGCCGTCGCACTCGATGGCGAGGGCGCCGCAGACGTCCGTGCAGGTCCCGCCGAAGCAGCTCTCCGGCGCCGTGCACGCGACGCCGCACGCGCCGCAGTGCGCGTCGCTCGACAGGAGATCCACGCAACCGTCGTCACAACGCGTGCGGCCGGGCGCGCACCGGCACGCGCCCCGCGGAGCCCCGTCGGGGTCCGGCGCGCAAAGCTCGCCGAGCGGGCACGCCTGGCCGCAGCCGCCGCAGTGCGACGGATGGACGCGCGTGTCGACGCACTCGGTGCCGCACATCGCGAGCGGCGCCTCCGTGCACGCGACCACGCGGCAGCTGCCATCGACACACGCCTCGGTCGATGGACAACGCGCCCCGCAGACGCCGCAGTTGTCGTCGTCCGAGAGCGTGTCGATGCACACGCCGCGGCACTGCCGCTGCCCGGGCGCGGGGCACGGACCGGCGTCGCCGGCGTCGCCAGCGTCGTCGATTCCGGCGTCGCGCGAGGGCGCGCCATCGTCGTCGCCGCAGCCCACCGCGCACGCGGCGAGCGCCAGGCATCCGATCACGCCGAGCCCCCGCCAGCCAGCACAGCTTCCCCGCAGCGAAGCGAGGACGACGCGAGCCGCGTCAGGCAGGGCCCCGGGGGCGCCGAGCCCCCGCCAGCCAGCAGAGCTGAAGACGTCGGCGAGCATCGGGTACCCTCGACTGTACTCGCTGGCTGGAGGTGGGCCGTGCGCCTTTCTTTCGCGTCGATGGTCCTGCCGGGTTCGCTCCTCTTCGCGGCCATGGTCGCCACCGTCCCGCGGAGCGCCCGCGCGTGCGGCGGGTGCTTCACGCCGCCTCCGACCGAGAGCGGGACCGCGACGGTCGTGACCGCACACCGCATGGCCATGGCGATCTCGCCGCGGCAGAGCACGCTCTGGGACCAGTTCGCCTACGCGGGGGATCCGGAGGACTTCGTCTGGGTGCTGCCCGCGAGCCCGGAGGCGACCGTCGCGCTGGCGGACAATCGGTTCTTCGAGGTGCTCGAGGCGCGCACCAACGTCGTGCTGCAGGGGACGTTCCGGCCCGTGCGCACCTCGTGCCCGCCGACCTTCGCGCCGTCGTGCTCGGACGACGAGGCCACGGCCGCGGGGGGCTTCTTCGACGCCGCCGCGCCGGCGAGCCGCGACGCCGGGACGCCGCCCGTCGTCGTGCACAACGAGAGCACCATCGGCCCGTACGAGACCGTCACCGTCTCGAGCGACGACCCGATGGCGCTGCTCGGCTGGCTGCAGGATCGCGGCTACGGGGTGCCCGACTCGCTCCTGCCGACGATCCGCTACTACGGCGAGATGGGGCTCGCGTTCATCGCGCTGCGGCTGAGCCCGGGCGAGGGCGTGCAGCGCATGCAGCCCGTGCGCGTCAGCACCCCCGGCCTCTCCTACGTGCTGCCGCTGCGCATGATCGCGGCCGGCGTCGCCGACAAGGTCGGGCTGCGTCTCTTCGTGTTCGCCGACGATCGCTACGAGGCGCAGAACTTCCCGAACGCCACCATCGCCCCCGAGGACGTCGCGTACGACTGGGCGACCGACGCGTTCACCTACGACGCGCTCTTCCAGGACGCGCTCGCGTCGAGCAGCGGCCGCACGTGGGTCACGTCGTACGCCGGCCGGGTGCCCGTCTTCCGCGGCGAGTCGATGCGCGACTCCGTCGGGCCCTTCACCGTCGACGACGACCTCGCCGTCGCGCTCGACGGCATCGAGACACCGACGCTCACGCGCCTCGAAGCATCGCTCGGCGTGGCCGCGCTCGATCGTGATCTCCTGCTGTCGCTCGCGGAGGACGCGGCGATGGTGGGGAACCTCTTCACGGTCACGCGCGAGCTCAACCGTCCGCCCGACGTCGTCTGCCCGCCGCCGCCCGAGGCCGACTGCGGGATCTGCGCGGTGTCGAACCCCGGCGCCTCCACGTCGCGGCGCGGCGTCGTCCCCGCGCTCGCGCTCCTCGGTCTCGCCGCGCTCGCGCATCGCGTCCGGAGGCTCCGCCGTCGCCTCCGAGCCCGATGACCTGACGTGCCCAGTGGCGTTGCCGGAGCATCGGTGACGCGGGCTTTGACCAGATCTCGTGGCCACGCCACCCTGCTGCCGTGACACCGCAGGAGCTTTCCGCGCTGGTCGCGCTCGGCGAGAGCGCGACGCTGGAGCTGAAGAGCGTTCGGGCGACGGGCGGGCTGCTGGATGCCCAGGTCGCGGCACGGGCGATCTGCGCGCTCGCCAACTCGGGCGGAGGGACGCTCGTGGTCGGCGTCGAGGACGACGGGAGCGTCACCGGCGTCGGTACGGCGCAGGACGTCAACCGCCTGATCGAGCAGATGGTGAACGTGTGCGCGCAGGGTATCCGACCGCCGCTCATGTGCCGGACGGAGGCGGTTCCCATCGGGGGTGTGCTCGCAGTCGCCTTGACGGTCCCGGGCTTCCTGCCCGATAGACCGTTCCGCGCGGGGACGAAGGCCTACGTCCGTGATGGGGCCGTGACGCGGGAGGCGCGCGAGGACGAGCTGCGGCGTCTCTACTCGTCCTCGACGAACGTGCACTTCGACGAGCAGGTCGTCGACGATGCCGTGCGGAGCGATCTCTCCGATGCGCTGATCGCCGACTTCCTCCGCGAGGCGTACCCCGCCGCGCCACCGGACCACGCGGAGCACTACCTGCGCGCGCTGCACGCGCTCTCGTCCGACGGGCGACCGACCGTCACGGGCGTGCTCCTGTTCTCCGACGACCCGCGGCGGTTCCTCGTCGACGCGCACGTGACCGCCATCCGCTTTCGAGGCGCATCGATCTCGGGTGACTTCGTCGATCGCGCCGACATCGGGGGACCGCTCGGCGCACAGCTCGAGACGACGCTGCGTTTCTTGGCGGCACACGTCGCCTCCCCGTCGCGCGTCGTGGGCACCGAGCGACGAGAGCAGGGGATCCCGATGGAGGCGCTGCGTGAGGCCGTCGTCAACGCGCTCGCGCATCGCGACTACCGCGTCGCCTCGCAGACGCGCGTCTTCGTGTTCGACGATCGGGTCGAGATCCGAAACCCCGGCACGCTGCTCAATCAGCTCACGCTCGACGGGATCCGCCTCGGCGGGATCAGCCAGAGACGGAACCCGCACATCGCGGCGGCGCTCGCGCGGCTGCGAAGGCGAGAGCACGCCGGTGTCGGCGTGCCCGAGATGATCCGCTTCGCGGTGCAGCGCGGGCTCCCGGAGCCCGTCATCGAGATCGTCTCCGGCGACTTCAAGGTCGTCTTTCGCAACGCGGCCGACGGATGACGGGCGAGCGCGTCGCGACCGGCGTCGTCGCGGTCGCGGCGTATGCGCGCGGCGAACCGGTTCGGGTGCGCGTGGCGCAACGCCTGGACCGTGTCGCGCGCATGGTCGGAGCAGAGCTCGGTTGGGAGGATGACGTCGCGTGGCTGGCCATCGGCAGCGACCACGGCGAGCCCGCCGCCCGGAGCGCTTGGGCTGCCGCAGCCGAGCTCTGGCTGAGCTTGCGGCTCGAGCTGCAGGTGCCCGCGAGGATCGCGGTCCACGTCGTCTCCGGCGGGCTCCCAGACGGGCAAAGCCAGGCGCGTGCCCTCCTCGCAGCGACCGAGCCTTCGACCGTGCGGGCGACGGAGGAGCTCGCGTTGGCGCTGGAAGAGGCCTCACGACGCGACCTCGCGGCGCTGCCGGCGGGTACCGACGATGGCGCCGCGGTCTACGTCTACCCCCGCCGCCTCGGCACGGAGAGCGTCCACGGAGCCCCGACCGACCTCTGGCGGGTCGCGCGGGGGGCCGCGCTGGACGCGGGCTTCGGTCGCCTTCGCCTGCCTCGTCTGCGGGGCCTCGGGGAGCCCCCGCCCCTCGACCTCGACGACGTCTTCGTCGTGCCCGATCTGGAGGAGCGCGTGCTCCTCGCAGCTCCGGACCCGCGGACCCGCGGGCTCGGGCGGCCTCGCGAGGTGACGCGGCGTGTCTCGATCGCGGAGGCGATGCGGTTTCATCGCCGGCTCGCGGTCGTGGGCGATCCAGGGCAGGGCAAGAGCAGCCTGCTTCGCTGGCTCGCGCGGGTCGCGGCGCGCGGCCCGGTGTCGCTGTTCGATGCGCTCGGCTCGTGGGAGCGCCTCCTGCCGGTGTACGCGAGCGTGGCCGAGCTGGCCGCCATCTGGGTAGGCGAACCCTCGCTCTCGATGCCCGCCGTGCTCGCGCGCGGCTCGGCTGGTGGCGGCATGCGAGGGCTCGAACAGGAGCTCGAGCACCAGCTCACGCGTGGTCGCTGCCTCCTGCTGCTCGACGGGCTCGACGAGGTCGCGACCGAGCACCGCGCCGCGGTGGGAGCGAAGCTCTCGGAGCTCGTCGATCGATACCCCGACAATCGCGTCGTCCTGAGCGCGCGGCGTGCGGGGTACGTCGGCGCTCCGATCCGCGGCGCCACCGAGCTGGGTCTCTCCCCGCTGACACGCCCGCAGCGCGATCGGCTGGCAGCGGGGCTGGTTCGGGCCCATCTGTCTGGACGGTCTCGCGACGATGACGAGACCGTCGCTCGCGCGGTCGAGGACGTCACCGCCGCGATCGACGCGAGCGATCGCGTCGAGGCCCTCGCGGGCAACCCGATGCTCCTCGGCATCCTGGTCGTCGCGCACCGCGCAGAGCACCGTCTGCCGCGCCATCGTGCGCAGGTGTACGACCTCGTCGCCCGCGCGATGTGCGAGTCGTGGCCGATCGAGCGTCGGACGGCCGCCACGGCCGGCTCCGGTCGCGACGAGGGCGAGCTCGTCTACGACGACGTGCTCCCGCTCCTCGGCGCGCTGGCCGTGAGGCTCTTCGAGGAGCACCCCTCGGGGGTCGCGCCCGAGGCGTTCGTCGTCGACGTGCTCGCTCGGTCGCTCGCCGAGCACGCGGCGCTCGCAGACCCCGCGCAGGCGGAGGCGGCAGCCAGAGACTTCCTGCGCCGCCAGATGGAGGAGCCGCAGCTCCTCTGCGAGGTCGCGCCCGGGTCGTGGGCGTTCTTGCATCGCACCTTCCTCGAGCTCTTCGTGGCCGTGGGCCTGCACGCGCAGGAGTGCTTCGAGCGCGAGGCCCTCCGGCATCTGTTCGACCCGCTATGGCAGGAGGTCCTCGCGCTCGGCGTCGGCTACCTCGCGCTCGTCCAGAAGCGCGCGCTCAAGACGCGCCAGCTCGTGGAGCGCGCGCTCGCGACGTGCGCCGAGGGCGACCACGCGTTCGTCACCGAGCTGCTCGGGCTCGAGGTGCCCGCGGCGGCCCGCATGACGGCGGAGGCGGGAGACGTCGTCCCGGTCGCGGTGCGCGAGCACGTGATGGCGCGGATGCTCGAATGGGTGCTGCGGCTCCCGAGCGACGTCACCGGCGCGTCGCTCCGTGCGCTCCGGGGAACCGAGATCGGGCACCACCTCGGGCAGCGGCTCTGCGAGCAGCTGACTGACGGCGCGTCGCCCGGACGTGTGGCCGGCGCGTTGGCCGCGCTGCAGCACCGCGCCGCCGTCCCGGTGCTGACCTCGCTGGTCCTGCGCGTCGAGCACGGCGGCGCGCTCGAGGATATCGCCGACGCGCTTGTCGACCTGGGAGCGTTCGAGGCCGTCCCGGCGATCCGGTCGCGCATCGAGGTGGAGCCGATGACGGCGTTCGACCTCGGCCGCGCGCTCCGGCGCCTCTCCCCCGCCGCGGCCGACGACCTGCTCCGGCGGCTGGACGCCATTCGCCGCGCCGAGCGCGTCATGATGCGGCTCCTTGGCCCCAAGGTCCGCGAGCGGATCGGTCTCGCCGATTACGAAGGCGGGCCGGAGGACTCTCTCCTCGCGTCGGAGCTGACGCGGCTCGTGCTCGACGGAACCCTCTCGGCGCTGACCGCTCCGAAGCCGACGGAGGACGAGGCCCGCGAGTTCGCGATCGGCGATGGCGACGGCCCAAGCCCCGAGTGGCTGTCGTGGCGCTGGAGGCAGCTCGCGTTCCTCGAGCTCGACGCCGTCGACCCCTGGCTCCGCGCTCGGGCCGCGCGCGGTGAGCTGCTCGCATGGCTGGCGCTGGCGGCGCGCGGTCACCTCGACGCAGCACGGCCGCTGCTCGCCGCCTATCCCTCGCTCCCGCGCGACGCCAACGAGGCGTTGCCGGGCGACGCGACGCAAGAGGACGTGCTCTGGGCCCTCTGGGTGCTCTCGATGGTGAGGCCGCCCGCACCCCGGTTGGTGACGTCGTAGTCCGGCGGTCCGCGCTCGTGACCGCGCTGGCCGACCTCGAGTGCAAGCCGCGCGAGCGCGGCGTGAAGGTGGCGGTCGCCGCCGCGCGCTAGCTGGGTGCTCGACCCGCCCGCGTCGCGCGCACGCCGCTCCGTCGGTTGCTCGCGTACGTACGCTCGATCCCCAAGGCCGACGCGACGCTCGGGCCGCACCGTCTTGACGGCCACCTCGCGCTGCAGGGAGCGCTGCCGCGCGAGCAGGACCTGCCCCAATCCACTCGCTGGGCGCCGACGGCGCGGGGCATCCGTTGCTCGTGATGAAGGCGACGCGCGAAGCTACCGCTCGTACTTCCCCGCGCTCCGCATCGTCGCTCCCTGAGGCGCGCCGCGCCGAGCGCGATGCGTCCGACCCGCCGTCCGGGCGCACGCGAAGGCACGCCTGCGCACGCGTCGATCGCGACGGTCTCTCTGCGCGGTCGACCTCGGCGCCTCGCCGCGTATAGGATGCGCCGCCATGGCGAAGGCGAAAGCAAAGAAGACCACCCGGCCCGCGACGCGCGGCGCCGCGAAGAAGAAGACCCCTGCGGCCGCCAAGGCGACGGACGGCAAGCTCGACGAGGAGACGCTCGCGGGCGAGATGCGGCAGCTGACCGCGATCCGCCGGCTGTTTCCGGTGCTCGACGACGCGACCGCGGCGGCGCTGCTGTCGTCGCACGAGGCGGACGCGTGCCGCGAGCGGGGGACGGCGACGCGCTCGGCGGACACGTTCCGCGGCGCGATGACGTGGGCGCGCACGTTCGGCGAGAACGTGGACGACCCGGCGGTCGACAGCGCGTCGATCCGCGTGCGCTGGTTCCTCGATTGCCTCAACGCGCTCGGCAGCGCGATCGCGGGTAACGCGGTCTCCGACGATCCGGTCGCGGAGGGCCGCTACCAGGACATCGCGACCGACGCGGAGCGGCTGCTCGCGCGCTCGGCGCGTCGGGCTCGCGACGCCGCGGGGACGCTGAAGGGGCGGCTCGACGCGATCGATGCCGCGCTCGCGCACGACGGCGTCGGCGACCCGCTCGTGTCGCGGCTGCGCAAGCTCGCGCGCCTCCTCGACGACTGGCGCTCGAGCTCGACGTCCGACGCTCCGCTGCTCTCCGCGTACGGCGTGACCGCGCAGACGGTGTACCGGCTGCGCGACGCGGCGCAGGCGCTCGAGGACGCCATCGCGAACCGGCCCGCGCCCAAGCAGGTCGATCGCGACACGCCCGTGATCAACACGCTCGAGGGGCGCCTCTACTACGTGATGCGGAGCTTGTGGGACGACCTGGCGGACGCTCGCGACGACGGCACGACCAGCCTGCAGCTGCCGGTGTCGCCGACGCTGCTGCGCGGCCTGGAGATCCACAACCGCCGCAAGACGGCCGCGTCTCCGACGCCGGCGGCGCCGACGCCGAGCTGACTCCGACGCCTGGGCCCGGGCCGCGCCGACTGCTCGTGCGGGCGCGCCGACTGGGCCCGGGCCGCGCCGCCTCGGTGTCGCGTCGCGCCGACGCGGTCTCGGGTTGCGCCGACGCGGTCTCCGGCCGCGCCGACACGCAGGGGTGGCAGGGGGGCGCGTGCCCGCCCCCTCCCAGCCACCTAGACCCGCGTGCCCCAAGTTCGTGCGGGGTTGACCAGAACGTCGCAGGCCGGATGCGAGAACCCCGATCAGCGCTGGCTTTCTGTGTCTGTTTGGGGGGCGCCGCGCGCCCCCCGTGCGCTCGCT
>JADZFZ010000930.1 GCA_020854145.1 Deltaproteobacteria bacterium | reverse complement strand
GCGAGCGTGTCCCATCGCGTCGCGTCGTCGGACCCTTCGACGCGCCACGTGCCGTCGAACGGTGCGACCTCGGCGCGCCAACGAACGACGACGTCGGTGCCCGATGCGAGCGTCGCGAGAAGCTCGGGAGGTGCCGCGGGACGTCGCGGAAGCCCGCTCGCGAAGAGCCAGCGGGCGTACGCGCGCTCGTCGGAGACGCAGCCGTTGTGGCTCGACGGGGTGAAGCCGATGGTCGTACGCGACGAGGCGAGCGTGTCGTCGTCGAACGCGTCCGTGACCACGACGCCCGCGCTCTCGAGCTCGGTTGCGAGCGCGAGGTTCTGACGATCCGTGCCGCCGCCCGACGTGTAGACCGAGCGGAGCAAGCCGCCGCCGCTCGCGAACCCGAAGTACGCGTCCGAGCGGCCGTAGAGCGAGTCGAAGAGGTGCACGGCCGCGACGGTGACCCCGCCGTGCGCGACGATGTTCGCCGTCGCGGAGTAGCCGCCCGAGTGCGAGGTGAGCACCACGGGCCCGAGCCGCGGGACGCGCACGAGCCCGTCGCGATAGAGGACCGCGATCACGTCGCGTGCGAGCCGCGCGAGGCCACCTTCGAGATCGAGCTTCCCGAAGTCGCCGTCGGCGGCCTCGACCGGCCCTTGCGGAACGACGAGCACGGCGTTGCGACCCGAGAGCGCCAGCTGACGCACGAGGTGCTGCGCGGGCACGGTGCGCGCCAGCAGCGCGTTGTGACCGTGCAGGTGCACGACCATCGGGACGCCTCGGGCGTCGTCGAGATCGACGGGCGAAGCGACGAGCACGCGTGCGTCGGCGTAGGCGGCGCGCCCGTCGGGAAACGGTGCCGACGGGTAGGGCGCGGTCGCGACCGCGGTCCCGCCTTCTTCGGTCCATTCGACGACCGGAGGCAGGGCCGGGTCGCCGACGACCGCGGCGAGCGCGACGTCGATCCGCGCGCCGTCGATCGACACCGCGGCGTTGCCCACCGCGTTGACGGGGGCGTCGATCGCGCCGGTGTAGCGCACGACGAACGTACGTGTCTCGTGCGCGGCCAGCGGCGCGGTCGAGCCCTCCACCACGAGCTCGCCGCTCACGTCGATGTCCACGTCGCCCGACGAGGGTGCGCCGCCGACCTCGCGCAGCTCGAGCACGCCGTCGGGGACCGGCGAGCCCACCGTCGTGAAGGGGAGCGCGACGTACGGCGACGCGGCGAACGCGAAGCCAGGCGGCGCCACGGTTGCGTCCTCGCCCATCGGAGTGGCGTCCGGGGCTCCCGATTCCGTGACGGGCGTGGCATCCGACGGATCGCCCCCGTCGAGACCTTCGGCGTCGGGCCGTGGGGTCACCCGACCGTCGGCCGACGCATCGGGCTCGGGCTCGCCGTCGTCGTCGCCGCAGCCCGAAGCGGTGATCGCGAGCGCGAGGACGACCGCCGGGCTCGGGAGACGGGACACGCTCGGAGGCTACAACGCCCGTGGGCTTGACACCTCCACCGCCGACGGCCTTCTCTCATGGGGATTTCGCCTTCCGACCAGGGTGCTCCGGTTGTGGGGCGCGGGAGGCTCGGAAGGCGAATTTGGGCGACGTCGAACGAAAGGGAACGAGCTCGGACGTGCGCGAGGGACCGCCTCTGCTCTCCGGTCGTCTCGACCGAGGCGGTGCGATCGAGGTGCTCCGGCGCATCGAGTCGCAGCGGCCGAGCGGCGTGCTCCGCTACCGCGACGGGACGAAATGGCGCCACGTGACGCTGGTGCGCGGCGAGATCGCCGTGGACCAACCGCTGACCGACGACTCGGTGGACCCGGTCGAGTGCTTCCTCGGTGCGCGAGAAGGCGAGTGGGAGGTCTACCAAGAGCTCCCGCCGTTGCCCGTGTCGCGGGGCGATGCGTCGGCGCGCGAGGGCTCGCTCGCGGTTCACGACGCCGCCGGTCTCATGCGCTACTGCGAGCGTGCGGGTCTGACCGGCAGGCTCGTTCTCTCGCGCACGCCGGACGGGATGTTCCCGCGTCGCGGCTTCCGCTGCGAGATCCACTACGAGGCGGGAGAGCTGCTGCGCATCCGCGTGGATGGCGCTCCGTCCGACGATCTGAACGCCGTCTTCGCGTGGGAAGAGGGCACGTTTCGCGTGGAAGCGGTGCGCCCGTTCGAGACCGAGGCCTCGGGCATGCGCTTCGTACGGGTCGTCGAGGTGGAGCTGGCGCGCGTGGTCGAGAGCGCCGAGCAGAGCGCGCTTCGCCGGCTGCCCCGTCCCGACGCGGCGCCGCCGCTGCCCGAGCCACCGCCGACGCGACCCCGGTTGCCCGCGCTCACGGCGCCCGCCCCTTCGGGGCGCGACGACACGGTGAAGGTCTTCTATCTCGACCTCGGCGAGGCCGAGCGCGAGCACACGGGGCAGGCGCTCATCGTCGCGAGCGCACCCGGCGCTCCGACGCGACGCGCCGACGAGGCGTCGGTCGTCGTCATCGAGCCACGCGGGACGAGCCCCGATGCCGCGAGCGCGACCGGGCCGCGGCGGGCGTCCGATCTCGATCCACCCCGCCGTGAATCCCGAGGCGACTCCTTCGTCGAGACGGTAGGCTGGATCGCCGTGTTCGCAGGTCTCTTCGTCGGCGTGGTGGCGCTGCTCGGTGCCATCGCGCGAATGCGGTGACGTCGCTCCGTCGTGGGGCGCTCTTGGCGGCCTGGGTGGCCGCGACCGCAGCTTGGGTCGTGCCGCCCGCGCACGCACAAGACGAAGCCACCGAAGACGAAGACGCCGAAGAGCAGCCTCGAGACGAGCGCATCCGCTACGTCGTCGAGCGCGTCGTCATCCGAGGCAACCGCACCACGCGGGATCGCGTCATCCGGCGCTACGTGCCCATCCGCGCGGGCGACGTGCTCGACGTCGAGGACCCCGCGGTCGAGCTCATCCGGTATCGGTTGCTGGGGACGGGATGGTTCCGCGACGTTCGGCTCGCGCTCGCACGCGGCTCCCGACGCGGGCGCGTGATCCTCCGCGTCGAGGTCGAGGAGCGCAACACGCTCGTCGTGCAGGGAGTGTCGGTCGGTCTGTCGAGCGACGTGTCCGCGACGGCCGACGAGAACGCGGACCTGTCCGCGTACGGCGCGGTCGACGTGGGCGAGACCAACCTGCTCGGGCTCGGTGTCTCGCTCTCGGCCGCGGCGGCGATCAGCGAGCGCCAGCAGGGTTACCGGCTCCGTTACTCCGACCGCGCCTTCGCGGGCTCGCAGGCGTCGCTCAACGCGACGCTGCTGTTCAACGACGCACGCGACTACTTCGGCGACCGCGATGTGCGCGCGACGAGCTGTGCGGGCGAAGAGGTCGAGGGCGCCAGCGCGGTCGTCGCGTACACGCGGGCCGGCGGCGTCTTCGGGACGGGGCTCGATCTGGGCGTATCCACGCGGCTCGAGCTCGGTTACCGGCTCGAGCTGCTCGACGCGTCGCTGCCTTGCGCGGCGTCGCGCACGCGAGGGCCCGACGACACCGACGCCGAGGTGGTGCCCATCGACTTCGGGATCCTCCGCGGTCGGAGCGTGCTCTCGGGCCTCACGCTGGATCTCTCGTTCGATCGGCGCGACGTGCCGGCGTTGCCCTCGCGCGGGATCTTCGTGCGCTTCACGGCGGATGCGTTCAGCAACTTGCTCGGCAGCGACTACGACTTCGCGCGCCTGCAGGTCGCCGCCTCGGGCTGGCTGCGGCTTCCGTGGGGACACGTGCTCGAGGTGCGCGGCTTCCTCGGCGCCGTGCTCGGTCGCGCGCCGTTCTTCTTCAGGTTCTTCGTCGGTGACCAATCGGATCTGATCCCGAACCGCATCCTGGACCTGACCTTCGATCGACGGCCCGCCCCCGATTTCCTGGGCACCGCCGTCGCCGAGATGCGCTACGAGGATCTCGCCGGCAGCGTCGGTCTCGAGTACCGCATGCGGCTGCACCGCTCGGGCAACCCCGGCGCGGCGATCTACGGCGTGGACGCCTACCTCGGCGTGGGCCTGTACGCGCTCGGCTCGCGCTCGGACATCCGCCTGGCGCCCGCTGGCTACGTAGGCCTCTCGCGCATCCCGCTCGACCTGACGTTCGACCTCGGCCTGAAGGCCGACACGAGCCTCGGCGTCTTCCGGTTCGGGCTCTCGAACCTCATCGGGTTCTTTCCCTTCAGCCAGCGCGACCTGTGACCCGCCGTCGTCGCGCGCTCGTTCTGCTCTCGGTCGCCCTCGTCGCGCTCGCGACGCTCGTGTCGATCGTCGCGGCGCAGGACGTGCCGACGCGCAGGGTGGGCTTCGCGTGGCAACGCGGCGTGCCGAGCGCGTCGTTCGCGGTCCGCGATCTGGTGGACCGCAACGCGCGCCAGAAGCTCCGAAGCGGCCTTCCGCAGACGCTGGTGGTGCGCGTCGCCGCATACGCGGAGGGCCGCACCGATCCCGTCGGTCTGACGCTCCGCTCCTGCCGCGTCCGCTACGACCTCTGGGAGGAGACCTACTCGGTTCGCATCCTCGCGCCCGGCGTCGAGCGGACCACGAGCGCCGGCAGCGTCGACGACGTCATCCGGCTGTGTCTCGAGCTGCGCGCGATCGCCATCGCCGGAACGTATCCGCGGGGGCGACGCATCTCGTTGCTCGTCATCGCCGAGCTCAACCCCGTCTCGCGCGACATGCTCGATCGCATCCGACGATGGTTGGCCCGTCCCGCGGGCGGGACGCTGGGCGAGGGCGACGTCGTGTTCGGCTCGTTCGTCTCGCTGTTCGTGAACCGACGCGTGGGCAGCGCCGAGCGCATGGTCCGGTTCCGCTCGCAGCAGGAGGTCGTGCCTTGAGCGCGCGACGAGCACGCGCGGCGCGCCCGCGGCCGCCCCTCGGCCGGTTCGAGCGTCGCATCCTGCTGGCGATCCTCGCGGTGGGTGTCGTGTCCATCGCCGTCGCCCTGGTGCTCGGTCGGATGGTCATCCGCGATGCGATAGGCGTCGGGCTCAACGAGCGCGTGAAGCAACACGTCGAGCGCTCTCCGGCGGTGCACCGTGCGCTCATCGAGGCGCGCCGGGACCTGGCGCTCGTGTGCGCGCGCGCGATTCTCGACGCGCGGGACGTCCACGACGCGGTGGCGGCGGGGGACCGTGCGTCGCTCGAGGCGACCGTGCGCCGTGATCTCGCACGGTGCGCGTCCGTGGCGCGTGTGCACGTCACCGCGGCGGACGGCGCGACGATCCTCGACGTACGGATCGCGGATCGGCTCGACCCCGAGCGCAACCGGCTCCGCCTCGTCTCGCGGGACGTCGTGACCGAAGCGCGCGGGACGGTCCACATGGAGGTCACGGTCGGGATCGAAGCGCGCTTGTTCGAGGAGCACGCACGCGCCGGGGAGGTGGAGGAAGACTACGGGCTGCTCGCGCGCGCGCGCGACGAGCTCGAGCGGCTCTTCTTGCTCGGCTTCACCGTGTCGCTCGGGCTCGTGACCCTGCTCGCGGTCGCGGTAGGCGTGATCGTGGCCCGTCGCGTGACCCGTCGCGTGGGCGATCTCGCCGGCGCGGTCCGACGCGTGGGCGCGGGAGACCTCAGCGTGCGCGTGCCCGTCGCGAGCGACGACGAGATCGCCGAGCTGACGCGCGCGTTCAACGAGATGGTGCGCGAGCTCGGTGAGTCGCGCGAACGCATCGAGTACCTCTCGCGCGTCGGCGCATGGCAGGAGTTCGCGCGCCGTCTGGCGCACGAGATCAAGAACCCGCTGACGCCGATCCAGCTCGCGATCCAGCAGGTGCACAGCACGTGGGGCTCGCTGGCTCGCGACGGCGATGCGTCCGCGCAGACGGCCGACAAGGAGCGCTACACGAAGACCATCGAGGACGCGCGCGTCATCATCGAGGAGGAGGTCGCGACCTTGCGCGCCCTCGTCGGCGAGTTCTCGGCCTTCGCGAAGCTGCCCGAGGCGAACCTGGTGCCGGCCGATCTGACCGAGCTCGCGCGCGACTGGGAGCAGTCGCTGTCGCACGTCGCGGCGAGCGACGAGGCCGTGCGACCGATCGAGCTGCGATGGGAGCTGCCCGCAGGTGCCGTGCCGGTGCGCGCCGACGCGATGATGCTCAAGCGCGTCGTGGACAACCTCGTCCGCAACGCCGTGCAGGCGCTGCGGGAGCGCGGCGGCTCGGCGTCTGGCCACGTCGTCGTGGAGGTGCGCACGGCGGGCGAGCGCGCGGAGCTCGTCGTGCGCGACGACGGGCCGGGCGTCGCGCCCGAGGCGCGCTCCAAGGTGTTCGACCCCTACTTCACGACGCGCTCCGAGGGGACGGGCCTCGGTCTGGCCATCGTGCGCAAGGTCGTCCTCGAGCACGGCGGCGACGTCGTGTGCAAAGCCGCGCCCGAAGGGGGCGCGATGTTCGTGATCACGCTACCTCTCGACGCGTGAGCACCGGCGCCACTTCCCAGACGACCAAGAAGAACAAGGTCGAGTTCTGGAGCGGCAAGGTGCTCTATCCCGCCATCGCCGTGCTCCTGCTGGTCACCCTCGTCGGGGTCTTCGGGGCTGGCCCGATGCGACGGTTCCTGGCGGGTGGCGACGCCATCGTGGGTGAGCCCGCCCCCGACTTCTCGCTGCCGATCGCAGCCGGGGACGACGGTGCGTCGCGCGTGCGGCTCTCCGACCTGCGGGGTCGCACGGTGGTGCTGGAGTTCTGGGCGACGTGGTGCCCGCCGTGCCGGGGACAGATGCCCGAGATGGCGAGGTTGAGGCGCGAGACCCGATCGCGGCCGGTGGACGTCATCGGGATCAACGTCGAGCCCGGGCTCGCGTTCGGTGTCATCGCCGACAGGGCACGTGCGTGGCGAGGCGACTACCTACATCTCCGCGACGACGGAGACGTCGCGCTGGCCTACCGGGTCGAGTCGCTGCCCACGGTGGTCTTGATCGACCCCGACGGGATCGTGGCGGCGGTCCACCGCGGCCCGGCCTCCATCCGCGAGCTGCGCGCGCTCGTCGCCTCGGCCGCCGAGCGGTAGCGGACCGCGCGCGGGGCGCTCGGGGGCTCGTCGGCTGCCTCGGGCTTGTTTTCGATGAAGCGGTTTGATAGGATGCCGGCCCCGTGAGAGGTACCGCAGAGGCGACCAGTTTGGCGGAGAAGCCGACGACGCAGCCGCCGCAGGCCGTGCCGCTCGAGGAGCGCATCGCTCACGTGCGGAATTTGATTCGTCGCATCGGCGACGACGAGGTGCTCTCGAGCTTCCGCCGACGGTTCGACATGTCGTGGATCTATCACGACAACGCGCTCGAGGGCGTCGTGTTCTCTGGGCAGGAGCTCCGCGCCGCGACCGACGAGCAGGTCGTCAGCGATCCTGCGCTCTTGCCTGCTTTCTCGGAGATTCGTCAGCACAAGACGGCCATCGATCTCGTGCGGGAGATGGCGACGCGCAAACGTCTCGTCGTCGATCTCGAGGTCATCAAGCAGATCTACGCCGAGCTCGCGCCGGAAGAATCGGAGGGTCGAGGCCCGCCGAAGTACCGCAAGGACATGCCCTTGCACCGGCTCTACTTCCACGAGATCTCGCCGCCCGACAAGATCGCGTATCGAATGCGTCAGCTCATGGAGTGGGTCAACGCGCCCGAGACGAAGCGCTCGATGCACCCCATCCGCCTGGCCGCGAAGACGCACCATCGCATCTTGCAGATTTTCCCGTTTCCTCGGCACAGCGGAAAGGTCGCGCGCCTGCTGATGAACCTCCTGCTGCTCCGCGCGGGATTCCCTCCCGCGATCATCCATTCGACGGAGCGGCAGCGGTACTACGAGACGCTCAAGTCCGGTGGCAACCAGGTGGCGACGCTGGTGCAGGAAGCGCTCGAGAGCAGCATCGAGAGCGCGGCGCGGTACTTCGAGGACGCGCTGACCGCCTCCGGCCCCGCCCGCATCACGCCCTGAGAGAGCCACCCCTCACCCCGGCCCTCTCCCCTACGAGGGCCGAGCGTCCGCGCACCCCTCACCCAGGCCCTCTCCCCTGCTCCGACCGACCTACTTGCCGGGAGGATCGGGCTGCGACTCTTTGCTGCCGGGCAGGAGCTCGATCATCTCGCGGGGCACCGAGTCGCCCACCAGCGAGAGGCGGGTGCCGCCGTCGGGGTCGATCACGACGAGCACCTTGCCCCCCGCGGCGGTGAACCACGTGTAGCGACCCTGGGTCGCCGAGCCGAGCACGCGCTCGCCGCGCGAATGGAGGCGGGCCGATCCGCGTCGCCGCATCGTGAAGCTCGAGCCGGCCGTGCGGAGCTCGCTCGGCAGAGCGCCCTCGGCGACGCCGGTGGCCTCGCGCGCGAGCATCACCTCGCGGGCATCGCGGTCGAGCTGCACGACGTGCGTGGCCTCGCGTCCGCCGGGGCACTTGAAGACCTTCATGACGAAGCCCTCTTCGTCGAGCTCGACGGCGCCGGCGAGCCACAGCTCGTCGCCCAGGTAGAGCACCACGTCGCCGAGCGAGAGACCTCCGACGGACTCGCGTTCCTCGGGCTTGCCTGCTGCCGACTTCCGATCGCGCGCGACCCCGCGACGCTTCCAGAAGGTGCGCGCGAGAAAGCCACCGCCGGCGATCACCGCGGCCACCACGACGGCCTCGACGATCACGACGGTGCTCCGGCGGTCGCGGCCCGGGCCGCAGCCACGAGCGCGCGGGTGCGGCCGATGCGGTCGGTCTCGTCGGCCAACGCGCCGATGACGGCTGCGTACGCGGCCCCCGCACGCGCGACGTCGCCGATGTTCGTCGCGTCGATTCCGCCGATCGCGATCACGGGCACACGGCTGTGTCGCACGGCGCGCGTGAGGCCGTCGATGCCCACGACCGGATCCGGGTTCTCCTTCGAGCGCGTGGCGAACACCGGCCCGAACGCCACGGCGCTCGCTCCGCCCGCCACGGCCGCACGAAGTTGCGCGAGGTCGTGCGTCGAGACGTCGATCGAGAGATCGGGCATGGCGCGGGCGACGTGCTCGACCGGCAGATCGTCTTGACCCAGGTGAACCGCGTCGGCCCCGGCGAGCCAGGCCACGTCGGGCCGATCGTTGACGATGAACGCGACGCCGGACCCGGCGCAGAGGGGTTGGAGCCGGCGCGCGAGACGCAGCATCGGCCCAGATCCCAGGTGCTTGGCACGGAGCTGCACGCGCCGCGCACCTCCTGCGATCACGTCGCGGACGAAGCGGTCGGCGTCGCGCACGCGATCGGGATCGAGGATGGCGTATACGTCACACAAGCGTCGGGCTCGCTGCACGCCTATCGCCCGGGCTGGTTCGGGTCAACCCGCTATCCTCCGCCGCTGTGAAGGCCGAGCCAGCCAGCTCCGAGCTCGCCGCCGCAACCGCCGGCGCAGCGCCTGCGAGCGGCGTCACGGCCTCGCGTCGGCTCGCGATCGGCCTCGCGCTCGTGGCCGGCGCCGGGTTCACGACGCTCGCGTACCTGCGGTTCGCGACGTTCCACAACGGCAACTTCGATCTCGGCTTCTACACGCGGATGGCGTGGGGCCTCGCGCACGGGGACGCGTGGGATCCCATCGTGGGTGCCGACGTGCGCGGGCTTCACCTGTCTCCCGTGGTCGGTGTGATCGGGTGGATCGCGCGGGTCACGACGCTGCCGCTGCCCCCGTTGCTGCTGGCGGCGCAAGGCCTCGCAGTCGCCCTCGCGACGTGGCCGATGGCGCGCATCGGCGAGCGTCACCTGGGTCGATGGGGCGCCCTGCTCGGCGCCTCGGTCTGGCTGCTCCATCCGAACCTCGGGCACGTCGCGTCGTACGACTTCCATCCGGGCACGCTCGCCGTGTTGCCTCTGGCTCTGGCGTGCGACGCGGTGGATTCGCGGCGGCTGCCCACGCTCGCAGTCGGGATCGCCGGCGTGGCGTGCTGTCGGGAGGACCTCGTGTTGCCGGCTGCGTTGCTCGCGACGTTGCTCGCCGTCTCGTTGCGTCGGCGGGGTTGGCCCACGCGCACGTGGCTCTCGGCGGCGGGGCTCGGGGCGGCCGCGATCGGTTACCTCGCGTACTGGGCGTTGGTGCTCCATCCGATGTACGCGCCGCCGGTCGGGTCGCTCGAGCTGCACTTCGGACGCCTCGGCGGCAGCGTCTCGGAGGTCGCGATCACGTTGTTGACGCGTCCTCACGTGGTGCTGGCCGACGCCGTGCGCGAGGGGCGCGCCTGGCAGCTGCCGCTCCTGCTGCTGCCTCTCGCCTTCGCGCCGCTGCTGTCGCCGCGATGGCTCGTCGCGGCGGCTCCCGTGCTGGTCCTCAACATGCTGAGCACGTGGCCCAACACGCAGGGGCTCTACACGCACTACGCGACGCCCATCCTGCCGATGCTCGCGACCGCGGCCATCGTCGGTGCAGGCAAGCTGCGGGGGCGATTCGGGAGAGCGGGCGTCGTGGCGTCGTGCGCCCCCGCGCTCGCCGCCGTGATCGGGCACGCGCTCGTCGGCGGGACACCGGCGTCGGTGTTCTGGGATCGTGCCGCGAT
>JADZFZ010000929.1 GCA_020854145.1 Deltaproteobacteria bacterium | reverse complement strand
GTACCCGGGGCTCTCGCGGCGCAGCTTCGCCGCGACGTCGCGTGCGGCCGCGTACACGTCGTCGGAGGCGGCGGCGAGATGGGCGCGCAGGATCGCGAGCGGGCCGGGGCGGCCGCCGGCGATGGAGGCCCAGTGCCCGCAGGGCCCGCGGACCAGTGCGAACGCTTTCTGCGCCTTCTCGCTCTGCGTCCAGCCGAGCGCGCGCAGGAGGACGTCGGTCGCGAAGGCCGGGCCCGCGCGTCCGACGAGGTACACGACGTGTTGATCGGCGCTCGGAGAGCCTCTCCAGCCGCCGGTGGCCTGCAGCAATCGATGGGTCGCGGCCTCGACGTCGGCGCTCGCGGGATCGGGCGGTGCGGACTTCGACTTGGGATCGAAGCGCTCGTCGATGGCCTCGATCACGTCGGCGTCGGCGTCCTTGACGCGTTTGCCGAGGCGCAGCTGCGGGCGGATCTTCTCGACCTGCGCGAGCATCGTGGCCCACGCCTTCTTCGCGTCGAGGCTCGGTGGGGACGCCGCCACGCGCCCGCCGCGACGCGGAGCGACGCGCGCGGTGAGGCTGGGGGTCCAGGCGATCGTACCGTCGGGAGCGTCGTGCGCGTCGTGGGACGCGGTGCTCGGGAGCGGAGCCGATGGAGTCGGCGTGGCGGGCGCGGCGGGCGCGGCAGGCGCGACGTTCGTGGCCGTGGTGGCAGCAGCCTTCGCAGCCGCAGCCTTCGCAGCCGCAGCCGGCGCGGACGCGGCCTTCGTGGGCGCGGCCTTCGCGGGCGCGCTCGGCGCGGACGCGCTCGGCGCGGGCGCCGGGGGTGGCTTGGGCGCCGTCGCCGACGCGGCCGACGGCGTCGAGGAGACCTCTGCGTAGCCCTTGTCGAGCTTCTCCTGGACGAGCTTGTCGTGCGCGGCGCGCGCCTTGGCGTCGGTCGGGAACGTCTTGGTCTGCGATTGCCCGGCAGTCCCGATCCGGCCCCACTGCACGGTGAACGACGTGCCGTCGAGGGCGATGCTCCAGAACTTGCTCGAGGTGCCTTCGGTGAACTCGAACCGTCGCATGGGCCGGAACGATATCCCCACCGCGGCGCGACTCGAGACGAAGAAACGCGCCCGAGCCACGGTCGGGCTCGGGCGCGCGGGGGGAACGCTCTCGGGTTGAAGGAGGGTGCGAGGGTCGCTTCCGAGCGCGTTGCGAAAGTCGAAGGGGGCTAGCGGTTCGCCGAGAAGCTCGCGCCGTTCGCGAAGCTCAGCGTGTCGGCGACGAGGGTTCCGTTGGCGGCCGTGTGCGTGACGATGGCGACGCTCTCACCGATGCGGATGCCGCGCTGCGCGAGGGGCCGCGCGATGGCGGTGGGCAGGTGGATCTGCCGTCCGTTGGTCAGGATGAGCATCTGCGGCAGGCCGTTGGCGGCCCACTGCACCGACCGGATCGCGCTGCGGACGGCGACGGGTGCAGGGGCAGGAGCAGGGGTCACGACCGGAGGCGGCAGCGGTGCGGGCGTCACGATCGGAGGCGGCGCCGGGAGCTGCTGGCGCACGCGAAGCGCGGTGAGGCTCGCATCGCGGATCATCGACGCGTTGCCCGGCACGGCGTAGCCGCGGACACGCACGAGCGCGCCAGGACGCAGTCGACGCAGCTGAGCGTTGGTACCGGCCCGGAGCAGCACGGTCGTGCCGTCGGTCAGCGTCACGCCGCGGATGCGGCGGCCCGACACGAGGAAGCTCTGCACGGTGCCGGTCTTGTCGACGCGCTGCGCTCGCATGCGGCGCTCGGGTCGCGCCCCGCGTTGCGCGTAGCCGGGCTGCCCGGGCTGCGCGTAGCCGGGCTGCGTGGCCGGCTGCGGGTAGATCGGCTGCGCGTGCTGCGCAGGCTGTACGTAGACGTGTTGCGGGTACGCCTGCGCGGAGGCGAGCCCGGTGCCGAGGACCATCGGGGCCGAGAGCGCGAAGGCGGTGAGAAGGGTCTTGATGCGGGTCATGGCGGGTCTCCTCGTTTCGGAGCCCGCCATCGCGACGGGCGACTCGGGCCTGTTCAACCCGTGTGCCGCCCGCGAATCGCTCTATTTCTTCAGGCGATTCTGGGTGTCGCGGTCGTCCCGCCGTCGTGCTCCACGACAGGTGTCGTGCCCGCAGACGCCGTGTAGCGGACGGGGCCGGTCGCGTCCCAACGCAGCAGCTCCGCCACGGGGCCGCCCGCCTCCTGACGGATGACCAGATGGGTGCACGGAGCCGCGTGATCGCCTTCGCTCGCCCACGTACCGACGTTCACGTAGGTCGCTCCGCCTTCGAGCATCTCGCGTCGCGGTAGGTGCGTGTGCCCCATGACCACGTACGCGGCGGGGAACAACGCGGCGACCTTGGCCGCGCGGTGCAGCAGCACGTCGGTGGGGTCGAGCACCCGGTAGCGGCGCATGACGCGCAGGCCGACGCCCCACGACACGAGCGCGAGCGCCACTGCGGCGACGACGAACAGGTTCGGGAACAGCAGCACGAGCGTGATCGCGAGCAGCGCGTGCAGCAGCGTCCAGAGAACGCGGTCGACCATCATCGTGGAGAGCACGCGGTACGCCGAATGGGTCACGGGCCGAACGTGCAGCGCGGCGAGCGACCGGATGCGCTCGATGCCGATGTGGGTCAGCTCGGAGAGCGTCTCCATGTGACGTTCGTGCTCGTCGCGAACCCTGCGCGCGGCGAGCGACGCGTGGTCACGGGTGAGCGCCAGCAGCGCGAAGATCGCCCGGACGAAACGCAACGCGAGGAGCGCACAGCCGCGGACCCCGAGGGACAGCCCGAAGCGCAGGTAGTCGAGCGCAGTCATGCTCTCGTGCCCGTCCTCGCGCATCCCCGCGGTGGGTCGGACGATGTAGCGGAGAAGGACGTCGGAGAGCGCGTGCGCGGTGCGGCGCGGATCCCTCGGCGAGAGCGGCTTCATCACGTGGTCGAAGCTGCAGTAGGCGTCGTACTGATGCCCGTGCTCGACGAAGGCGACGCCTTCGACCCAGTGGAACCAGTCGCTGACCTCGATTCGCGCGTCGAAATGCTCGGCCGGCTCCGTGGGTTCGCTCCGGAAGGCGCACAAGCCGGCACGGAGCTCGGCCTGCACCGCCGACCAGTGGAGGTCGGCGTCGTGGTTGCCGCGCACGAGCACGAGCCGGTTGCCGGCGGAGACGAAGTCGGCCAGGCGCGTGAAGACCAGCCGGTGGCGCTCGACGACGCGTCGGAGCTTCGCGACGGCGTGGTCCTCCGCGCTGCCGAGACCGTGCAGGCGCTCCTCGTCGGTCGATTGCGTGAGCACCTCGCCGGGCGCCGGCAGGATCGCCATCCCGATGAAGTCGATCAGATCCCCGGCGACGACCAGACGCCAGGGCCGGTCGTCGAGCCGCTTGGACGCGTAGTGCTCGAGGAATGCGGTGAGGTCGCGATCGAGGCGCGCCAGCGTGCTGAGCGAGCTCGGGTTCCGTCGCGCGACGGCGTCCACGAGGTCGCTGCCGAGGTGCACGTCCGAGATGACGAGGAGGTTCTCCTGCGCCCCGCGTGCGGCTGGGCGCTCGAGCTCCTCCGACGGACGAGACCCTCGTACGACCGGGTCCATGCCTCCCGGGCGATGTGCACGATCCAATCCCACGCGCGAATCCTGCGGGCGCCCGCGCCCAGGTCCAGCGACCCGCGACAATCGTGCCGGACTCGTGACACGACCCCGAACGAGTTGCGCGTCGGGACTCGATGGCGCCCCCACCTACCCGCCGCGCCCCCAGCCACGCAGAGTCCCGATCTCTCGCGTCGTGGCGGTACCATCGGACCCGTGGGCGCACGGGGTGGATGGCACCGGCTCGTCCTCGTGGCTGCGGCTGCGGGCTGGATCGGCTGGGTGGGCGTGTCCTGTGGAGACGACGCCGGGACGAGCGTGCGCGACGCCGCCGGCCCGGACGCGGCGGTCGAGCCGACGGATCTCGGCGCGCGCGAGGCCGGGCACGACGACGGCGGGACCCACGACGACGCAGGGAACCACGACGACGCAGGGATCGTCCACGGCGACGGGAGCGCCCACGGCGACGGTGGAAGCCCGGCATCGGACGCGATGGAAGCGCTCGTGTCGCCGGCGCCGGGAGAGTGGCCGTCCTTCAAGCGGGACATCCAGCATCGCGGGCTCGCCGACGACATGACGGGGGACATCGCGCCGGGCAGCGCGTGTGTCCGCTGGCGCGTGCCGGTGACGGGCGTGGGGACACGTGGCGGAGGCGGGCCCGTGGTCGGCATGATCGGCGGGCAGCCGACCGTGCTCGTCGCGGTGGATGGCCGCTGCACCGGGCGCGATTGCACGAACGAAGCGCCCGGAAGCGTGATCGCGCTGCGCGGCGACGACGGATCGATCCTGTGGTCGCGCGAGCTGCCCAACGGATCGCGCGCCGATCCCTACGCACCGTTGCTGGCGGACATCGACGCCGACGGGCGACGCGAGCTCGTCGTGCCGGCGTCCTTCCTGACGAACGCGAACCACGTCTATGCGTACACGACCGAGGACGAAGGCGCGGGAGCCGGGGCGCTCGCATGGTCGTTCGACTATGGCGAGGGCGACTCGAGCGAGGCTGCGCCGATCGCCGCGGATCTCGACGGCGACGGAGTGCTCGAGATCGGGATCGGCACCGACACGGGGTTCAGCGGACGACCCGCGCGCTTCTACGTCGTCGATGGTGCGACGGGTCGGGAGCGGGCGTCCATCGAGGTTCCGGGTCGGGCGGACTTCGACGACGACTGCGAGGATCTCAACAAGCTCGACTCGGCCTCCCCCGCCGCGGCGCGCGTGGGTGACCGGTCGCTCTTCTTCACGGGAGGTTGGGGCGGTCGCTTCTACGCGCTCGGCCTCGGCGCTTCGGGGCTCGAGATCGGGTGGGAGCACGTGCTTCCGAGCACGGCAGCGCTCGCCTGCGGGGTCGCCAAGGACCGCAGCGCGCCGACCGTCGCGGACCTCGACGGCGATGGTCGACTCGAGGTCGTCTTCGGGAGCATGTACGAGGAAGACCCGCCGGGCGGGGGTTACGACCCGGAGCGCGCGATCTTCGCGCAAGCGGTGTTGCGCGTGCTCGATGCGGAGAGTGGCGAGCTGCGCGCCACGCGGGACGCGCTCGGCGACTGGAAATCGTGCCCGAGCATCGGGGACGTGGACACGGAGGAAGCGGGGCTCGAGATCGTCGGCGGACGTGTGGGAGGCGTCTACGCGATCAGCATCCCGCACCTGGGTGACACGCCCACTGCGCTCGGCATCGACTGGGACCGCGATCTGAGCGGTGGGTTCGCGGGCAACCGTTCGTCTCCGGCGATCGGAGACCTGGACGGCGACGGCACGCTCGAGGTCGTCATCCAGGTCGAGGCGACGACCGACGACGCGCCGGCGGGCCTCTTCGTTCTGCGCGGACGCGACGGCGAGGTGCTCTGGTCGATCGACGCACCCCCCATGGCTCCGGGCCAGGGATACCGCGGCGGCTCGGGCTCGCCGGCGCTCGCGGACCTCGATGCGGACGGCGCGTTGGAGATCGTCTATCTCGCCGCCGATGGAGCGCTCTACGCCATCGACGGGTCGTGCGAGTAGCCGGAGCGCAGGCCTGTAACCACGTCGCGCTCGTGTCGTAGGACGGGCGGAGAAGCGGGGGATGCCGGGTAGCGTGAGGGGGCGGGCACGCGCTCGCGTCGACGAAAGGGGAGGGCCGACCATGGAGCATGCGATCGATCAAGCGCTGGTGAGCCGAGCTCGTGAGCTCGGACCGCTCATCCGTCGGCACGCCGCGGAGGCGGAGCAGAATCGGCGGCTCTCGAAGCCGGTCGTGCAGGCGCTCCATCGCGGGGGCATGACGCGGATGTTTCTGCCGAAGTCCCTCGGCGGCCTCGAGACCGACCCGGTCACGGCCTTGCGCGTGGTGGAGGAGATCGCGTCCTACGACAGCGCCGCGGGCTGGATGCTGATGGTCTCGAACTCCGGGGCGTGGTTCCCCGCCCGTTTGTCGAAGGCGACCGTGGAGGAGATGTTCCGAGATCCGGAGGACTGGATCACCGCGACCGCGTTCCAGCCTCCGGTCGAGGCACGCGAGGTCGACGGCGGCTACCGCCTGACGGGGCAACGCCCGTTCGCGAGCGGGTCCCACGAGGCGCGCTGGGTGTGCCTCACCGGGATGGTCATGGATGGCCCGCAGCCGCGCATGACGAACGGCATCCCGGAGCTGATCGTGGGGGTCATGCCAGCCAAGGACGTGGAGATCGTCGACACCTGGCAAGGGCTCGGCATGCGGGGGACCGACAGCTGCGACGTCTCCGTGAAGGATCTCTTCGTCCCCCGCGCGTTCACGTGCCCGCTCGTGCCGCCGTTCGAGCCGAACGAGCACTATCTCGGCCCGCTCTACCGCATGCCGGTGATGGCGACGATCGTGCTGGCGAGCCTCCCGCCGGTCGCGCTCGCGATCGCGCGCAACGCGATCGAGGAGGTGCGGACGCTGTCGTCCAAGCGCACGCCGATGGGCTCGATGGTCCCACTTCGGGATCGCGGCGTGGCGCAGGCGCGGCTCGGGCGCGCAGAAGCGATGCACCGGTCCGCGCGTGCGTTGACGTACGACACGATGGCCGACGTCTGGCAGCGCACGCTCGCAGGCGAGACGCTCTCGCTCGAGCACAAGGCGGGCATCTTGCTGGCCGCGACGCACGCGGCGCAGGTGGGCGCCGAGGTGACCGACATGATGTTCACGTCGGGTGGATCGAGCGCCGTCTTCACGCGGCACCCGCTCGAGCGGCTCTTCCGCGACGCACAGGTCGTCCGCCAGCACGGCTTCGTGAGCGAGGGCCGTTTCGAGAGCTGCGCGCAGGTGATGCTCGGCCTCGAGCCCGACCTGCCGCTGCTCCATTTCTGACCGGGGGCTCGGCCCCAAG
>JADZFZ010000928.1 GCA_020854145.1 Deltaproteobacteria bacterium | reverse complement strand
TGGGTCGCGGTCACCGTGCTCGACGAGAGCGCGCAGGGGCGCGTGTTCCTGGTCGATCCGGCGGGAGAGCGAGAGCCGATCTACGTCACGGACTTGCTCGACGACCTGATGTCGACGCCGTCGCTGACGGATTTCGACGCGTCGCTCTCGCCCGGCGCGGAGCACCTCGCGTGGGTGACCGACCGTTGGGAGCGCGGGCACGAGATCGCCGTCGCGGAGGTCGACGACCTCGCCACGCTCGCACCGGCGGGCGTCGATGGCGGGGCGCTCAGGGGCCTCGATCCGGCCCTGAGCGGCGCCGCCGACGTGCTCGTCTACTCGACGGTCGGTCCGACGCGTCACGTCTGGGCGACCCGACGCGTCGGGGGCATGTGGCAACCGCCCTTCCCCGTCACGCAGGATCCGCCGATGGGCCCGAGCCGAACGGGATTCTCGCAGAACGTGCGACCGTCGCTGAACGCTGCGGGCGACCGGATCGTGTTCGCGTGCGGCGACGACGAGATGACGATGAACGTGTGCGAGATGGCGCTCGACGGGACGGACCTGCACATCGTCGCGTACGCCGATCGAGCGCCCGGAGCGACCGGCGATGGGCTCGACCATCCCCGCTACTCGGCCGTCGCCGCCGAGGGCATCGTGTTCCGCGCGAGGTGGATCGGGCGCGAGCACATCTACGCGGTGAGCTCTTGGCCCGACGGGGCACCGCGCGAGGCGTTCCGCTTGCGCTCGGGGCTCGAGGCGCGGTACCCGTGCTCGCTGGCCGACGGAAGCCTCGTGTCGATCGTGTCCGACGCCGACATCCACTATCTCGGCGTTGCACGCGAGGGTGTGCTCGTGGGGATGTTACCGCTCGAGCCAGTGATCGAAAGCGGTGTGCCCTATACGCAAGGCTGCGGCGGGCGCTGACGAGACGGAGAGGGGGCACGATGCGAAGCATGCGAACGATCGTCGGGCTGGTTCTGGTCGCGCTCTGTGCGTGCGGATCGTCGGAGCCATCCGTGGCCACGGACGAGACGGCCGACACTTCGGGAACCGAGACCACGCAGGACACGACGGCGGGCAGCGGAGCCTCCGCAGCGCCGTGCGAGGGAGCGCCGTGGCAGACCCAGGACGCGACGGCGACCCCACCCGACGCCTACTCCGCCTGCGCGTCGGACGCCGACTGCGCCGAAGCGCGGATGACCGGCTGCTGCGGCACGTTCGTCGTCGCCGTCAACGCCCGATTCCGGCAGTGCATCGCCGAGCGCAACGACGGTGCGACGTGTCGTGCCCGCTGCGCGATCACGCCGGGCTCTCGCCCGGCGAGGACCGCGCGATGCCAGGAGAGCGTCTGCGTGTCGGTCGGTGCCGACGGCGCGGCCGCGCGCGTGCTCGAAGAGCCGATGTACGCCGAGTAACGGCGGCACGCGATCGCGCAGTCGTGCGCGGTCGCACCGTGGCGATCAGGGTCGAGAAGGTGTGGCTCGGCTCCTGGCCAATCGACGTCCTGTCTCGCCGCCACCGTCTGTAGACTGCGGGCATGGGACGGCCCGGGCTCGATCTGGCGATCATCGGTGGAACGCTCGTCGACGGCACCGGCGGCGAGCCGCGACGTGCGGACGTCGGGGTGCGCGACGGGTGCATCGTGGAGGTCGGCACGCTCGGCAGCGACGCGACGCGCACGATCGACGCAGAGGGCGCCATCGTGACGCCCGGCTTCGTGGACCTCCACTGCCACTACGACGGGCAGGCCGCGTGGGACACGGAGATGCTGCCGTCGGCGGTGCACGGCGTGACGACGGCCGTGCTGGGCAACTGCGGGGTCGGCTTCGCACCGGTGCGCACGCGGGATCACGAGCGGCTCATCCGATTGATGGAGGGCGTCGAGGACATCCCGGGGAGCGCGCTCGCGGAAGGGCTGCGCTACCGCTGGGAGACGTTCGGGCAGTACATGGACGCGCTCGACGCGATGCCGCGCACGCTGGACGTCGCGCTGCAGGTTCCGCACGACGCGCTCCGCCTCTACGTGATGGGGGATCGCGCGGAGGCGACCGAGAGCGCGACCGACGACGACGTCACGAAGATGGCGGCGCTCCTGCGCGAGGCGCTCGACCAAGGCGCGCTCGGGTTCTCGACGGGTCGGACGGATACGCACCGCTCGGCGGACGGTCGCGCGACGCCCGCATCGGAGGCGACCCTGCGCGAGCTCGAAGGGCTCGGGCGCGCGTTCGTCGGGCTCTCGCACGGTGTCTTGCAGGCCGTGAGCGATTTCGACATGGACCGCGGGCCCGCGTGCTTCGACGCGGAGATCGAGCTGCTCGTCGCGATGGCGCGCGCGTCGGGCGGCAGGCCGCTCTCGCTCTCGACGCTGGAGCGCGACGCGGACTCCAACCAGTGGAGACGCATCCTCGCGCGCGTCTCCGAGGCCGACGCGGCCGGGATCCCGATGCGCGCGCAGGTCGCTCCGCGCGCCATCGGCGTCATCCTCGGGCTCGAGGCGACGTTCCATCCGTTCGTGGGGTTCCCGTCGTACAAGGCCATCGCGGCGCTCCCGCTCGCAGAACGCGTCGCGCGCATGCGAGACGAGTCGTTTCGCGATCGGCTCCTCGCGGAGAAGAGCGAGCGCCTCGCGGGCGACGGCAGCTCCGTGCCTCCGCTCGCCGACAAGCTGCTCGAGCACATCGATCTGGCCGCGATGCGGTTCTTCCGGCTCGGGGATCCGCCGCGATACGAAGCCCCGCGCTCCGAGAGCCTCTTCGCGGAGGCGATGGCGACCGGACGCTCGACGCTGCGCGTGATCTACGACGCGCTCCTCGAGGAGGACGGGCGCGCGCTCCTGTACTTCCCACTCTTCAACTACACCGAGGCGACGCTCGATCACGCGCGCGAGATGCTCGCGCACCCGCTCGCGCTCTGGGCGCTCTCCGACGGTGGCGCGCACGTGGGCACGGTCTGCGACGCGAGCTTCCCGACCTTCGCGCTGATGTGCTGGGCGCGCGATCGGCGCGACGGGTTTCCGCTCGAGACGGTCGTGGCCGCGCTCTCGGCGAGGAACGCGGCGTACGTCGGCTTCGCGGATCGCGGGCTCGTACGCACGGGCATGCGCGCCGACCTCAACGTCATCGATCACGCGACGCTCGCCCTCGCGCGACCGCGCCTCGTGCGCGACCTGCCTGCCGGCGGCAAACGATTCCTGCAGGACGCGCGAGGCTACCGCGCGACCGTGTGCGCGGGCATCGTCACCGTGGAGCACGATCGGTTGACCGGTGCCGCGCCGGGCCGCGTCGCGCGTGCTCACGCGTCACGACTTCGCTGAAAACGGTCGAGTGGTTCGTGAGCGGTCGCCGCGGGCAGGCTCAGATCTCGCTCGGGTCGGTGCTTCCGAGCAGTCCGAGCACGGGCGCGGGCGGTTGCTCGCCGAGCGCCTCGCAGAAGGCTCGCACACGCTCCGCCTCTCGTTGCATGGTCTTGTGGTGGTTGCGGCTGCGCACCAACGCATCGCGGCCCAACGCGGCGAAGGCGCCGTCGAGCGTGCCGGCGCGCTCGATCGCTGCGGCCAGGACGAAGCTCCGGAAGACGGTCGCATCGTCGAGGTCGAGCCGCTCGACGCGTGCGACGAGCCGTCGGGCGACGTGCCAGAGCTCGTCGGTGGTTGCGCGCTCGACGCGGGCGCGACCCGGAACGACGTCCCTGCCTTCCGAACCCAGCGACGTCTCGACGTGCTCCGCCCGGACCACCACACCACCGCGGCCCTCGTCGGGATCGGTGGCGAGCGCCATCACGTAGGCGCGGCGCAGCACGTTGTCGAGCTGGCGTAGGTTGCCCGGCCAGGGCGCGACGCGCAGGAGCGCTTCTGCGTCCTCGGTCAGCGACACGGCGCCTCGCGTGTCGTCGCCCGCGCCATGACGGCGCCGCAGCAGCTCGAGCGCCCACGCACCGAGCTCGTCGACGCGGTCTGCCAGCCGCGGGAGCGCCACCGGCAAGACGTGGATGCGATAGTAGAGGTCCTCGCGGAAACGTCCGGCGTGCACCTCGGAACGCAGGTCTGCGTTGGTGCCGACGACGAATCGAACGTCGGCCTGCCGCTCTCCACGCGCGTCACCGAGCGCGCGGTAGCGTCGGGCTTCGATGAGCTGGAGCAGCGACGCCTGCGTGGCGAGCGAGAGCTTGTCGATCTCGTCGAGGAACAGCGTCCCGCCGCGCGCGCGCGCGACCGATCCCTCGTGGTCGCCCGTCGCCCCCGTGAATGCGCCTTTCCTCCAGCCGAAGAGCTCGCCCGCCTGCATCTCGGCGGGCACCGAGAGCAGCTCGACGGTCTCGAACGGATGACCTCGCCGCGGTGAACGCTCGTGGACGTATCGAGCCATCCGCGACTTGCCGACCCCCGTCGGACCGTGCAGCAGGATCGTCTCCTCCTGCGCCGCGAAGACTCGGAGCAGTCGCACGATGGGCGCCATCGTGGGACCGCAGACCGGGAGGAATGGATCGACGTCGGGCGCCTCGGCAGCAGCCCGGGCGGCGGGTCGCGCCGCGAGCAACGGACCGAGCACATCGGCCAGCAGCATCAGCTCGTCGAGGCACTCGCCCCAGACGAAGGCGCTCCCCATCGCGGCGCGGCACTCCGCTTCGATCGACCACATTCCCGCCAGCACCCCGGCCGCGTCGCGCAAGGGCAACAGCGCCATGTGCGTGGTTCCGGTGTCGAGGATCTGGCGGAGGCTCCGCTGATGATGGCTCGCATCCGCGGCGGCCTCGGAGCCGAGAGGGCGCTCCGGATCCGCGATGCGATGGGCGCGGCCCAGCACGACATCGACGGCGACCGGCTCGGCCGCCGCATCGAGCCACCTCCAGGCACGCGTCGAGGTCGTGGCGACGGAGCCCGCCTCACCGGACGGATCGGAGGCGTCCGCTTCGAGCACCGCCAGCGCGCGATAGGCCTCGTTCGTCCGCAGGTGCGCGGCCGCGCGCGCGAGGATGCCCTTGCCCGCGAATCGGCTCGACGCGAGCGCCGCGCGGACGCACGCGAGCATCGGTGCGAGGGCTGCGCGCGCCGCCGGCTCGAAGGCCCCGGCGCCGCGCACCTCGTCGAGGACGCGTCGGAGCGGGTCGCGCATACGGCACTGTACTCGACGCTCGCGTGCGCGACGTACGCAACCTGCGTGTCGGCGCTACGCGCGGGCGCGCGACCCGCGTGATCCGTGCTTCCGATCCGCGCGGATCCCCGTGGCACCACAACTGAAATGAAGCCCGACGGCCGGGCGGCGGACACAGCCGCCACGGCCGAAGGAGGCTCTCATGACCCATCCCCTCGGGACCACGCTCCCGTTCCACGTGCTCGCGCTCTTCGGGCTGCTGGGCTGCGCAGGCTGCTTGGTGGCGGACGACGACGGCGACACGCACGCGCCACGCTCGCCGGCCCCGCCGAGCGCACCCGACGCGGCCAGCCCGTCGGTCTCGCCCACGCCCCCGACCCGTCCCGCGAGCGCGGACGTCGCGAGCTACTTCGCGACGTTGCCCCTCGAGTGGCCGGCGCCGCCCGAGGACGCCGACGCCACCGCCGAGCTGCCCGTCGACGTGGGCACCGACGAAGGCGTCCAGTTCGAGTGCAGCCGGACGCAGCACGACGTGCAGCGCAGCTTCGAGTCCGTCCTCGCGCTGGGCGATGCGTACGCGGACGTGCGTCCCGGCATGCTGCTCCAGGGCGCACGGTTCCGCGACGGCGTGATGATGCCGGTGCCGCTGCGACGCGGCCCGCTCGACCTCTCCATCGACCTCGCCGTGTCGGCGCCCACCGCGCACGTGAACGACCCCAACAGCGCGACTCTGCAGACGGCGATCGCCCGACTTCAGCGCGAGGCCGACGCCGAGCTGGGCACGCTCCCCAACCTGCCGGCGCGCATCTCGTACTCGAACGACACCGCGTCGAGCTACCGAGAGGCGGTGCTCGACGTCGGCGTCCACGGCGCATACGACGGCGCGCTTCGCTCCGCATCGCTCGACGCCGATCTCTCGACCTCGCGCTCGCGTCGGAGCGTCACGGTGGTCGCGCGTCTCTTCCAGCCGATGTACACGATCTCGATTGCCGACGACGCCCTGCCGACCGAGGCCGACTTCCTCGCGCCCGGTGTCACACGCGCCGACCTCGAGACTCAGCAGGCCGCGGGCACGATCGGTCCCGACAACCTCCCCGTCTACGTGAAGTCGGTGACCTACGGCCGGCTCGTGATCTTCACGATGACCAGCGTGGACGTGCAGAGCAGCACCGAGCTCTCGGCGCTCGTGAGCGCCTCGTTCGGCAACTTCGAGGCAGACGCCGCGCTGCGCACCCGCTACCGAGAGGTCGCGAGCCGCTCGCAGCTCCGGGTGCTCGCGCTCGGTGGTCCCGCAGACACCGCGACGACCGCCGTGCAGACGGGCGACTACACGCTCTTCTTCGGTCCCGCGTCGGCCTCGACCGCCGTGCCGCTGAGCTACCGCGTCCATTACCTGCGCGGCGCGCGGCCGATCGCGCGCATCGGCGACACGCTCAGCTACGTGACCGAGCAGTGCGACTACCGCACACCGACCACGGAGCGCATCGCGCTGTCGGGCGTCGTGCGCGAGGCCGCCGGTTCCACGGCGCCGTGGAGCACGGGCGTCGAGCTGCGCGCCGGAGACCGGCTCCAGCTCCAGGCCGACGGCGAGATCTGGGCGGGCGTGTGGCTGACCGGATGCAACGGTCCCGAGGGCTGGTCGACCACCGCTCCCTCGGGCGCGGGTTGGCCCTTGCCTGGCGCTCGGCGGCACTCGCTTCTCGTGCGCGTGGGACGCGGCCCGTGGCACTACGTCGGTCGCACCGCGACCTTCGACTCGCGCACGCTCGGCACCGGGCTGATCCAGCTCGGCACGAACGACGACGTGCCCGGCAACGGCAACGACTGCGACAGCGCCAGCCGCCACGGCTTCCACGTCAGGGGCACGATCGAGCGCACCATCTATCGATAGAGCGCTCCATCAGCGTGCCGCGTGAAGCTCCTTGCGTGCACGCTCGGGCAGCGCCTGCTCGAGCTGCCAGGAGCGCAGCTGCATCGCCGCCTCGAGGTCGAGCTCGCGTTGGTGGAGCGTGGAGGCGAGCGCGAGAACCATGAACAGCGGGGCCAGCGCGAGCACGACTCCGAGCGAGGCGAACACCCACGCGGGCGCGCCCGGATCGACCAGACGGCCGACGACCTCCAGATGCGTCGGTCTCCACACGAGCGTAGGCGAGACGAGACCGATCGTCTCCGCGACGATCGGCACTACGACGGCCGCCGATCCGAGCGCGCCGAGGAGCGCGCGATACCGCACGCCCGTGACGGCGCACAGCGGATAGACACCCGCGATGGCGAACGCCGGCACCGCGAAGAGCGAGCTGCCGACGCGTGACGTGAACCAGAGCGCGACCACGCCGAGCATCGGGACGATCAGCGCGAGCCGGCTCCCGCCGTCGGAATGCCGCTCGGCCCAGCGACAGAGCAGCGCGAAGGCCACGAGCGTGGCGACGAGCCCGACGTAGCTCGGCACCTCGACGACGTCGAAGAAGAGCGGGGTCGTCGCGACCCCCAGGTACCCGAGCGCTGCGATCCAGTTGAGTCGGAAGTAGCGCGACATCCGTCTGGCACGCGACTGGCGCAAGCGCTCTCGTACGGCTTCGGGCGTGCTGCGGGGCGGACGCGCGAAGAGCTCGACGAGCGTCGTGGCGGCGGTGGCCTCCTCCGGGTCGAGCGCGAGGGCCCGCGCCGCTTCCTCGGCGGCCTCCCGTCGCGCGCCCGGCGCCTCCGTGTCGAGCGCGCGCTCGAGGGCGGCCCTGGCTCGTTGGGAGTGGTGTCGTGCTCTCTCGCGACGCATCACGGCGTCGCGGTCACCCTCGAGGTAGCGCTCCACCTCTTCGCCGAGCGCCCGCGCGGTCGGGAATCGAGCGGCTGGATCGAGCGCGGTCGCGCGCAGCACCGCGCCGTCGAGCTCCGGTGCGACCTCGCGATCGCGCGCTCGCACCGAAGGCCGAGCCTCCTCGGGACCGCCGAGCGTCGACGCGACGATGGCGTGCGTCGGACCGCGACCGTGGAGCGGCTCGCGCGCGAGCACGTGGAACAGGATGGCGCCGAGCGCGTAGACGTCGGCGCGGCGGTCCACGGCGCGGCCGTCGCCGAGCAGCTGCTCGGGCGCCATGTAGCCCGGCGTTCCGATGATCGCGCCAGCGTGCGTATGCAGCTCGGCCACGATGTCGTCGACCCGCGAGACGCGATCGCCGCCGAGCGGGGCGCCGTCGTCTGGGTCGCCGGCCATCTTCGCGAGCCCCCAATCGAGGACGTAGACCTCGCCGAAGTCACCGAGCATGACGTTGTCGGGCTTCAGGTCGCGGTGGACCACGCCGCGCTCGTGCGCGTAGTCGAGCGCGAGGCAGAGCTGGGTGAAGGCCGTCAGGACGCGTCGCGAGCCGTGCGGGGCGCCGTCGGAGCTCGCGCCGAGCAGCTCGGTGAGGGTGTGACCGCGGACGCGCTTCATCGTGAACCAGACGTCCCCGCCGTCGCTCGCGCCGAGGTCGTAGACCGGCACGATCGACGGATGCTGGAGCTGGCCCTGCACGCGGGCTTCGCGCAGGAAGCGCGCACGCGCGTCGGCGTCGTCCTTGAGCTCGGCGCGCATCACCTTGCGCGCGACGTCTCGGCCGATGCGCCGATCGCGCTCGAGGCGAACCTCACCCATGCCGCCGGCACCGATCTCTTCCCGGGCCGCGTATCGCTGCGCGTCGGTGAGCGTGAGGAGGTCGTCGTCGCCCGGGCTCACGGCGGGCTCGATGCGCACGCCCGTGACGTCGGACGACGAGCCCGCGTCGTCGTCGCGGCTCGTCATCGAGCCAGTAGGCCACAGCCGTCGCTCGTCGTCCCCACCGATCACGTCATCGCGACGCGGGCGGGCCGTGCTCGCGGCAGCACGACGGCGTCCTTGCGGTATCCTACGCAGGATCCCACCGACCAAGCTGCGGGATCCCAATCCGGCTCGCACACACACGAGGAGCACCGATGGCCACGTCTGCGAAGTCCACGAAGAAGCCGGCGAAAGCCGCCGTGGCCTCGAAGAAGCCCAAGGTCAAGATGGCCGTCAGGGCGAGCGTCAAAGCCGGCGTCATCAGCCGCCCGGGGCAGGGGATCGTCAAGGGTGGTTGAGGGTCGCCGGACGCGTTGCGGTTGACCGAAAGCATCGCCTCCGTCTGACGCCGCGGGCGCGCTCGGCTTCCACACGTCCCACCGCCATTGCGCGCGAGGCGCCAGCACGAATTGCGTGTGTTGCGCGCGGACGCACGTGAGACAGTGCGCGCGGAGGCGAGCCATGGCGGCGAAGACGAACGGCGCGGGGACCAAAGCAGATCCGTGGAAGCTGACGACGCCGCCGGGCACGGCGGAGTTCGAGGCGTACAGAGACGAAGCGGGATCGCCGCCCGCGCTGGTGGTTCAAGTCGGCAAGACCCAGCTGCGCTATGCGCTCCGCTGCATCGACGATCTTCACGCGATGCTCGTCGCCCACGGTGACTGGATGCCGCTCGGTGGCGCCGACGAGCAGAAGCCCGCCGCCGACGGCACGGTCGAGGCGTGGGGCCGCGCGAGCACGAACCCGGTCGGCGGCTGGTACGGCCTGAAGAAGGGCCTCCGCGGCCGCTTCGGCGTCTACGTGCCTCCGGTTCTCGAAGCGCTCGGTCTGGTCGAGCTCGAGCACCAACCGAAGAACAACCGCGTCCGCGCCGCGCCCAGGAAGAAGTGACGGCTGCGTAGACGAGCCTTGGAACCCGCGCACGA
>JADZFZ010000927.1 GCA_020854145.1 Deltaproteobacteria bacterium | reverse complement strand
TGGGGAGAGAACGCCGCGGGACAGCTCGGCGACGGCACCGCGGAGCCGCGGCTCGGCGCCGTGCGCGCGACCGTGATCGAGGGTGAGGTGCTGTCGATCGCCGTCGACGAGAGGGACACGTGCGTGCTCGACACCATGGGCGACGTCCGCTGCTGGGGAGGCGTCGGGGAGAGGGGCAGCGCTCCGGTGCTGCCTCCGGCACGCGTGCCCCTCGAGGAGCCGGCCGTGCAGGTGTCGTCGCGCGGAGGGCACTCGTGCGCGATCGGGACGAGCGGCGGCGTCTGGTGCTGGGGCTACTCGCTCGCCGCCGAAGACCCGATCGACGCGCGCTTCGATCGCGAGCCCTCGCGCGTCGCGGATCTGGACGACGCCGTGACCGTGTCCGTGGGCTACACGCACGCGTGCGCCGCCACGGCCGCCGGGACGGTTCGATGTTGGGGCCTGTCCAACGGCGCCAACCTCGGCGTCGAGCGATTCGGGATCCAGGCCGGCGCGCGCGAGGTGTCGGGCCTGACCGAGGTCCTGGACGTGGCGGTCAGCGCGGGCACGAGCTGCGCGCTGCTCGCGTCCGGCGCCGTCTCGTGCTGGGGTCGCACCTACTCCGGCGAGCTCGGTGACGAGACGACCGTCGCGAGGCACACGCCCGCCGAGGTGCCGGGCGTCGCGGGCGGCGTCGCGATCGCGGCTGGCTACTCGCACTTCTGCGTGCTGCTCGCATCCGGTCGAGTCACTTGCTGGGGCGGGTGGTACGAGGGGCGCCTGACGGAGATCGAGGGGCTCGCCGACGCCATCGAGATCAGCGCGGGAAGCGGGCACACGTGCGCGCTGCGGAGCTCGGGAGCGATCGCGTGCTGGGGCGAGCGGACGGGGCAGCGCCTCGGCGACGGGATCCCCGACGCTCGCGAAGGACCCGTGACCGCGCTCGGGATCGCAGACGCGGTGCAGGTCACCGCCGGCGACCACTACACGTGCGCGCTCCACGAGAGTGGCCGTGCGAGCTGCTGGGGTCTCAACCTCTTCGGCGAGGTGGGGACCTCACCCGCGGACTCTTCGGAGGTGGTCGCGCCGCTCGTCGTCGCCGGCCTGTCCGACGCGGTCGAGCTCTCCGCGGGCTCTTACGACGCGGAGTCGGGCGAGTATGGCGAGCTCGGCCGGCATACGTGCGCGCGGATCTCGGACGGATCGGTCCAGTGCTGGGGCAGCAACTTCAACGGCGAGCTCGGCGAGGGAGCGGGCGACTTTCGCGAGACGCCCGGTACGGTGGCGGGGATCGCCGGAGTCGCGGCCCTGTCGGCCGGAGGGGCGCACACGTGCGCGCTCGGCACGATCGGCAACGTCACGTGCTGGGGCGGGGATCGCGGAGAGCAGCTCGGAGACGCGTCGCTCGCGCGTGACCGAAGCTTCCGCGCGATCGACGCGGGTTACGAGGGCACCCTGGCAGCGGTGGCCGACGGAACCGTCGTCTCGTGGGGCCGCATCTACATGGGGCTTCACCACTACGACGCGTGGCGCTCGGCCGCGCCCGTCTCGATGCCGGGCGTCTCCGACGTCGTCGGCGTGATGTGGCCGAACTGCGTCTTCACCCGCGCCGGGCGTGTCTGGTGCTGGGAGGACTACTACGACGCGTTCGAAGACGAGATGCGCCCGGTGCCCGCGGAGATGCCCGGCTTCGACGACGTGGTCGAGCTGCGCCGCGGCGGACCGGGTCTTTGCGCTCGTCGTGGCGACGGCTCGGTCGTGTGCGCGTCGTGGCGCGACGACCGACCGACGCCCGTATCGGGGATCGTCGACGCGGTCTCGCTCGCGGTCGGACGCAATCACGCGTGCGTGGCCGAGCGAACGGGCGAGGTGCTCTGCTGGGGATCGAACCGGTATGGGCAGCTCGGCGATGGCGCGGGAGGCGATCGCCGCGAGACTCCGGTGTCGGTCGTCGGACTGCCGTAGCCGTCGCCGAGCGCGCGCCGATACGTGCGTCGCTGTCTGCGCCCGGGCCACACCGACCGCGCCTCGCGCGGGCTTCTCGTCGGGATCGCCACTTGAACACGCACGACGCAGAGGTCGCGATGCTCGCTCTGCTCTTCGTGCTGCTCACCGGCTGCCTCGACACGGCCGACGACGACGCCTCGCGCGATCCGCTCGCGGCGCAACGGGCCGCGATCACGGGCGGCGTCTTCGAGGCCGGTTACCCGGCGGTGTTCGCGCTCGCGTACGAAGGCGAGGGCGGCTGCACCGGCACGTGCGTCACGCCGCGCGTGGGGCTGACCGCGAAACACTGCGTGGAGGGCGATCCCGCCTCGGCGTTCACCGCGCTCTTCGGCGACACGGAGCTGGCCCCGGAGCTCGTGCTCCGCGTGACGGCCGTGGAGAGCGATCCGCGCGCCGACATCGCGGTCGTCGCGTTCGACGGCGAGTGCCCGGCGGTCGTCCCGCACAACCGCGTCGCGCTCGAGGACCACGTCGGCGAGCCGGTCACCATGGTCGGCTTCGGCGTGACGACCGAGGAGGCAGGCGACGCAGGCATCAAGCGCTCGGGCACCGCGACGCTCTTCAGCGTCGACCCCGCGGAGGTCCCCGGCCTCGAGCCGGGCGAGCTCGCGACGAGCAACGAGCCCGCCGGGACGTGCAACGGCGACTCGGGCGGACCGACGTTCATGACCCTCGACGGAGCCCTGCGCATGGTCGGCGTCACCTCGCGCGGAAGCCTGGCTGCCGACGGGCGCGAGTGGCCCTGTGGACAGGGCCGCTCCATCGCCGTGCGCGCCGACGGCTACTCGGCGTTCGTCGATCGCTTCATCGCCACGCACGATCCGGCCGCCGTCGCGCCGTCTCCCGATCCTGCGCCGTCACCCGATCCGTCCG
>JADZFZ010000926.1 GCA_020854145.1 Deltaproteobacteria bacterium | reverse complement strand
TGCTCCGCGACGACGCCGCGGTGGAGCACGAGGATGCGATCGGACGCGCGGATGGTCGACAGACGGTGCGCGATGACGATCGACGTGCGGTCGCGGAGCACTCGGTCCACCGCGGCCTGCAGCGTCGCTTCGGTCTCGCTGTCGACGCTCGCGGTCGCCTCGTCGAGCACGAGCAGCTCGGCGTCCCGATAGAGCGCCCGCGCGAGCGCCAGGAGCTGTCTCTCGCCCGCGCTGAAGTTCAGACCGCGCTCGGCGACCGGCGCCTCGAGCCCTTCGCCCCGGCGGAGGAGCAGATCCCAGGCACCCACCCTGCGCAGCGCGTCCTCGACGCGACCCCGGTCGGGGCGGACGTCGCCGGGCGCGACGTTGTCGAGCACCGTGCCCGAGAAGAGATAGACGTCCTGCGGCACGACGGTGAACCGACGCCGGAGCTCGCGCCGATCGTAGGCGCGAACGTCCTCGCCGAAGGCGAGCACTCGCCCGTCTTCCACGTCGTAGAGACGCTGCAGCAGCGACGCGATGGTCGTCTTGCCGGCTCCGGTGCTGCCGACGAGCGCGATGCGCTCGCCGCGTCGCACGTCGAACGAGATCCCTCGCAGCACCGGCTCGCCGCGCGCGTACGCGAACGTCACGTTCTCGAAGCGGACGACGACGTCGGGGTCGATCTTCTCGTCGTAACGCGCGAGCGAGCGCGACGGATCGGGCGGCGCGTCCTTCTCTTCGGTGTCGAGGAACGCGAACACGCGCTCGGCCGAGGCGAGCGCGGACTGCACGAGCGTGTACTTGGTGGCGAAGTCGCGAATCGGGATGAAGAACCTACCGAGGTACTCCATGAACGCGACGAGCGTCCCGATGGTCACCGCGCCCGAGACGGTCACGGCGCCGTCGGCCACGGCGTGCCCTCCCGCGTACCAGAGGATGGACGCGATGGACACGACGCTCACGGCCTCGACCACCGAGAAGAGCATCGCGTCCAGGCGGATGCTCTTGCGGTTGGCCTCGAGGTAGTCCGCGTTGAGGCGCCGGAAGTCGCCCTCCATGGCGGCCTCGCGCGAGTACGCCTGCACCACGCCGACGCCCTGCACCTGCTCGTTCATCGTCGCGTGGATCTGCGCGGTCTTCGCGCGGATCGCGCGGAACGCGTCGCGCGCGTAACGCCGGAAGTAGCGGATGGCGATCAGGAGCGGCGGCAACGCGGCGAACGCGATGAGCGTCAGGTGCCACTCGAGCAGCAACATCGACACGACGACGCCGACCAGCGTCAGGACGTCGACGAGCGCGGTGACGGCGCCCGACGCGAACACCTCGCCGAGGGCGTCGACGTCGTTGGTGACGCGCGCGACGATCCGGCCCACCGGCGTGCGATCGAAGTACGACGCGCGCAGCCGCTGCATGTGGTCGAAGAGGTGGCCCCGCAGGCGGTGCATCACGCGCTGCCCGACGAGCTGCATCAGATACGCCTGGGCGAAGCGGATCCCGAGCTCCCCGACGAGCGCCACGGCGATGACGCCGGCGAAGCCTGCGAGCGCTCCGGCGTCGCGCGGCACCACGGCGCGATCGATGGCGAGCTTGATGAGGTACGGCTGCACGAGTCCCGCCGCGGCCACGACGGGCATCAACGCGAGCGAGACGATCAGGATGGGCCACGCACCGCGAACGAAGGGCAGCAGCCGCCACAGCAGGCCGAGGTCGCTCCCCTCCTCGGCGGCCTTCTCCTCGTGGAACGCGCGCAGCGTGGCGGCCGCCTTCGAGGGAGCGGCGGCGCGCGTCGGGCCGGCACCCGCGGCTTCCGTCGCACCGTCGACCGACGCGTTCGGCGCGGTCGCCTCGGGGCTCTTGCCGCCGTCGCTCACAGGGCCTCGATCTCCGTCTCGGCCGCCTGACGCGCCGCGATCGACGCGTAGACGCCGGGCTGCGCCACGAGCTCGGCGTGGGTTCCGCGCGCGACCACGCGACCGGCGTCGAGCACGACCACGTGATCGGCGCGCTTGGCGGCAGCGACGCGGTTGGTGACGAGCACGAGCGTGCGGCCTTCGGCGGCACGATCGAGGGCGTCGAGGATGCGGCTCTCCGTGCGCGCATCGACCGCAGAGAGCGGATCGTCGAGCACGAGCACACGCGGACCCACGAGCAGCGCTCGCGCGAGCGCGATGCGTTGCTTCTGGCCGCCCGAGAGCTGCACGCCGCGCTCGCCGACGACCGTGTCGTACCCGTCGGGCAGGCCCTCGATCTCGTCGGCCACCTGCGCCTCCCGGGCGGCGTGCGCGATGCGCGCGAGCGCCTCGGCCGAGTCCGTGTCGTCGAGCGCGAAGCCGATGTTGCGCGCCACGGTCGTCGAGAAGAGGAACGGATCCTGTTGCGCGAACACGACGGTGCGACGCAACGCGCGGATGCGGATGTCGTTGACGTCCACGTCGTCGACGAAGACGGAGCCGTCGGGCGTCGGCAGGATGCGCGCGAGCAGCGCGCCGAGCGTGCTCTTCCCGCTGCCGACGGGGCCGACGATGGCGACCGACGTGCGCGCGGGCACCTCGAACGAGACGTCGTCGAGGACCTTGCGCTCCGTGCCGTCGGCCAGGCGGTGCGAGAAGGAGAGGCCGTCGACCCGGAGCGCGCCTTCGATCGGTGCGTCGCGCGCGCCCGGCCGATCCACGACGTCCGGCGCGACGTCGAGCAGCTCGCGGACGCGCGCGTAGGACGCGCGGCCGCGCTGGACCACCGAGAGCACGAAGCCGAGCGCGAGCGTCGGCCACACGAGCATCGCCTGGAACGCGTTGAACGCGACGAACTGCCCCAGCGTGAGCTCGCCGTCGATGACCATCCGACCGCCCAGCCACACGACGATGAGCGTGCCGATGCCGCCGATGGATCCGAGCACCGGGAACATCACGCCGCGCATCAGCGCCAGGCGGAGGTTCTTGTCGCGCGCATCGTCGTTGGCGACGCCGAAGCGCCGCTGCTCGGCGTCCTCGAGCGAGAGCGATCGGACGACACGGATCCCCGCGATGCTCTGCTGCGCGACGTCGCTGACGCGTCCGAGCGCGTCCTGCGCCTGGCGCGAGTGCTTGAAGACCCAGCGCGAGAAGAGCTGCGTGATCGCGATGTAGAACGGGTACGGCACGAGCGCGAAGCCGGTGAGCTTGGGCGAGATCAGGAACATCATCGTCAAGCTCGAGCCGTAGGCGATGACGCTGTTGACGATGTTGAGCGCACCGAACCCGTAGAGCAGCCGGAGCTGGCCGAGGTCGTTGACGGCGCGGCTCATGATCTCGCCCGTCGGCATCCTCCGGAAGAACGCCGGGCCGAGCCGCTGCACGTGGCGGAGCAGGGCCATGCGCACGTCCATCTCGACGAAGCGCCCGACGTCGAAGACGAAGACGCGCGATCCCGTACGCACGAACGCCCCGACGATCGCGATGCCGACCATCCACGCGGCGTAGGGCAGCACCTCCCGGATGCGTCCCGCGCGGAGGTGGTCGACCGCCGCGCGCAAGAGCCAGGGGACCGTCTGACCGAGCGCGTTGGTCGCGACGAGCAGCACGACGCCGATGGCCAGGCTCTTGACGTACGGGCGTAGCGGCGCGAGCAGGCCGGCAGGCGGGACCACGTGCTCGGCGCGCGACGTCTCGTCGCGGTCGGACGTCACGGCGGCCTCGGGCACGCGAGCCGTCTACCACGGCGCGCCTCGTGACGCCGCCGGGCCAGGTCCCCGCGATGGCGCCTCAGTTGCCCGGATCGGAGCCGCCCGTGCCGTCGAGGGCGTAGCCGAAGAGCGCGCCACCCTGCGCCTCGGGGTGATCGATGCGCAACGCGTCGGGTGGGTCGAAGCTGCCGGTCGGATCGGTCAGGACGAAGACTGCGCCGACGCCATCCACGGTGCGGCGCTGTCGCGGCGCGCCCACGACCACGTCGACGTGGCCGTCGCCGTCGAAGTCCGAGTGCACGACGAGGCCGGCGCCGAAGCCTGCACGAGCGTGCCCGCCGAACGGATGCGCGATGGTCGCGGTGGGTGTCGTCGAGATCGTGCCCGTCGACCGGAAGTAGAGGACCTCGCCTTCGGTCAGCGCGCCTTGCCCGGTCGCCCCCACCAGGACGTCCGCCAACGGGTCGCCGTCGAGCTCGGTGGCGCCGACCGCGAACCCGAAGAAGCCGTCGACCACGGGCGTGGGCGAAGGCACGCGCACCTCCGTCTCCGGACGCAGACCCGAGGGGCCACCGAGGTAGACGTGCAGGTTGCCCACGTCGTCGAGCATCGTGGGGAACTCGTCCCGCAGCGCTCCGACGACCAGGTCCGCGCGTCCATCGCCGTCGATGTCGCCCGTCGTGCCGAGCGCGAAGCCGAAGTAGCCGTCCGCGGTCGCGGTCGTCTCCAGCGTGACCTCGGGGTCGACGCGCAACGGGCCTCGACCGCCGCGAAAGACGTAGGCACGCCCACGATGAGTGTTCGCGTTCGGGGAGCCCGAGACGAGCTCGACGTAGCCGTCACCGTCGAAGTCCCCGTGCCCCGCGAGGATGCGGCCGAACCGCTCGAGCCGCGCGCTGAGCGGGCTCGGGATCGTCTGCGGCGCGGTGCCATCGATCCCGCCCGCGCGTCCCGGGTAGAGGTACACGCGCCCGACTTCGGACTCGATCTCGTCGTCCTCGCGGTGCGCAGCCACGACGACGTCGGCGTAGCCGTCGCCATCGAGGTCTCCGGGGCCCGCGACCGAGCTGCCGAACCACGCGGTCGCCGGCATCACGCTCGGGTTGACGATCGGGATCGGCGCGTCCACGAGGCCGTCGCTCGAGCCGCGATAGAGATACGCGGCGCCCACGTCGAGCATCGTCCCGCCGAGGACGTCGAGCGAGTCGAGCAGCGGTGCGCCGACGATCGCGTCCGCGAAGCCGTCGCCGTCGACGTCTCCGAGCGAGGCGACGTTGTGCCCGAAGCGCGCGGTCGTCGCCAAGCTCGCGTCGGTGACGGGGTTGCGCAACGCGACCCAGCGGTCGGGCGAGATCCCGCTGCGCGATCCCGCGAACACGTAGACGACGCCGGCCTCGGGCACGGCTCCCACGTCCTGGTTCGGCGCGCCGACGAGCGCGTCGGAGTAACCGTCGCCGTCGAAGTCGTCGCGCAGCCTGCCGACGTCGAGGTATCGAACGACCGAGAAGTCGGAGCACCCGGCCGCGCTGCACGCCGCGACGCGCCAGAAGTACCTCCGGCCGAGCGGTCGCACGAGGGTCTCGACGTCGAGCGGCACCTCCGGGACGAACCGAGTGTCTCGCACCTCGACGTCCAGCTCCGGCATCGCGAACGGGCACGCCTCGTACGTCGCGGTCGCGCACTCCGACGTCAGCTGCACTCGGTACCGATCCGCGTCGCGCGCCGGCTCCCACACGAAGCGCGGACGGCGCGCGCGCTCG
>JADZFZ010000925.1 GCA_020854145.1 Deltaproteobacteria bacterium | reverse complement strand
TGGCCCTGTGCGGGCGAAACGGTTGATCCTGGGGCACCGCTTCGATCGAGCACTCCCAAGCCTGGCCGGTTGCCCCTTCGGTGGAGTCTCCCTCCATGCGAATCGTCATCCCGAGACGCGTCAGGAAATACCACCCGTCCGCGAACGGGTGCTGCTGCAGCTCGAATCGCCGACCCGTCTGGAGGTAGAGCGCATTGGTCGTCGCGCGCAGCTGCCGCCTTCGCCCGCGCAGCTCCTCGAGTCGCGAGCGCGCTAGCCGCTTGCCCACGGCCTCGTCCACGTAGCGACCGGGGTACTCGTACCATTCGCGTCGCGGCACCGTGTCGGCTTCGTCGATCGGCTTGGCCTGTGCGGACGTGGCAGGCGCCTGCACCTCGAGCGGCTTCGACGGCACGCGCATGTCGTAGTCGTCGAGCGCCACCGCCTTGATGCTCGCGCGCGACTCCGACTCCACTCTCCACGCTGCGACGGATCCCTCGGCTCCGTCGGGGGCGCGCCACACGTGCTCCAAGAACGATAGAGACTGCTCGGCCGCTTCTTCGCTCGTCTCGCCGAGCACCATCACGTGGGCGCCCACGTCCACGGGCTCCGCGGCGTGCTCGAACGTGTACCAGATGCCCTCTTCCTCGAGCAGGCGCGAGACGAAGCTCCACTCCGACTCGTCGTACTGGACGCAGTACTCGCGCTTCGGGTACCGCCCGTCGATCCCGTCGGGCCAGCGGAAGTACTCGTCCTCGATCCCGGCGTCCGCAAACACCTTCTTCACGATCTCGGGCACGGACATCTCTTGGAAGATCCGGAATCCGTGTCGCCACGACGTGGTGAACGGCCGCGGCACGAGCTTCAATCGCCAAACCGATTGACCGAGGCTCTGCGTGGCGACGGCCTCGACGCCCGCGACGATCCCCGAGACCAGGCGCACGTTGCCGTGGCGATCTTCGATGCGGAAGGTCGCGACCGTGCCACGGACCGCCGCGACGTCGAGCATCTCGGATCGAAGGGTCACCCAGTACCGGAACGGCCTCGAGACCTGCTCGTGACCCTCGATCGAGACGATGCTCGCGCCCCCTTCGAGGCCGACCACGAACGGATCGATTCGCAACGTCAGGACGTCGGAGGTCATCAGTTGCTCTTGTGCATGGCCTGACCGAGCGCTTTGACGCCCGTCAGATCGATTTGCGGCGCGGTGATCTCGCAACTGCCGCCGGACAACGTGATCTTGCAGGCGCCCGCCTGGATCACGAGCTTGCTCGTCGCTTCGAAGTTGATGTTCGTCGCCTTGACCTTGATGCCTCCGCCCGCCGAGACGGTGACGACCCGGGCATTGTCGGTCCGATTGCCGTCGGCTTTCACCGAGTGCGCCGCGCCCTGCAATGCGTACGCACCGATGCACGAGAGGGAGAAAGACTTCGCCGAGATGAGCTTCAGCGCCGAGACGGTCTCGCTGAACACGGTGGCGACGGAGGCCATCCGGCTGCCCGCGGCGAGCTCGAGCCACGCCGCGCCGATGTCGGCCGTCGAGGCTCCCTTGACCTTGCGCTGGTAGCCCGCGATCGCCGTGACGACCTGCATCGCGTCCACGTTGCGCGTGAGCGTGCCCGTCGTGTTCTCGGTGAAGTCGCCGCCTGCTTTGACCGTGCGCGTGCCGGAGATGTCGACGGTCAGGCTGCCGCCGATGGTGTCCGCGTAGCTGCCTCCGACGGCGATCTTCTGCTGCCCGCCGACGGTCAACGTCCGCGCTCCGCCGACCTTCGCATTGGAGTTGCCGCCCACGCTGACCGTGTGATCCGCGCCGACCTCCGTGCCGTCGTTGACCTCGATGGACCAATCGGCGTCGTCGTCCACGAGGGTGCTGCCGTCGCGCGAGGCGTTGAGGAAGATCTCCTCGCCGCCGGCGGCGTCCTCGAATCGCAGCTCGTTGGCGCCCGCGCCGCCGTCGGTGGTCGCCGTCTGCAACGAGAATCGCGTCTTGCCGTCCGGCAGCGCGTACGGCGGCATGGCTTCGTCGTTGTACAGATGACCCGTCACGAACGGACGATCGATGTCGCCACGCTCGTGGTCCACGAGCAGCTCGAAGTCCTTGCGCGGCATCACCATCGGACCGCTCAGGGCGAGCTGGCCCACGCGCATCCATCCCGAGCTCTTGTCGTCGGTGATGCCCGAGCGGTCCCAGGGGAATCGCGCTTTGACCCGGCCGAGCTCGTCGTTGTGGATCTCGGCCCCCGCGCCGCTCGACGACGACGCCACGGTGTCGAATGCCAGCATCGGTCCCGGCGTGGGCTTGCGCGCCGTCGATTGCGGTCGGTAGACGACGTCGGCCGGGATCGCGTGCAGCTCGTTCTGGTACTCGGCGTCTCCACTCTCGCCGCCGGGCACGAGCTCGTGGGTGACGGATTCGACCAGCCAATCGATGTCGAGCGCCACGTTGCGGTGGCCCTGCAGCGTGACGCGACGGCCGGGCTCGACGTGGTAGTCGAACGTCTTGGCCGCGAGCGTGCTCGTGGAGACGCGCAATCGCTCCAGCGTTCGCTGCGCCAGCCGTTTGCCGTCCGCGAGCTCGGCGAACCCGCCGGGATGCAGGTACACCTCGCGACCCGTGCTCCCCTCGGCGGCGGCCTTGGCCGACAGATCGAGCGAAGGCGTCGCGTACGCGTAGTCGCGCAGCATCACCGCGTCCGACGCCACGGAGCGAGCCGCCTGCACGTCGAAGGCGGCGTCGTGCCCCGTCAGGGCGGTCTCCGCATTGTCGCGGTCGCGCAACGGCATCTCGTCCGCGAGCGGCTCCCACGCGGAATCGTCGTCGAAGAAGACGACGGTATCGGTCGAGGCGTCGTTGCGGACGACGAAGCCAATCCCTTCCTCGGCGAGCAGCCGGCTGACGAGGTCGAAGTCGCTCTCGTTGTACTGCACCAGGTGCTCGCGCTCGCGGTACGTGCCCGTCGTGCGCCACTCGTGGGGAATGTCCACGCCCGCGCGCCCGAGCACGTCCTCGACGATGTCGGGCACCGTCATGTTCTGGAAGATCCGGCAATCGCGCCCGAGCTTCAGCGTCTCGATCCGCGCTGCGATCTCGATGCGGCAGAGAAAGACGTTCGGTCGCTCCGCGGACACGGTCGCCGCCTCGAGCAGACCGTGAAACCAGCGCACGGGCTCTCCGTCGATCTCGATGGCGAGCGAAACCGACGACCCGAGCTTCGCCGAGAGGTCGTCCGGCTCGGCAGAGACCGCGGCCACCACGATGCGGTAGCCGTCGGAGAGGGTCTCGCGGCCGTGGACCGACAGCACGCGATAGGCGTCGGAAGGCGCGCTCCCCAGCGTCAGGCGTGGAACGAGTCCCTGCATCACGGCTTGTAGTTGATGGTGCCCTTGAGCTGCAGCGACGGGCCGCCCGAGGCGCCCATGCTGCTCGCCTTCATCGTGATCTTGCTGCCCTTCATCGTGATCTTCGAGCCTCCCCCTTTGATGGTCATGCCTCCGGGCGCGGTGATGCGCACCGTCTTGCCCGAGAAGATGTAATCGCCCCCGCACTTGACGCTGATGGGGCCCGCCGCCGTGTGCGCGATCGCGCCGCCTGCGCCGTACGTCACGTCCGCCGCGGTCTTCTCCGTCACCATCCCGGACGTCAGCGCCTTGGCCGCACCGATGTTCTCCGCGAACGACTTGCACTTTATGACTTTCGCGGCACCGACACTCTCGGTCTTCGCGCCGCCCACCGCCTCCACGATGGCCTTGGCCGCGTTGATGGCGTAGGCCGCTCCCACCGTGCGCGAGAGCGTGGCGTTGAACGCCTCGTCGACCTTGTTCGCGAGAACGTTCTGCACCGCGCAGACGTGGTGCGTCTTGCTGCCGTCGTTCTTGCCACCGAGGTTCTTCTCGGTACCGAGATCCTCTGCACCCTTGATGGTGACCGTCTTGCTGGCCGTGGTGCCGAGCGTCGTGTTGGCCGTGACCGACACGGTCTGTGTGCCCGAGACCTCGACCGTCTCGTCTCCGACGACAGCGAGGTTGTCGT
>JADZFZ010000924.1 GCA_020854145.1 Deltaproteobacteria bacterium | reverse complement strand
GGTCTCGTGCTCGCCACGGGCGACAGCGGCCATGCGTTCAAGCTCGCTCCGCTCCTCGGCGAGTGGGCTGCCGACGCCGTCGAAGGCCGCGACTCCGACGCCCTCCGGCGGTTCCGATGGCGCGCGAGTGCCCGTTGGCGCAACGAAGAAGCCGCCCGTTTCGAGCCCGCGAGGTGAGCCGGCCTGGGCCCGCTCCCCTCAGCGCAACGGCGCGACGAGGTCTCGGATCGCTCGGATCGGGACTGCGCGCACGCCGGGCGCAATCGCGTACGACGCGTTGCCCGGGTAGACCACGTCGATCGAGTCGAGGCGGAGATCCGCAGCGGCAATCCGCATCGACGGAGTCATGACCGGGGCGTCGGCACGTTTGATCTCGAAGCCGCGACGTTGATTGCCACGAATCACCACGAGATCGATCTCGGCGCCCGACGGAGTCGCCCAGAAGTAGGTTTCGGACGGTTGTGCCTCGAGGTGATCCACGATGGCCTGGATACCGAAGCCCTCGAACGATGCACCCACCTTCGGGTGCCCCAGGAGCGCTTCTCGCGTCGGCAATCCGAGGAGCGCGTGCAGCAGCCCCGTGTCCGCCACGTAGACTTTCGGGGACTTCACTTGCCGTTTCGCGAGATTCTCGAAGTAGGGCCGGAGAACGCGCACGACGAACGTTCCTTCGAGAAAGTCGAGCCAGCGTCGTACGGTGGTGTCCGCGACCCCGAGCGATCGCCCGAGCTCCGAGCCATTCCACGTCTGACCGTGCCAGTGAGCGAGCATCCCCCAGAATCGACTCAGCGTCGGAGGCGGCGAGCCCATCCCGAGCGCCGGGAGGTCTCGTTCCACGAAGGTCTGCAAGAAAGCCAGGCGCCACTCGAAGCTCGCTCGCTCCGTCCGGGCGAGCAGGGACCGTGGGAAGCCACCGCGGACCCACGAACGGTCGAGGCTCGAAGACGGTACCTCTCCCAGCGCGAGGCCTCCGACGTGGTGGAACACGATTCTCCCGGCAAGCGTCTCCGAGCTCTGGCGGAGCAGGTCCGGAGCCGCGCTGCCGAGGACCAGGAATCGTGCCCCTCGCGGACGATCGGCCAGGACCCGCAGAACCGGAAAGATCTCCGGCCTACGTTGGATCTCGTCGAGCACGACCAGGCCCGTGAGCCCTTCGAGCTCGGTCAGCGGCTGCTCGAGGCGCGCGAGGTCGCGAGGGCTCTCGAGATCGTACCAATGAACGGCCCCGCCCCGACGCGCAGCCACCATGTGAGCCAACGTCGTCTTGCCGACCTGCCGCGCACCGAGCAAAGCCACCACGCGATGCTCACGTAGCAAACGGAGCACCCGACGAACATGAGCGTCTCGCGGGACGAGTGTGGGCACGACCCTGCATTTTCGGTGTGCCATGCCGAAAATGCAAGGTGCGTTGCACCTGTTCTCGTGGCTCGGACAGTCCGACGAGGCGACCGAGACCCGGGGTCACTCGGCCAGGTGGCAGGAGACCCAGTGGCCGTCGGCGAGCTCGCGGAGCTCGGGAGACGTCTTGTCGCAGAGGCCTTTCTCGGCCATCGAGCAACGCGGGTGGAAGGTGCATCCCGCAGGCGGGTTGAGCGGAGAAGGCACGTCGCCTTCGAGCAGGATCCGCAATCGCTTCTTCCCGGGCTCGGGGATCGGGATCGCGCTCATCAGGGCGCGGGTGTAGGGGTGCTTCGGTCCATCGTAGAGACGGCTGCTGTCGGCGATCTCCACGATGCGGCCGAGGTACATGACCGCCACGCGGTGGCTCATGTACTCGACGACCTTCAGGTCGTGCGCGATGAAGAGATAGGCAATCTTCAGCTCGTCCTGCAGGTCGCGGAGCAGGTTGACGATCTGTGCCTGGATGGAGACGTCGAGCGCCGAGACCGGCTCGTCGGCGACGATGAATCGCGGCTCCACGGCGAGCGCGCGGGCAATCCCGATTCTCTGCCTCTGCCCGCCGGAGAACTCGTGCGGGTAGCGGCTCATCTGGTCGGGGCGCAACCCGACGCGCTTGAGCAGGTCGGCGACGCACTGCTCTTCGTCCGAGCGCGTGCGCGCGAGCTCGTGGATGCGAATCGCCTCGCCGACGATGTCGCGCACCGTCATGCGGGGGTTCAGCGACGAATAGGGATCCTGGAAGATGATCTGCATGTGACGGCGCATCGGCCGGAGCGCCGACTGCGACAACGTCGTGATGTCCTTGCCCTCGAATCGGATCCGCCCCGCCGTCGGGTCGTAGAGACGCAACACGGTGCGGCCGAGCGTGCTCTTTCCGCAGCCGCTCTCGCCGACGAGCCCGAGCGTCTCGCCGGGGAAGAGCGCGAAGGAGACGCCGTCCACCGCACGCAGGACCTCTGCGCGCGTCAGCAAGCCGCGCCGCTGGACGAAGTGCTTGGTGAGCCCCTGCACCTCGAGCAGCGGCTCGGCCGCCTTCTTGTCGGCCGAAGGCTTCTTCTCCGCCACGGGCTCCGCGCTGCTCACGACACGACCTCGGCCGGACCGCGGTCGCTCGCGCGCTCGACCGCGCTGACGGACACGAAGCACGCGACCTCGCGCGACGATTCCGCACGGGGTCCGCGGCCGAGCGTCAGCTTCACGAGAGGCGGCTCCTTCTGGCGGCAGACCTCCGCGACGTCGGGGCAGCGATCCTGGAACCGACATCCGCGAGGCAACGACCGCAGGTCGGGCACCACGCCCTCGATCGTGGGTAGCCGGTCCCGCTGGGCGTTCTCGCCGTAGGAGGGCACGCTGCGCAACAGACCGCGCGTGTACGGGTGGAGCGGCTCGGCGAAGAGGTCTTGCACCTTCGCGCGCTCCGCGACCTTGCCGGCGTACATGACGACGACCTCGTCCGCGAACTCCGCCACGATCCCGAGATCGTGCGTGATGAGCACGACCGAGAGGCCGCGCTCGGCGCGAATCTTCGCGAGGAGGTCGAGGATCTGCGCTTGGATGGTGACGTCGAGCGCGGTGGTGGGCTCGTCGGCGATGAGGAGCTTCGGCTCGCACGAGAGCGCCATGGCGATCATCACGCGCTGCCGCATGCCGCCCGAGAGCTGGTGCGGGTAGGCGTCGATTCGCTCTTGCGGAGAGGGGATCCCCACCTTCGCGAGCATCTCGATGGCACGTTTGCGCGCTTCCGACGAGGAGACCTTCTGGTGGAGCCGGATGGCCTCGACGATCTGCGCGCCCACCGTGTAGACGGGGTTCAGCGACGTCATCGGCTCCTGGAAGATCATCGAGATCTCGCTGCCGCGCAGCTTGCGCATCTCGCGCTCGGAGAGGTGCAGCAGGTCTTTGCCGCGCAGCAGGATCCTTCCGGACTCGATGCGGCCCGGAGGCGACTGCACGAGCCGCAGGATGGAGAGCGCGGTGACGCTCTTGCCGCATCCGCTCTCGCCCACGAGCGCGATGGTGCCGCCGGCCGGCACGTCGAACGAGAT
>JADZFZ010000923.1 GCA_020854145.1 Deltaproteobacteria bacterium | reverse complement strand
GGGCGGGCGCGACTCCGGGCCCGCGCTCCCGAGCCGACTCAGCTTGGCTGCGAGATCGAGCGCCACGTCGACCTGCTCAACACGCGCTCGCGACGGCCAGTGCGTCGCACAATGCGACGACCATCGCGCGTCTCCGTCGGATGACGGAGTGGTTCTCGTGGGCGGGAGCGATTGCGGGGAAGGAATTCGCCCCCGTCGGGGGGGCGAATTGGGGTGAATTTCGCCTTCCGACCAGGGTGCTTCGGTTGTGGGGTGTGGGAGGCTCGGAAGGCGAACTCCGAGTGAGCCCGTCGCCCGCGGCAGCGGGCGACGGCGAGGTCGCAACACGCCCGAGCGCCAGGGAAGGGCGTGCATCTGCGCCGCGCTCGAGCTGTCGCGAGACGGGAGCCTGCTCGACGTACGGCGGAGGGCCGATACACGCCGGGCAGCCCATCTCGCAGCCGCATCCGGCGACCATCGTGCGTGCACGCGCCAGCAGCGCCTCGCGCAGATCGAAGACCCGTGGCGCGAGGCCGATGCCACCCGCATAGCGGTCGTAGAGGAACACCGTCGGATCGAAGAGCGGCCCCGCCCCCGATCGCCCCGGCGATCCGCTCTCGCCCCCGACCGCCACGCCGAGGTCGCGCCCGTCGCACATCAGCGCGACCGCAGCCACCGTGTGGAGCGCGTGGCCGAGCGCGCGCACCGCGTCGACCACCGTGCTGCGCGGCACGCATTCGGTTTCGGCCACCTCGAGCACGGTCGCTTCCGGCACGGTCCACCACGCCGCCGTCGTGTGCATCTGCATCTCGGGCAGGTGCACCTCGCCGAACCCGACGTTCTCGTGCGTGTGGAACTTGATCTTCTTGTACCCGACGACCGTCTCCACGACCGAGACGTCGCCGCGCCCGCTGCGTGCCCCGAATGCCGAGCCACTCTCGTCGGTCGAGAGCACGCCCACCTGCACGAAGGTCATCGCGTCGGTGTAATAGTCGGGCGCGACCTTGCGGACGAAAGCCTTGTGATTCGGGTGGTCGAGCCGCTCGACCTGATATTGCTCGCCTTCGTGCTGATAAATCGCCTGCTCGTGCAACATGGTGTGCGCCGAGCGCCAATCCAGCTCCGCGAGCGTTCGGTCGTGCTCGACGTCGACGATCACGAAATTGTCCCACCCGATGTTGCGCAAGCTGACGCGCGTCGCCGGATAAGCATCCGACGTCCAGTGGTAGGTCGAGCCGAGGGCAGAGGTTCGGGGTGAGGGGTCCACCGACGACGCGTGCACGACCCCGTGCGACGCGAGGAACTCCAGCGCATCGCCCGTCGACTTCGCGTCGAGCCCTCCGTAGGGCTCGCCCGCTTCGAACGGCAGCTCGAACACCGCGCACTTCAGGTGCTGCACGAGCACCTCGACATTCTCCGGATCGATTCGCGCCTCTTCGATCGGCGCACCGAGCAGCGCCTCGGGCGCACGCGCGACGAACTGATCCATCGGCGCCGCCGAGGTCACGAGCACCGTCACCGCGGGCGCCCCGCGTCGTCCGGCGCGGCCGAATCGCTGCCACAATCCCGCGAACGTCCCCGGCCACCCGGCGCACACCACCGCGTCGAGATCCCCGATGTCGATCCCGAGCTCGAGCGCGCTCGTCGCGACCACCGTGCGCACCGTGCCGTCGCGCAGCCCGCGCTCGATGCGCCGCCGCGTCTCCGGCAGATACCCCCCGCGGTACGACTGCACGCCTTCGACGTCTTCGCCGTCCTTCGCGAGCATCTCGCGGATGTACTTCACCATGACCTCGACGTTGTTCCGCGAGAGCGCGAACACGATCGTCGGCACGCGCGCGCGGTGCAGATCCGCGGCGAGCCCGACGGCGTGCTTCACGTAGCTGCCGCGAATCCCGCGCTCCGGATCGACGACCGGCGGGTCGTACACGAGCACGCGCCGCGGCCCCCGAGGTGCGCCCGACTCGGCGATCACCTCGACGTCGCGCCCGAGCAGACGCGACGCATGCTCCCGCGGATTGCCGATCGTCGCGCTGGCCGCGACGTACAGCGGATCGGACCCGTGGAAACGTGCGACGCGCTCGAGCCGATGGAGCACGTGCGCCATGTGGGAGCCGAACACCCCGCGGTACGTGTGCAGCTCGTCGAGCACCACGGTCCGGAGGTTCGCGAAGAATCCCGACCACGCTGCGTGGTGCGGAAGGATCCCCGCGTGCAGCATGTCGGGATTCGTCACGACGATGGACGATCGCTGCCGCGCCGCACGTCGCTCGTCGCCGGGGGTATCGCCGTCGTAGGTGACGACCGGCCGATCGATGCCGGCCTCGTGGAGCATCGCGCGAATCGATTCTTCCTGATCGCGCGACAGCGCCTTCGTCGGGAACAGATAGAGCGCGCGCGCGTCGGGATCGCGCACGAGCCGATCGAGCACCGGCAGGTGGTAACAGAGCGATTTGCCGCTCGCCGTCGGTGTCGCGATGACGAATGGACGATTCGCCCGTGCGAGATCGAATGCGCGCGCCTGGTGCGCGTAGAGCCGAGAGATCCCTCTGGCACGCAATGAATCGCGGAGCGCCGGATCGAGCGAATCCGGCAAATCGGCGAATTGCCCCTCCTCGGCCTCGATCGGCGCGTCGAGCAAGATGCACTGCCGCACCCGAGGCGAGCGTTGCCAGCGCGCCACGACCGCCTCGACGCCTTCTGCGCGAGCCCACGGCGCCGGCCTGCGCGCCACCGAGGGAGAAGGACGCACGTCGGGTGCCGGAGATCGGACGGACGACCGATCGTGCCGAGCTCGTGCAAGCACGCGATCGCGCCCCTCGACTTCGCTCCGGGCGGACGGTTGGGGCTTCTCGTCGCGCTCTCGATTGGGCCTGCGCATGGGTGCAGGGGCGACTGTACGGATGTCCACGTGATCCGGCAAGAAGCCATCACGGCTATCCTCGTCGGCGTGAGGGCCATCGCGTCCGCTCTGCTCGCGCTCCTCGATCGCGGAGAGGCCGCCGCGCTCGCCACCGTGATCCGCACCGCCGGCAGCACGCCGCAGGTCGTCGGGGCCCGTCTGCTGCTCGCGCCCGACGGTACGACCGTCGGCACGGTCGGCGGCGGACGCATCGAGGAGACGGTGATCGCCGCGATGCGCGAGACCCTGGCGGACGGCAAGCCGCGACGCATCTCCAGACACCTCGCGCGCGACCTCGGGATGTGTTGTGGGGGAGAGATGGAAGTCTTCGTGGAACGAATCGAGGGGCGACCCGCGCTCTTGCTGTTCGGCGCCGGCCACGTCGCCAAGCCCACGGCGGCGCTCGCCGAACGGGTCGGGTTCGAGGTCACCGTCGTCGACGATCGCGAGGAGCTGCTGACGCCCGAGCGATTCCCGGATGCGCGACGCGTGCTCGCCGATCCCGCCGAGGCCGTGCGCGCGGGAATGCTCCCGTTCGGGCCCTCCGCCTACGTCATCGTCTGCACGCACGACCACCGGCTCGACGAAGAGGCGCTCGCTGCGTGTCTCGACCGGCCGCGCGCCTATCTCGGGATGATCGGCTCCCGGCGCAAGGTGCTCCAGATCGCCCGGCGCATCCGCAGTCGCCGGCCCGACGCCCCGCTCGGCGGCATTGCCGCGCCGATTGGCCTCGACCTCGGCGCCGAGACGCCGGACGAGATTGCGGTCTCCATCGTGGCCGAGCTCATCGCCACGAAGCACGGTCGTTCCGGCGGCGCGATGCGCCTCGATCTCGCCAAGCAGGAGCTCGATCACGACGACGGCGCCGAGGAGGCCTCCTGAGCGTCGCAGGTCGATCGTCGCCCGCACGCCGACGCGCTTGATCTCGCGTGCCGCCTCGCGCTACGGGGTCGATCCCGTGCTGGCCAGCGGGAAGACGTGTCTTCCAGGGCAAGCCCCCCGCCAGCTACGCAGCGAATTTCGCGAGGTGCCCGATGAGCGTCGAGAGCAGACAGAAGATCCCGGTTCCGCGTCGGTCGTTCTTGTGGTCTCTCAACGAGACGTCGGGCGAGATCCTGACGCACGTCGGTCCGACCGAGTTCACGCCGAGCGCCAACGACCGCATCGTCCGCGCGAACGACCGCGGCGGCTTCGAGCAGGCGCCGATGGAAGCGCGTCCCTTCGTCATCGCGAAGGACGGCCAGTACATCATCCTGTCGAACCCGATTCGCGCCGACGGCATGGAGGCCGCGCTCAACGGAAGCTACGTGCCGGGCGGCAACAAGGAGAAGGACCTCCTGCTCGGCACCACGCGGATCATCCCCGGCCCGTGTGCCTTTCCGCTCTGGCCCGGGCAGTCGGCGGAGGTCCGCCCCGCGCACAAGCTCGGCGCCAATCACTATCTGCTCGTCGAGGTCGTCGGATCGCTCGACGAGAAGGCGCCCTATCACCGCCTCGTCGTCAGCTCCGCGCTCTTGTCGAGCGCCGTGATCGACTCGGGAGAGGAAGCGGAGCGACCCGAGGCGGCGAGCCTCGGCCCCGACGAGGCCGGAGCCGACACGCAGCTGCGCCTCGGCCAGCGGATCGTCATCCAGGGCCGCCACACGCAGCTCTTCATCCCGCCCTCCGGGATCGAGATCGTGCCGCCCGTCGAGGAGAGCGAGCCGAAGGACACCGACGACGAGGGCATCGCGACCCTGCCCGCGCCCATCGCGCAGGAGCTCGCCAAGCTCATCACGCAGGTCCGCGAAGGGCTGAGCGCCAAGCAGTTCAGCGTGACGAAGAACGAGCTCCGCCATCGCCAGGATCTGACGCTCGCGCAACGCGCCATCATGTTGGCCGCGCTCGACGGCGCCTGGGACTCGCGACAGCAGGTGCTCGTGGCCGCGCGCCGCGGCAAGGTGGGCGAACGCGGCGACCGGCGTCAGGCGCCCGCCGATCCCTACGCCCGCCGCGCCGTCGTGCTCGGTCCGAAAGAGTTCTGCATCCTCTTCGACGCCGACGGCAATCCGCGCATCGTCCGCGGGCCCGCGCGTGTGTTCCCCGGCCCGCACGACGCCTTCATGCAGCGCGGGTCACGGCGCCGCGTGTACGACGCCTACGAGCTCGCCGAGCACCAGGCGCTCTGGCTCCGCATCATCACGCCCGTCTCGCGCGAGCGCCTGGCGCGTCACCTGCCGCCCGGCTTCCCGCTCGACCGCGAGCACTACGACGCGGGCCACGAGCTCATCGTGCGCGGCCTGCCGAGCGTCTTCTTCCCGTTCATCGAAGCCGAGGTCATCCACCCGGTCTCGCGCGAGCCCCACGTCGGCAACGACCACGACACGGTCGTCATCCAGGCCGTCGGGATCGACCAGAAATCCGGCATCTACGTACGCGACCTGCGCTCGGGCATGGTCAAGACGGTGCGCGGCCAGACCTCGTACCTGATCGACCCGCGCTTCGAGGAGCACGTCCCGCGTCGCGTCCCGCGCGATCAATGGAACCTCTGGATCTCGCGCAACGAGCCGCACAAGACGACCAAGGACGAGGCCGTCACGACGCCCTGGGCGCTCTCGATCACCATCCCCAACAACGAAGCGTGCCTCATCACCTCGCGCCACGGCCGACGCGTCGAGGTCGGCCCGCAGGTCGTGTTGCTCGAGCTCGAGGAGCAACTGTCTCCCCTCACGCTGAGCAAGGGACCGTCGAAGGACGGGCACGCCACCGTCACGACGTGTTTCCTCCGTGTTCGCGGCGGGCGATTCGCCGACACGTTCGATGCCGAGACGCGCGACTTCGTCCGCTTCCGGATCCGGCTCGGTCTCGCGGGGCATTTCGACGGCGACCGCGATCGCTGGTTCGACGTCGAGGATCCCGTGAAGCTCGTCGCCGACGTCGTGCGCGCGCGTGTCCGGGAAGCGACGCGACAACGCTCCGCGCGCGAGCTTCTCGCCGACCTCCCGAGCATCGTCCGCGGCGCCCTCTTCGGTGAGGACACGACCCTACGTTTCTCGGAGAACGGTGTCGTCATCACCGCCGCGACCGTGCTCTCGGCCACGATCGCGGACTCCGAGCTCTCCGAGCTCTTCACACAATTGCAGCGCGAGTCGGTGCGACTGCAGGTCTCCGACGAGAAAGCCACGCGACGCATCGAGTCGGCGCGACACCACGACACGATCGACGCCGAGGAGAACGCGTTGCTGCGCCACGCCGCACAACGGAAGGCCGACACCGACGTCGTCGACGCCGAGCAATCGCACCGCGTCGAGCACCGCAAGATCGAGCTCTCCGCAGCCCGCCGCGACACCGAGCTCGACCGGCAGCAGAAACACTCCGAGCGCGCGCTCG
>JADZFZ010000922.1 GCA_020854145.1 Deltaproteobacteria bacterium | reverse complement strand
TCGGATCCGCCGATTGGCTCGATCGCTCGCCAGATCACGCTTCCGGACGACGTCAGCGCATCGAGCGCCGGCGGCGCGAAATCGCTCAATCGCGCGGGGAGAATCTCGCTCTCCAGCGACGATGCCACGAGCGGCGCCCCCTGCAATTGCCCGATCGCCGCCGAGAGCGCCGCGGCTCCCCGCTGCGGACGACCCACACCGTGCCACTCCAGCAGGAATCGCACGAACGTCGCCTGATCGACCGGCTCCACCTCCGAGCGCAGCTTCGCCAGGGATCTGCGCTTGATGGCACGGAGCACCCCGACGTCGCAGTGCTCGCGCCCACGTCTCTCGCCGGGGAGCAGCTCTCCCTCGACGACCTTGCCCATCTCGACCAGCCGCGCGAGCGCCAAGCGCACGGGCCCGACGGCGAGGCCCAACCGATTCCCGAGCGTCTCCGCGCGAAACGGGCCGTGCGTGCGCGCGAACCGCGAAACGAGATCCAGGACCGGCTCCGCCACCGGCTCGAGGAACGAGGCAGGCAATCCGGGCGGCGGCACGACTCCCACCGCGTCGCGGTAACGCGCCGCGTCTTCACACGCGATCCACCTCCGCTCCGCGCCTACCTGGGCAGGCAACGCACGACGCTCTCTTTCGAGCGAGGTCAGCCATGTCCGAACCTGCGCGCCCGCGATCGCGCGCGCCGCAATCTCGCCGACCGACAGATCGCCCAGCCCGAGCAGCAGGTCGTGCACCTCGTCCGCGTTGCGCGCAGGTCGCGTCCCATCCGTCCGCTGCAGGCTCGCCTCGACGCTCGCAATCGCCTCGGGGTCCAGGATGTCGCGCAGCTCCGCTTCTCCGAGGAGCTCGCGCAGCTGTGCGTTGTCGATCGCCAGCAATTGGGCTCTGCGCTCCGCCAGGGGCGCGTCGCCGTCGTAGACGAAGCTGCCCACCCAGGCGAAGAGCAAGGACGACGCGAACGGAGACGGTCGCTGCGAGCTGACCGTCACCACACGGACCTTGCGCGACTGGATGGAACCGAGAAGGTCCTTGAGGCCCGCGAGATCGAAGACGTCTTTCAGACACTCCCGATAGGTCTCGAGGACGATGGGAAACGACGGGTATCTCGTCGCCACCTGCAGCAGCTCTTGTGCCCTCTTCCGTTGCGCCCAGAGGGCTTGACGGCGATGCGGGCTCTTCTTCGGAAGAAGGAGCGCACGCCCTGCGGCTTCCCTGAATCGAGAGGCGAACATGGATGTGCCGCTGACGGTCTTGATCACCAGATCCTCGATCTCCTCGGGATCCGGGAAGAACAGGTCCACGCCCGGAGGCTCGCTCGTCTCGGGCAGTCGGAACGCCATGCCGTCGTCGGACCAGAGGGTCTCGACGTCGCCGGCGTATCGCTCGCGCAATCGCGCCGTCACCACGCTCGCCCACGGCGCGTGGAGCTTCGCACCGAACGGAGAGAGCACACAGACCCGCCAATCGCCGATCTCGTCGACGAACCGCTCCACGACGATGGTCCGGTCGCTCGGCACCTCGCCAGTCGCAGCGCGTTGCTCCTCCAAGTAACGCACCAGATTGTCGGCCGCTCCCACGTCGAGCGCATGGCTCTCGACGAGCGTCTTGCGCGCTTGCTCCGCCGGTGCTTTGGCCAACGTTCGCGCCAGGGCTCCGATGGCCCGCCCCAGCTCGACGGGACGCCCCGGACGGTCTCCGTGCCAGAAAGGCATCTTGCCCAGCTGACCGGGCGCCGGAGTCACCACCACCCGATCGTGGGTGATCTCCTCCACTCGCCAAGTCGAGGCGCCCAGCACGAAGAGCTCCCCTTCGCGCGTCTCGAAGACCATCTCCTCGTCGAGCTCGCCGACGCGTCGGCTCCTCTTCTCGTCGCCGTCGCCTTCGAGAAAGACCCCGTAGAGCCCGCGGTCGGGAATCGTTCCTCCATTGACCACGGCGATTCGCTGGGCACCCGGTCTGGCTTTCACACTGCCGGTGACGCGATCCCACACCACGCGAGGCCGGAGCCCCGCGAAGTCGTCCGAGGGGTAGCGCCCCGCGAGCATGTCGAGCACGCCATGGAACGCGGAGCGCGGGAGCTCGGCGAACGGAGCAGCCCTTCGGACGATCGAATAGAGCTCGTCCTCGTGGTGGGGTCGCACGGCGACCATGGCGACCATCTGCTGCGCGAGGACGTCGAGCGGGCTGCGCGGGTAATACGTGGCCTCGACGTCGCCGGCGTGCATTCGCTCCGCAACCGCCGCGCACGCCAGCAGATCTCCGCGGTACTTCGGGAACACGACTCCAGACGAGACACCCTCGACCTGGTGACCGCTCCTGCCGACTCGCTGCATCCCGGCGGCGACCGACGGGGGAGCCTCGATCTGCACGACGAGATCCACCGCGCCGAGATCGAGGCCGAGCTCGAGCGTCGAGGTGGCAACGATTCCCGGCAAGGAGCCTGCCTTCAATCGCTCCTCGATGGTCAACCGTTGCTCGCGCGCGACCGATCCGTGGTGCGCCAACACGATCTCCTCGCCCGCGTGCTCGTTCAGGTCGCCAGCGAGCTTCTCCGCCAATCGCCGGCTGTTCACGAAGATCATCGTCGAGCGGTGCCGACGGACGAGCTCGACGAGCCGGGGGTGAATCGCGGGCCAGATGCTCGGAGTCGCCCCGGGAGCCGGCGCACCCTCGCCTCGACCGAGCGACGCCATGTCCTCGACCGGCACCTCCACTCGGAGCTCCAGAGCGCGCTTCCTTCCCGCATCGACGACCCGCACGGCGCGCGGTCGCCACGCGGACTCGTCGGCCACGTCGGTCTCTCCCCCTCCCAACAGTCGCGCCACCTCGTCGAGAGGGCGCTGTGTGGCAGACAATCCGATTCGCTGGAGCGGGCGATTGCCGGTCCTGGCCTCCTCCAATCGCTCCAGTGACAAGAAGAGGTGTGCCCCGCGTTTGGTCGATACGACGGAGTGAATCTCGTCCACGATCACCGTCTCCACCGACGCGAGCGTGCTCGCCGCTCTCGAGGTGAGGACCAGGTACAACGACTCCGGCGTCGTGATGAGGATGTCCGGCGGTCTTCGGGCGATCTTCGCGCGCTCGTTCTGCGGGGTATCCCCCGAACGAACCGCGATCGTGGGAATTCGAGCCCGCTCCCCGCGACGCTCGGCGACTGCCGCGATGCCGGCGAGGGGCGCCCGCAGGTTGCGCTCCACGTCCACCGCGAGCGCCTTGAGGGGCGAGACGTAGACGACGCGGCATCCGGTTCCGGCGATCCCGGTCGGCTCGGAGAACATCAGTCGCTCGATCGCCGCCAGGAACGCGGCGAGCGTCTTGCCCGATCCCGTCGGTGCGAGGAGCAAAGTCGATTCACCGGCCAAGATGTGCGGCCACGCCTTGGCCTGCGCCGCGGTCGGCGCCGCGAACGCCCCCGAGAACCATTCGCGGACGGCGGGATGGAATCTTCCGAGCACGTCGTGACCCATCCCTCTCTCGTAGCGTCGGGTGACCCGACGTTCCAGTCGCGTGTCGATGAGACGCCCACACCGAATCGCGCTCGTCTAGACTCGGTGCCCGATTGCGCTCGCTCGGGTCAGGACGCTTCGGAGGACAACGCCCATGAATCCCATCCGATGTTCGATCGCGCTGGTCGCGTCGTGTCTCTCGCTGCTCGCGTGTGGGGACGACTCGTCCTCCGGCGCGCCGGATGCCGGGCCACCACCCGGTGACTCGGCGGGGCCGGACCTGGGCCCGCCATCGCCCGTGCCACCCACTCCTCCGACACCACCCACCCCGCCTGCGCCGGGTGACGCGGGCGCGGATGCGGGGCCGCCGGGTCCTCTTTCCATCGGCCTCGTGGTGCATCTCGAGGCGCTGCCCTGGCACGAGCCGACGTTCTACGATCGCTTTCGCGAGCAGCTCGTCGCGTACGGCGAGCAGCTGCAGTCGGCGAGCGCGCGCGCCACGTTCGAGGCGCGATTCGAGCTGACGAGCGAGGTCGCGGTGCGCTCGGATACGCTCTACTCCGAGCTCGAGGCGATGGGGCACGCGGTCGGCGTGCACGCGGATCTCGGGGGCGCGCCGAGCCCCATGTACGATCAGGCGCGGTTCGCCTCCGATCTGCTGCTCCGTTACGGACAGCTCGGGGCGTTGGGCATCGACGTCCGGCACGTGTCGGGGGTCTGCTCCCACCTGGACTGGGTCGCCGCCTCGATCGAGGCGGGATTCCGGTTCACCTCCGGGACGGTGGCCTATTGTCTGATGTCGTTGCCGGAGGCGGAGCGTCCGGCGAGCTTCCGGATGTGCGCGAGTGCCGCCGAATGTCACGAGCGCTGGCCCGAGACGTTGTCGGATCGACTGCAACCGTGGCGCGTCGAGAGCGGTGCCGATTGGACCACCGACTCACCGGACGGCCGTCTCGTCGTGCTGCCGGCGGGCAATGGCCTCCCCTGTGCCGAGGAGGAACGCGGCGGCGGGATCCCCGATAGCTGCACGCTCACCCCTGCCGACATCGACCTCTACTTCGCCGATCTCGAGACGGCGCTCGCCAGCCGCGCTCCCGGACGCGTGAACGTCTTCTACACGAGCTGGAGCTGGGGAAGACCGGTCGACACGATGTTGCTCGACCAATGGCTCGAACGGATGCAGCCCTATCTCGACGATGGACGGGTCGAGTGGCGGACCCTGCCGCAGATGTACGACGACTACGTCGCCTGGGAAGCCATGGCGCGCTGA
>JADZFZ010000921.1 GCA_020854145.1 Deltaproteobacteria bacterium | reverse complement strand
TCAGCTCGCCTCGGGCGACCGAGCACGAATGGTCAACCGCAGGGCGACGTCGTCGCGGATGAGGTCGTTGGGCATTCCCGGGTAGTTGATGCCGAACTCGCGGCGATTGATGGAGAAGGCGGCGTCGACGTCGACGCGGTCGTCCGCGACGCGGATGGTCGCGGGAAACGTGATGGCCCGGGTGACGCCATGCAGCTCCAGGTTGCCCGTCACGGTGTGCGTTGCCCCGCCGGCCGCCCCGGCGCGAATCGACGTCGAGGTGAAGCGTGCGTGCGGGAACCGAGCGACGTCGAAGAGGTCGGGGCTCTTGAGGTGGCCGGTCAGCCGGTCGTTGTCCGACGTGATGCTCGCGACGTCGATCTCCACGCGCACGCGGCTGCGGACGGGGTCGCGGTCGACGAGATCGACCGTGCCGGTGAACGCGCCGAAGCCGCCGTCGTGTGAGCCGGTGACCTTCGCTCCGGTCCACGCGATCTTGGAGGCGCGTTGATCGAAGGGCAGGGTGGTCGTCGTGGCGCCCGCGCTCGCGCTCGGGTCGTCGGTCGGGCGGACCGCGGCGCCCGATTGTGCGCGCGGTGCGTCGGGTGCGCTGCTGCACGCCACCACGAACGCGAGAAGGCTGCTGCTGCCGAGGAGTCCGATGGCCAATCGTCCGATGTTCTTCATGGTGAGAACCTGCGGCGGTTGCTCTGGTCGCGAAAGGGCGCCACCATGCGACCTCCGGTTGCAGAAACGCAACTCCCTCGCGTGGCTCGACCGGTCCCGTCATGCCGCGCAGAGCCTCGTCAGGATCCTCCTCCGCTCACGCCGCGCCAGGGCGGCTCGAGGAGATCGCGATGTTGGTGACGGTCGCGGACGAGGGGTCGCTGACGGCGGCCGCACGGCGGCTCGGCGTTCCGAAATCGACCGTCGGGCGCGCCGTGGCCAGGCTGGAGCAGTCGTTGGGCGTCGCGCTTCTGCGGCGCTCCGGCGGCACCTACACGCTGACGGACCCGGGGCAACGACTGGCCGTCCACGCGGCGCCGCACGTCGCGAGCTTGCGTGATGCGACGCTGGCCATCCGAGGCGACTCCGCGGAGCCGCATGGGACGCTCCGCGTCACGGCGCCGCTCGATCTCGGACAGACGCTCCTCGCCCCGATCCTGCCGCGGTACCTGGCGCGTTACCCGCAGGTCCGCGTGGAGATCGACCTGACCTCGCGGTTCGTCGATCTCGTCTCCGAGCGATTCGACGCCGCGATCCGGGCCACCGGCAGACCGATGCCCTCGACGTCGCTCGTCGCGCGAAAGCTCGCGCCGGTCGAGATGCGCTTGTTCGCGTCGCCGACCTACGTCGCCCGCCGCGGCCTGCCGCGCGATCCCGACGACCTCGCGTTCCACGACTGCGTGATGCCCGCGTTCCCGAACGATCGGCTGACGCTGACGAGCGAGCGGCACTCGAAGACCGTCGTCGTGGCGGCGCGCCTGACGGGCAACGACTTTCTCTTCATCCGGGAAGCCATCGTCGCGGGTGGCGGGATCGGTCCGCTCGCGTGGTCCGCCGCGCGCGACGAGCTCGAGGCCGGCAGGCTCGTTCGCGTGCTGCCCGACTGGTGCTTCCGCGGCGGCTTCCTCTACCTGGTGTACCCGCCCGCGCGGCCGCTCGCTCCGAAGCTGGCCGCGTTCCGCGACATCGTGCTCGCCCACGCGGCGCGCCTTCTCGTCGCTCCGCCGTCGGCGCCTTGACCCGCGCGCGGCCGTCTTCTATGACGTCGGCCCTCGCGGGCGGCCTCTCCGAAAGGACGGGCGATGACGAGCCCACGAACGGAGCACCCATGCCGAAGATGAAGACCCACAGCGCTGCCTCGAAGCGCTTCCGGTACACCGGGACCGGACGCATTCGACGCGGCAAGGCAGGCGCGAAGCACCTCCTTCGCGGCAAGAGCGACGCGCGCCGCCGCCGCCTGCGCAAGAACGACATGGTCCACGAGACTCTGGAGAAGCGCATCCGTCGCCTCCTCCCCAACGGGACGCCCTGACGGAAGAGGAGGAGCCGAGCCATGCGCATCAAGAGAGGTTTCAAGGCCCGTCGTCGTCGCAACCGCCTGTTCCGACACGCCTCGGGCTTCTATTCGGGCCGCGGACGTCAGTTCGCCCAGGCACAAGAGGCCGTTCGCCACGGGTGGGCGTACGCCTACCGTCACCGCCGGGAGAAGAAGCGCAATCTGCGTCGCCTCTTCATCGTGCGAATCGGCGCTGCGGTGCGGCCGCACGGGATGAGCTACAGCCGGCTCATCCACGCGCTCAAGCTGAAGAACGTCCAGCTCGACCGCAAGATCCTCGCGGATCTCGCAGTCCGCGATCCCGGCGGCTTCAAGGCCGTCGTCGATTCCGTGCGGTAACGTGAGAGGGGCCTTGCCCCTCTCGACACCCCGGGGCTCACCCCCGGCGCCCCCTGAGGGGAGCCCGGGATTGTCCGCCGGACACGTCAGCTCACTGACTGGCAGGTGGGCTCCGCCCCCTTCCGAACTCCCCGCTTCTCCGTCCTGTGCGCCCAGGTGGCCGTGAGCTCCGAACCTGACGACGTGTTGCTCGAGGCGCTCGCGAAAGCCAGCGCACCGAACCTGTTCGACGACAAGTTCGAGATCGCTCGCGTCACCATCGACGAGCACGTCTCGTCCCGGTTCGCGCAGGTCGGAACGGAGGTCCAACTCCGAAAGGTCCGGGCGGACGCGCAGCGATTCCTGGACCGTGTTGCAGAGCACATCAGGCACGTGCCGAGGGAGCAGAAGCGCTCGTTCGGCGTGGCCATGAATCGTCTCAGAGGCGAGTTCGACTCCGCGTTCGAGGCGCGGCTCGCTGCGATTCGCGCCGCTGCGCGCGAGTCGGACCTCGCCGGGCCCGAGGTCGATACGACGCTGCCCGGGGTCGCGCCCCGCATCGGTCGGCTGCACCCGCTGCGCATCATGGCGGAGGACGCGATCGACGCGTTCGCGCGGCTCGGCTTCGACGTGATCGACGGGCCCGAGGTCGAGCTCTACGACTACAACTTCACGAAGCTGAACTTCCCGCCGGATCACCCTGCGACCGACATGCAGGACAGCTTCTTCCTGC
>JADZFZ010000920.1 GCA_020854145.1 Deltaproteobacteria bacterium | reverse complement strand
TCGCCCGAGGTGCGCAAACGGATACGCGAGCTGCTCGCGACGGCGCGGCGCGACAAGAGCGGCGACGCGTGGACGGCTGCGGGTCGAGCGATGCTCGACGAGGCCCAGCGTCCGGCTCGCGCTGCGGCGATCGCCTGGCGCGCCCACCGGGCCGGGCCGACGAGCGAGGCGCCGGTGGCGCTCCTGCGCGATGCGTGGCTGGCGGCGAACAGCCCGCGCCGGCTCGAGCGCGCGTTGTGGAAGGTCCTCGAAGCGACGCGGAACGAGCCGGACGACGCGCCCTCGAGACAGTCCGCGCGGCGATTCCTCATCGAGCTCTACGAGGGCGCGCTGCACGCGCCCGCGAAGGCCGAAGAGCTGCGACGCGCCCAGCCCGCTACGCGACCCGCGCCGTCGGAGCGATGAGCTCCTCGAGATCCGCGTCGAGCTCGGGCGACGACTCGCCCCAGCCCGCGAAGGCGCGCAGCTCGTCGAGGGGCGCGGCGAACGCGTCGACCAGATCGAGCACCGCCGCGTCTCCCGGCTCGAGCGCCAGATAGGCCTCGCACTGCTCGGTGCCGTCGAGCGGCAAGAATCGCCGGGCGATCCCGCGCGACGCGAGCAACGCGTTGGTCGCCGCGACGAGCGCGCGCACCGTGATCGTACGGCGCACGTAGAGCAGGCCCGAGTGCTCGAACTGCTCGGCGTCGAGCTCGCGCTGCGGCAGCGGCGCGCGGCGGCGGAAGGTGCGCAGCGACAGCATCGTCGCGCGCTCCCGTCGCGCGTCCTCGTCGACCAGCGCGAGCGGCCCGATCTCCGGAACGGCGATCCGGAGGCGCCCGACGATCTGCCTGGCCGTCGATCGATCACTGGCGTGGTGCGTCACGTAGCGGTCGGCGCGCGCGCGTCGCATCCCCGTCTCGACGTCACCGTCACCGCGGTAGTACGCGTCGAGCAACCGCGCGATGTGCTCGGATGTCGGCACGCTGCGCGCGGCGTCGCCGAGCCGGCTGGGAAGCGTCGCCACATCGAGGTCGGTCGCGAGACCTACCGTGTGCAACGCCTCGAGGTAGCGCCTCCACTCGACGTGCACGGCGCTCTCGGGTGGCTTCGAGATGCGTTCGCGCGCGGCGGTGACCCGTTCCCAAACCCATCGAGCGAGCATGACGAGCGGAGCTGCTGCAACGGCCGTGCGCGGACGCACGCGCACATGCGGGGTCGGATGTCCCCGCCGGATCGCGCGAGATTCACGGTGTTTCTCGTGTGAAGGCGTCCCCGACCCTGCCCCGGCCGACGGCACACCACGGAACGTGGCGCGCGCCAGGCTCCGCTCCGGGGACGATGGACCCGATGCGCTGATCCCTGGGAGTGACAGGGTCAGGCGCGGCGACGCGGCCTCGACGCGCGCGACATCAAGGGATCGAAGAGGGTGCTCGGCACGGCACGACCGAAGGACGAGAGACCGGCGAGCTGCCACGGGAACGCGACGAGCCCCTCTCGGCGATCGAGCCCGCGGAGGATCGTCGCCACGGCATCGTCGAGCTCCATGAGCCACGGCATCGCGGTCTTCGCGGTGGCGGTCATCGGCGTCTTCACGAACCCGGGACGGATGTCGGTCACGGCGATGGCCGTGTCACGCAGGTCGATGCGGATGCCTTCGAGGAACGTCGAGACGGCCGCCTTCGTGGCGCAGTACACCGCCGCCGTCGGCATGCCGCGGAACGCGGCGATGCTGGACACGGCGGCGAGGTGGCCGCGACCCCGATCGACCATCCCGGGCAAGGCACCGGTCAACGTCGCGATGCAGCCCATCACGTTGACCTCGAGCATCGGCTTGACCTTCTGCCAGGTCATCGACTGCGCGCGGATGGGCGGTCCGATGCCCGCATTGGCGAGCACCAGATCGAGCCCGCCGATCTCGCGGTCGAGCGCCTCGACCCGTTCGGCCGTCTCGTCGGCGCGGCCCACGTCCAGCGTCAGCGCGTGAACGCGCCCGCCCGCCGCCGCGGCCTCGTCGCACAGCTCGCGAAGCAGCTCTTCGCGCCGTGCGGCGGCCCACACCTCGGTCCCTCGCTTGGCGAGCGCGAGCGCGACGCCTCGACCGGTCCCGCTCGATGCGCCCGTGACGAGCGCGCGTTGGTAGCTCATGGGTCGGCCGTGTAGCACACCCGTCTCAGAGCCCGCTGATCGCGAGCGAGTAAGCGTTCGTCGCGCAGCACGAGAAGCTGTCGACGATCACCTGGTAGGCGCCCGGGCCGGTCACCGTGCCGATCGCCGTCGAGCGCAACCCGCAGGTGTCGTCGTCGCAGGCGACCACCGCGCCGTTCGCGATGCTCACGACGGTGTCGAAGGTGCTCGCGCTCGCGCACGTGGAGGCCGTCAGCGTGCGCGTCGTGGACGGGCACACGGTGAGGTAGTGGAAGCTCTCGACGCCCGTGCCGTCGCACGACAGCCAGCTGCTCGCGGTGCCGGCCGTCGTGCCGGTGACGGTTCCGTTGCCCGTGATGCGCGTGGGCGTGCCGTTGTCGGGGACGGCGAAGCTCTGCCACCGGAGGTTGAACGGACCGACCCCGGGGAGGCGGCGCGCCTGCACCGCCAGGAAGTACGTTCCGGGCGCGACGATGGCCACGAGCTGCTCCTGCAGCGTGCCGCAGTCGTCGTCCTCGCAGGCGATCTGGGCGCCGTCGCACGCGGGGCGAAGGCTGAGCGTCGTGTCGTACGTCGTGCCGAACGTGTCGAAGTAGACGAGCGAGCGCACCGCGACCGTGATGGAGTACCAGACCTCGCCTCCGGGCGTGCCCGTCGCCGCTTGGCAGTCCATCACCTCGCGCGCCGCGCCGTCGGTGGTGCCCATCGTGGTTCCGCCCGACGCCGGGGTGAGCGCGACGGCGCTCGCGCAGAGATCGTTGCACAGCTCGTCGCGCAGGCCGTCGCCGTCGTCGTCGCACGCGTTGCCGCAGACCTCCCCTGCGGCGCACGCCGGGAACGTGCACATCGCGCCGCAGGTCTGGCTGCCCGTCGTGCCGCACGCCGTCGTGCACGTCTGCACCCGGCCGCGTACGCACGGGAAGCCGTCGTCGGGCATGCCGTCGCCGTCGTCGTCGAGCCCGTTGCACACCTCGCCGGCGATGCACGCGCCGAAGCCGGAGCAATCGGCCGCGCACGTGCGCATGCCCGCGACCCCGCTCGCGGTCGTGCACGGCTCCGCGGCGTTGGCGGGGCACACGCCCACGCCGTCGTCGCGCGTCCCGTCGCCGTCGTCGTCGCAGCCGTTGCACACCTCCGTGCCGACGCACGAGCCGAACCCGGTGCAGTCCGCGGCGCACGTGCGCGCTCCGACCGAGCCGCACGCCGTCGTGCACGCGACGCTCGTTCCGCGACGGCACGCGAGCCCGTCGTCGACCGCGCCGTCACCGTCGTCGTCGCAGTCGTTGCACGTCTCGGTCGCGGCGACGCACGGGCCGAGGCGACACGCCGTCGAGCACGTCTGCGTGCCCGCGGTCCCGCACGACGTCGTGCACCCGCGCGGCGGCGAGCCCTGCACGCAGTCCATCCCGGCCGCGTCGTCGGCGCCGCCGCTGCAGTCGTCGTCGATGCCGTTGCACACCTCCGTCTCCGC
>JADZFZ010000919.1 GCA_020854145.1 Deltaproteobacteria bacterium | reverse complement strand
GGCAGCGGCATCGTCGTCAAGATTCTGGAGTAGCGATGACCAAGATCCGCATTCGCCTCAAGGCGTACGACCACAAGCTCCTCGACCAGTCGGCGGGCGAGATCGTGGACACCGCACGGCGCACCGGCGCCCGGGTCGCGGGCCCGATCCCGCTGCCGACGCGCATCAGCCGCTACACGGTTCTCCGTGGCCCGCACGTGGACAAGAAGTCGCGCGAGCAGTTCGAGATTCGGACGCACAAGCGCCTTCTCGACATCCTCGAGCCCACCCAGCAGACGCTCGACGCTCTCATGAAGCTCGACCTGTCCGCGGGTGTCGACGTCGAGATCAAGAGCTGAGGCGCCGCGATGCAGCGCCGCTCCAACTTGTCGATTGCCACCCCCCGTTGGGGGGTGGGCAATCCTTGGCAGGGTCGAATCGACGGCCCGCGAGCCACAGGGGAAGACCGATGAAGGTCGACGTCTACAACCTTTCCAAGCAGAAGGTCGGCGAGCTCGAGCTCGCAGACGACGTCTGGGGTGCCGAGGTCAACGAGGCCCTCTTCTACGACGTGGTCCGCTCTCAGCTCGCGAGCCGCCGCGCAGGCACGCACCGCGCGAAGACGCGTTCGGCCGTCTCGGGCTCGACCAAGAAGCTCTACAAGCAGAAGGGCACGGGCCGCGCCCGTCACGGCTCGCTGCGGGCGCCGACCTACGTCGGCGGCGGCAAGGCCCACGGACCCGTCCCGCGCGACTACTCGTATCGTCCCAACCGGAAGATGCGCATCGGCGCGCTCCGTTCGGCGCTCTCGATGATGGCCAAAGAAGGCCGTCTCGTGATCGTGGACCGCTTCGAGCTCGGCGCCGTCAAGACCAAGGGCCTCGTCGGCGTGCTCAAGGCGCTCTCGGTCGACTCGGGCTCCGTGCTCGTGGACGGCAAGGGCAACGACAACCTCCGGCTGTCGGCACGCAACCTCCCCGATCACCTCTTCCTGCCGCCCGAAGGCGTCAACGTGTACGACCTTCTCCGGCACCCCAACCTCGTGCTCACGACCGACGCCGCGAAGGCGCTCGAAGCACGTTGTCAGGCCTAGTGGGTTGACCATGGAAATGCGTGACATCATCAAGCGACCTCTCGTGCTGACGGAGAAGGGGACCGCGCAGCGCGAGAAGCACAACAAGTACGTGTTCGAGGTCGCGCGCGCCGCGAACAAGGTGCAGATCCGCTCCGCGGTCGAGTCCCTGTTCAACGTGAAGGTGGACGACGTCAACACGTCGATCGTTCGCGGCCGGCTCCGTCGGATGGGCCGCGGACACGCCAAGACCCAGAACTGGAAGAAGGCGGTCGTCACCCTGAAGCAGGGCGACAAGATCGAGTTCTTCGAGGGTGTCTGAGATGCCGATCAAGCGTTCCAAGCCCACGTCTCCGGCACGCCGCTACTACGAGGTCCTCGACTACTCGGGACTCTCCAAGGTCGCGCCGCACGCGCCGCTCGTCGAGCACCAGGTCTCGACCGGCGCGCGAAACAACCAGGGCCGCACCACGTCGCGTTTCCGCGGGGGTGGTCACAAGCAGCGTTATCGCCTCATCGACTGGCGCCGCAACAAGATCGGCGTGCCCGCGAAGGTGGCGACCCTCGAGTACGACCCGAACCGCACGGCGTTCATCGCCCTGCTCCACTACGCGGACGGCGAGAAGCGCTACATCCTCGCGCCGGACGGCATGAAGGTCGGCGACTCGATCGTCTCGTCCCGTTCTGCCGACATCAAGCCGGGCAACAGCCTCACGCTCCGCTACGTCCCGCTCGGGACGATGGTCCACAACATCGAGCTGAAGCCCTACAAGGGCGGGCAGCTCGTGCGCTCGGCCGGCACGGCGGCGCAGCTGATGGCCAAGGACGGCGACTACGCCCAAGTGCGATTGCCGTCGGGCGAGGTGCGCATGGTGCACCTCGACTGCCGGGCGACCGTGGGCCAGGTGTCCAACTGGGAGCACGCGCGTGTCTCGCTGGGCAAGGCCGGCCGCAAGCGCTGGCTGGGCAAGCGCCCGCACAACCGAGGCGTGACGCAGAACCCGGTCGATCACCCGATGGGCGGCGGCGAGGGCAGGACGAGCGGCGGGCGACACCCGTGCTCGCCGTGGGGCCAGCTCTCGAAGGGCCTCAAGACCCGCAACAACAAGGCGACCGATCGCTTCATCGTGCGTCGGCGCGGGCAGAAGGGATAGCCGATGGCACGTTCGGTAAGGAAGGGCCCGTTCATCGACGGCCACCTCGAGAAGAAGGTCGACGAGGCGAACCGCACGAAGAGCAAGAAGGTCATCCGCACGTGGTCGCGTCGTTCGACGATCACGCCGGACTTCGTCGGGCTCACGTTCGCCGTCCACAACGGCCGCAAGTTCGTTCCCGTGTTCGTCACCGAGAACATGGTCGGACACAAGCTCGGCGAGTTCGCGCCGACGCGCACGTTCCACGGCCACGCCGCGGATCGAAAGGCCAAGCCGCCCCCGGGCAAGAAGGGGTGAGAAGAAGATGGAAGCGAAAGCGATTCTGAAGTTCGCGAAAGTGGCTCCGCGCAAGGCGCGCGTGATCGCCAACCTCGTCCGCGGGCGCTCGGCGCAAGAGGCGCAGAGCATGCTCAAGTTCACGCGGAAAGCGGCGGCGGGCGTCGTGGGCAAGCTCCTCGACAGCGCGATCGCGAACGCGAAGCAGAAGGACGACGGCGTCGATCTCGAGAAGCTGGTCGTCCGCACGATCTTCGTGGACAAGGCGCCCGTGAAGTTCATGCGACGCTGGCGCCCCCGCGCGATGGGTCGCGCCACGCGCATCACGAAGGGTGTCAGCCACATCACGCTGGTCCTGGGCGAGCCGATGAAGTCACCCCCGAGTGGGGCGAAGTCACCCCCCCGCGCCCCCCTGAGTGGGGCGAAGGCAAAGGCATAGAGGGAGTCGAACGTGGGTCAGAAAACGCACCCGCACGGGCTCCGGCTCGGCGTCATCAAGAGCTGGAACTCGAAGTGGTTCGAGGACAAGCAGTACGCGAAGTGGCTGCACGAGGACATCTCCCTCAAGCGCGCCATCAAGGAGAAGCTCTATCACGCGGGCATCGCGGCGGTGGAGATCGAGCGCGCTGCGAACAAGGCGAAAGTCGTCATCTACACGGCGCGCCCCGGCATCGTGATCGGCAAGCGTGGAGCGGGCGTCGAGCAGCTCAAGGGTGACCTTCAGAAGCTCACGTCGAACGAGCTCTTCATCGACATCCAGGAAGTCCGCAAGGCCGAGACGAACGCACAGCTCGTCGCCGAGAACGTGGCCACGCAGCTCGAGCGCCGCGTGGCGTTCCGGCGCGCGATGAAGAAGGCCGTGTCGACTGCCATGAAGTTCGGCGCGAAGGGCATTCGCGTGATCAGCTCGGGCCGCCTGGGCGGCGCGGAGATCGCGCGCACCGAGTCGTACCGCGAGGGCCGCGTGCCGCTGCACACCCTGCGAGCCGACATCGAGTTCGGTCTCGCGGAAGCCAAGACGAAGCACGGCGTCATCGGCGTCAAGTGCTGGATCTTCAAAGGCGAGATCCTGCCGGAGCGTCGCCGTCACCCGAGCGCCCGAGGCTGAGGTCGAGCCATGCTGCAACCGAAGAGAACGAAGTACCGCAAGCAGATGAAGGGCAACACCGCGGGCAACGCCCAGCGGGGTAGCGACGTGTCCTTCGGCGACTACGGGCTGCAGTCGCTCGGCCGCGGGTGGATCACGTCGCGCCAGATCGAAGCGGCGCGTATGGCCATCACGCGCGCCGTCAAGCGTCAGGGCAAGCTCTTCATCCGCATCTTCCCAGACAAGCCGGTCTCGAAGAAGCCGCTCGAGACTCGAATGGGCAAGGGCAAGGGCAACCCGGAGTTCTGGGTGGCCGTCGTGTTGCCCGGGCGCGTGATGTACGAGATCTCCGGCGTCAGCGAGGAGCTCGCGAAGGAGGCGTTCCGAGTCGCCTCGCACAAGCTGCCTCTTCCGACGCGCGTCCTCTCGCGGAGCAAGTCGCTATGAAGATGGAAGAGCTACGGGGGCAGTCGACCGAGGATCTCGAGAGCTTGGAGACGAGCTTGGGACGTGATCTCTTCGATGCGCGCATCAAGAACTACACGAACCAGCTCGACGACACGAGCAAGATGCGCAAGCTCCGCCGCGACATCGCGCGCGTGAAGACCTTGCTCGCGTCGCGCCGAGCCACGCCGTCGTCAGAGGAGAAGGGCTGATGTCCGCAGCAGCAGAGCAATCGACCGCACAGACGGCGGCCGAACGAGGCCGGCGCAAGAGCCTGGTGGGCCGCGTGGTCAACGACACCGCGAGCCCCGGCCGGATGAAGCAGACCGTCGTCGTCGAGGTCGTCCGGTCGTTCCGTGATCCGGTCTACGGCAAGTACGTGCGTCGGAAGAAGAAGTTCTACGCGCACGACGAGAAGCACGAGTACAGGACCGGCGACACGATCGAGATCGAGGAGCACCGCCCGCTCTCGAAGCTGAAGCGCTGGGTCGTCACGAAGCTCATCACTCGTCCGGAAGAGGTCTGAGCCATGATCCAGATGCGGACGGAGCTGGACGTTGCCGACAACTCGGGAGCCAAGCGAGTGTCGTGCATCAAGGTGCTCGGCGGCTCGCGGCGCAGGTACGCGGGGCTGGGCGACGTGATCGTGGTCTCCATCAAGGAGGCGCTGCCCACGGCGAAGGTGAAGAAGGGCGACGTCGCCCGGGCCGTCGTCGTGCGCACCGCGCGCGAGTACGCGCGTGCGGACGGCAGCTACATCAGGTTCGACGGCAACAGCGCCGTCCTCATCAACGCGCAGCTCGAGCCCATCGGTACACGCATCTTCGGGCCCGTCGCGCGCGAGCTCCGGGCGAAGAAGTTCATGAAGATCATCTCGCTCGCACCCGAGGTGCTCTGATGCGCGTCCGAAAAGACGACCTCGTCCAGGTGATCACCGGGCGAGACAAAGGCAAACAGGGTCGGATCCTGCGCGTGGTCCCCGAGACCCAGCGGGTCGTGGTCGAGGGCGTCAACCGCATGAAGCGGCACACGAAGCCCACCCCGCGCAACCGCACGGGTGGGATCATCGAGCGCGAGCAGGCGATCCACGTGTCCAACGTGATGATCGTGGATCCGAAGACGGACCGTCCGACGCGCGTGCGCAGCGAGGTCCGCAACGAAGAGAAGGTGCGTGTCGCAGTCAAGAGCGGCACCACGGTGACGAGCGGCTAGGAGCACCCCCATGACCGACCAAGCGCTTCCGCGCCTCAGGCGGAGATACAACGACGAGGTCATCCCGGCCCTGACGAAGCAGTTCGGGTACAAGAACCCGAATCAGGTTCCGCGGCTGGTGAAGATCGTGCTGAACATGGGCCTCGGCGAGGCCGTGTCGAACGCCAAGATCGTCGACTCGGCGGTCGAGGAGCTCGCGGCGATTGCCGGTCAGAAGCCGGTCGTGACGAAGGCGAAGAAGTCGATCGCCAACTTCAAGCTGCGTGCGGGTGCACCGATCGGAGCGATGGTGACGCTCCGGCGCGACCGGATGTGGGAGTTCGCGGACCGCCTCGTCTCGTTCGCTCTGCCGCGCGTGCGTGACTTCAAGGGAGTCGGCGCCAAGGCCTTCGACGGTCGCGGCAACTACTCGCTCGGCATCAAAGAGCAAATCATCTTCCCCGAGATCAACTACGACAAGATCGACAAGATCAAGGGGCTCAACGTGGTCTTCGTGACGACGGCGAAGACCGACGAAGAGGGTAAGGCGCTGCTCCAGCAGCTCGGGATGCCCTTCCGGCAATAGGGCGACGGACGCAGGACGATGGCGCGCACTCAAGCATTCGCGAAGTTGAACAAGACTCCGAAGTTCTCGTCTCGGCAGAAGAGCCGATGCCGGGTCTGCGGACGTGGCCGCGGCTATTACAGGAAGTTTCAGCTGTGCCGCGTATGCCTCCGGAACATGGCGCTCAAGGGAGAGATTCCGGGCGTGACGAAGGCGAGCTGGTAGGGGAACGACCATGATGACCGATCCCATCGCCGACATGCTCACTCGGATCCGAAACGCGACGATGGCGCGTCTCGATCGAACTGAGATGCCGGCTTCGAAGCTGAAGACCCGGGTTGCGGAGATCCTCAAGTCCGAGGGGTACATCTCCGATTGGCGCACGTCCGACGAAGACGCACAGCCGAAGTCGCTGACGGTGTTCCTGCGTTACGGCTCCGGTGGTCGCCCCGCGATCGCCGGCCTGAAGCGCTCGAGCCGGCCAGGGCGTCGGGTGTACGTCGGCAACGACGGCATCCCGCAGGTGCGCAACGGCCTGGGAGTGGCAATCCTCTCGACCTCGCGCGGCGTGATGAGCGACCGCGACGCGCGCCGGCACGGCGTCGGCGGCGAGCTGCTCTGCGAGGTCTGGTAGCCATGTCCGAGCTGGAACCGTTCACCGGCCGACAGTCGCGCGTCGGGAAGAAGCCGATCGAGCTGCCGAAGGGCGTCGACATCACGCTGGGCGACGGGCAGATCTCGGTGAAGGGCCCGAAAGGGGTCCTCAGCCGGAAGCTGCCACGCTCGGTGGACGTGGCGCGGCACGCGCAGCAGATCGTGGTGAGACCGCAGCTGGGGCTCCGCGATGGTCCCCAGATGCAGGGGCTCGCCCGGGCGCTGGTGGCCAACATGGTCGCAGGTGTGGTCAAGCCGTTCGCGAAGAGCCTCGACTTCTACGGCACGGGCTATCGGGCCGAGCTCTCGGGGCAGGATCTGACTCTGTCTCTGGGCTTGTCGCACCAGGTCAAGCTACGCCTCCCCGACATGGTGAAGGCGCGCGTCGAGACGATCGACGAGGCGGGTCAGAAGCGCCCTCGGCTTCACCTGGAGTCGATCGACAAGGAGCTTCTCGGCCAGACCGCCGCCGAGATTCGCTCGTTCCGCCCGCCCGAGCCCTACAAAGGCAAGGGTGGTCGTTACACCGGCGAGAAGATCCGCGAGAAGGCGGGCAAGGCCGGCAAGGGCAGGAAGTAGCCATGGACAAAGAGCTCTCGCGATTGCGCCGGCACAGGCGAATCCGCAAGACGGTGGAAGGGACGCCGGAGCGCCCGCGTCTCAGCGTGTTCCGCAGCCTCAAGCACATCTATGCACAGGTGATCGACGACTCGACCGGCAAGACGCTGGTGGCAGTCTCCACGTTGACCGAGTCGGTGAAGAGCGCGACCGCGGAGTCGGTGAAGATCGATGCCGCGAAGGCCGTGGGCAAGCACGTAGCAGAGGTGTGCAAGGAACGCGGCATCGCGAAGGTGGTCTTCGATCGCGGCGGCTACCTCTATCACGGTCGGGTCAAGGCGCTCGCGGACGCCGCGCGCGAAGCCGGCCTCTCGTTCTAGTCGCTGGTCGCTGTGTGGTTGGTTGGCGGGCGCAGCCCGCACTAGGGAGTCAGTCCGTATGGGAATCGATCCGAATTCGCTCGAAGAGCTCACCGAGCGTGTCGTGCACATCAACCGCGTCGCGAAGGTCGTGAAGGGCGGACGCCGCTTCAGCTTCAGCGCGCTCGTGGTGGTGGGCGACGGCAAGGGCCACGTGGGCACGGGTCTCGGCAAGGCCAAAGAGGTCCCGGAGGCGATCCGCAAGGGCAACGAGCGGGCGAAGAAGTCGCTCATCAAGATCCCTCTGATCGGCGGGACGATCCCCCACACCGTGACCGCGACCTTCGGGGCGGGGAAGATCCTGCTGCGGCCGGCTTCTCCCGGCACGGGTGTCATCGCGGGCGGCCCGGTGCGCGCCGTCGTCGAGGCGGCGGGCGTCAAGGACATCCTCTCGAAGTGCATCGGCACCTCGAACCCGCACAACGCAGTTCGCGCCACGGTCGAAGCGCTCTCGCAGCTCGAGGCTGCGGAGCAAGTGGCGAAGCGTCGTGGCGTCTCGCTCGAGCACGTGACGGGCAAACAAGACGGTTGAGAGCAGGCGGTCGATCGAAATGGCAGCAGCAGCGAAGAAGCTTCGCGTCCGGCAGGTCCGGAGCGCGATCACGCGGCCTCCCAGCACCCAGAAGGTGCTCAAGGGCCTGGGTCTGCGCGGCCCGCACAGCGAGGTCGTGGTAGACAACACGCCGTCGTTCCGCGGCATGGTGAAGAAGGTTCTTCACCTGGTGAGCGTGGAGGAGACCAGTGGCTGACCTTCCCGAGATCCCCATCCTCAGCCGGTTGGCTCCGCCGCCGGGTGCGGTGAAGTCCAAGCGCCGCAAGGGGCGTGGCATCGGCTCGGGTCTGGGCAAGACCGCGGGCAAAGGCCAGAAAGGCCAGAAGGCGCGCCACCCCGGCAACTTCAAGAAGCTGGCCTTCGAAGGCGGCCAGATGCCGCTCTATCGGCGGATGCCGAAGGTCGGGTTCGCGAAGATCAATCCGCGTGTCGTCGCGCACGTGAACCTGCGCGACCTCGCGCGGTTCGAGGCGGGTGCGCAGGTCGACGAGGCGCTCCTGCGCGACGCGGGGCTCGTGCGCGGGCGATGCGACGCGGTGAAGGTGCTCGGCCAGGGCGAGCTGCCGCACGCGATGACGATCATGGTCGAGGCGTTCAGCGCCTCGGCCAAGGAGAAGATCGAGAAGGTCGGCGGTACGGCGATCGTCACTCCGCCGCGTCACACCACTCGCTCCCCCGAGGAAACGGGCGCGTAGCAGCGATGGCCAGCGGGTTCGCAAACATCGCGAAGATCCCCGAGCTGCGGCGGCGGCTGCTGTTCACGCTCGCCCTGCTCGCGGTCTATCGGATCGGCGTCTTCGTCACGACTCCGGGCGTCGACCGGAACGTGATGAAGCGGATCGTCGCGACGTCCGGGGGATCGTTCCTCGGGCTGTTCAACATGTTCTCGGGCGGCGCGCTCGAGCAGCTGTCGATCTTCGCGCTCGGCATCATGCCGTACGTCTCGGCGAGCATCATCCTCCAGCTCCTCTCGGTGGTGTTCAAGCCGCTGGAAGAGCTACGCAAGGAGGGCGAGTCGGGTCAGAAGAAGATCAACCAGTACACGCGCTACGGAACCGTCATCCTGGCGTTCCTCCAGGCGTTCGGGATCGCGCTCTACTTGGAAGGGCTGAACGACACGAGCCAGTGGGGCTCGGTCGTGGCGGATCCGGGATGGGGCTTCCGGCTGCTGACGATGGTCTCGTTGACCACCGGCACGTCGTTCATCATGTGGCTCGGCGAGCAGATCACCGAGCGCGGCATCGGCAACGGCATCTCGCTGATCATCTTCGCGGGCATCGTCGCGGACCTGCCGGACGGTCTGTTCATGACCGCGTCCCAGGTCGGGATCGGCGAGGTCACGCCCATCGGCCTGTTGATGGTGGGCGTCATCGTGGTCGGCATCATCGCGATCATCTCCTGGTTCGAGCGCGCGCAGCGCCGCATACCGATCCAGTACGCGAAACGTATGGTCGGGCGGAAGATGTTCGGCGGGCAGAGCTCGCACCTTCCGCTCCGCGTCAACTCGGCCGGCGTCATCCCCCCCATCTTCGCGTCGTCGCTGCTGATGTTCCCGACGCAGCTCGCGAACCTGAACATTCCCGGGATGGAGAACCTGCAGACCGTTCTCATCCCCGGTGACTGGCGCTACGACACGATCTTCGTGCTGCTCGTCATCTTCTTCGCCTACTTCTACACGGCGGTGACCTTCCAGCCCGTGGACGTGGCGGAGAACCTGAAGAAGCAGGGGGCTTTCATACCGGGGATACGACCGGGCAAGCAGACCGCGGACTTCATCGATCGTGTCCTCTCGCGGATCACCTTCGGCGGCGCCGTCTACATGGCGCTCGTCTGCGTCGTGCCGACGATCCTGCAGCAGCAGTTCAAGGTGCCTTTCTACTTCGGTGGAACGTCGATCATGATCGTGGTCGGCGTTGCGCTCGACACGGTCAACCAGATCGAGTCGCATCTGATCACGCGTCATTACGAGGGGCTCACCGGCGCCAAGGGTCCGCGAATCCGCGGCCGGCGCGCGGCGACCTGACGGGCCACGGGAGGGACGACGTGAAGCTGCTCTTGTTGGGGCCGCCGGGCTCGGGAAAAGGGACTCAGGCCAAGCGTCTCGCGGAGGTGCTCGGGATCCCGCAGGTCTCGACGGGGGACATCCTTCGCGAAGCGCGCCGGGCCGGGACCGACGTCGGCAAGCGGGCCGCGGCCATCATGGACTCGGGGGGTCTGGTCGGTGACGACATCGTCAACGATCTCGTGCGTGAGCGCCTCGGACGGGACGACGCCAAGAAGGGATTCATCCTCGACGGCTACCCTCGGACGGTCGGGCAGGCGGAGTGGCTCGACGGCTACCTGGCCGAGAGCGGGCGCAAGCTCGACGTCACCCTGGTGCTCGACGTGCCGGACGATCACATCGTCGACCGCATCGTCGGTAGGCGCACGGACCGGGCGACTGGACAGATCTACCACCTCAAGTACAATCCGCCGCCCGCCGGGGCAGATCTCGTTCTACGCGACGACGACCGGGAAGAGGTCGTGCGTGCGCGGCTCGAGGCGTACCAGCGGGACACGGCGCCGCTGATCGATCTCTACACGAGGCGCGGCATCGTGCGGAAGGTGTCGGGAATCGGGTCGATGGACGAGGTGATGGCGCGGCTGAAGGAGGCGTTGACCTAGGCGAGTCGTGGGGTGTCCCTGGAAGAGGAGCCGAGGCTCCTCGCGGAAGTGATCGCGGCTGATGCCGCGGGATGACTACCGTCGTGCCCTAGGGCGCGAACGAGGGGTGCGGGGATGATGGTTTCTACGGCGTCGTCCGAGATGGCCACGGGAACTGTGACGAGGGCGATGCCCCGAGCGCTGTATGCGATTCGCTGCGAGGACGGCAGATGCGTTCTCGCGACGCTCGGGGAGACGATGAGAAGGGTGATTGTGGGGCTGCGGCCCGGGGATCGAGTGCAGGTGGAGATCTCCCCGCGCGATCCGGCGAGAGGACGAGTGACCGCGAAGATGTAGCGGTCGGCTGGTGTCGGCGGGCGGTTCGCTCGCAGCGACGGATGATGGATGGAGCAGGACGATGAAGGTCCGACCGAGCGTCAAGAAGGTTTGTGAGAAGTGCAAGGTCGTGCGGCGCAAGGGTGTCGTCCGCGTGATCTGCGGTAACCCGCGGCACAAGCAGCGGCAGGGCTGAGGACATGGCACGCATCGCAGGAGTCGACCTTCCCCGTAGGAAGCACATCGTCATCTCGCTCCGCTACCTCTACGGGGTCGGCGCGGCGCGGGCTCGGGAGATCTGCGCCAAGACGGGCATCCCCGAGACGAAGCGGACCGAAGAGCTCTCGGAGGCCGAGATCAAGCGTATCCGCGAGCTGCTCGAGACCGAGTACAAGGTCGAAGGCGATCTGCGTCGCGATCTCAGCATGAACATCAAGCGGCTGATGGACCTCGGCTGTTACCGGGGGCTTCGTCATCGCAAGGGCCTGCCCGTGCGCGGCCAGCGGACACACACGAACGCGCGTACGCGCAAGGGTCCGCGTCGCGGTCTCGCGGCGCGCGGTGGCGGCGGCGGCGGCGCGCCGGTGAAGAAGTAGCGGCAGGCCTAAGGCCACAGGAGAACCGGCATGGCGCAGGCCACCGACAAGAAGCAACAGCAGGCGAAGAAGAAGGCCCGAAAGAACATCGCGACGGGGATCGCGCACATTCAATCGAGCTTCAACAACACGATCGTCACCGTGTCGGACCCCGCGGGCAACACCATCGCGTGGTCGAGCGCAGGCGCACGTGGCTTCAAGGGCTCCCGCAAGAGCACGCCGTTCGCGGCGCAGCTCGCAGCGGAAGACGCTGCGCGCAAGGCGCAGGAGCATGGCGTTCGCAGCGTCGCCGTGTTCGTCAACGGCCCCGGCGCGGGCCGCGAGTCAGCGCTGCGTGCGCTGCAGATCGCGGGGCTTCGCATCACGCTGATCCGGGACGTCACGCCCATCCCGCACAACGGTTGTCGGCCGCCCAAGCGGCGTCGCGTCTGAGCAGCTCCCACCCGCAGGGCGGGAGCGAGGCTTCGCGCTCAGGAGCGTCGGAGCCGGTCTCGATCGAGCGGAAGTAGAGAAGGAAGAAGGATTCGCCGTGGCTCGCTACATTGGTCCGGTCTGCCGCATCTGTCGGCGCGACAACCTGAAGCTGTTCCTCAAAGGGGACCGCTGTTACAGCGACAAGTGCGCGTTCGATCGCCGTCCCTATCCCCCCGGCCAGCACGGACAGGGCAGGGTGAAGGTGACGGAGTACGGCGTGCGCCTGCGCGAGAAGCAGAAGGTCCGTCGGATGTACGGCGTGCTCGAGCGACAGTTCCGCCGCTACTTCGCCGAGGCCGACCGACGCAAGGGTGTGACGGGCGAGAACCTGCTCGCGTTGCTCGAACGCCGGCTCGACAACGTCGTGTACCGCCTGGGTTTCGCGGCGACGCGCAGCGAGGCGCGCCAGACGGTCAAGCACAACCACGTCCTGGTCAACGGCAAGCGCGTCAACATCCCGTCCTACGTCGTCCGCGTCGGCGACAAGATCTCGATCCGCGAGAAGAGCCAGGCGATGGCCCGGATCGCGTCCGCGATGGAAGCACGAGACCGCCGGGGACCGCTCACGTGGCTCGACCTCGACAAGGGCGCCTTCACCGGCGTCGTCAAGCAGGAGCCGGTTCGCGAGGAGATCACGCTCCCGATCCAGGAGCAGCTCATCGTCGAGTTCTACTCGCGCTGATCTCATCACCCCACCCCAAAGGTGGAGAGCTCTCCGCCTCCGGGTCGGAGCTGGTACGCAGCACTGTCAGGTAGCAAGAGTCTCGGTCAGCCGGGGAAGACCGAGGGAGGAATCCGATGCAGTCGTCGTCGTCGTCGCTCGTTGCGCGGAACTGGCGTGACCTCATTCGTCCGAAGGCCATGGTTGCCGACACGGAGTCGCTCAGCGACACGTACGGCAAGTTCGTGTGCGAGCCGCTCGAGCGCGGCTTCGGCCTGACGCTGGGCAACGCGCTCCGTCGCGTGCTGCTCTCCTCGCTCCAGGGCGCGGCGATCACTGCCGTGAAGTTCGAGGGTGCGCTCCACGAGTTCACCACGATCCCCGAGGTCGTCGAGGACGTCACGGACATCATCCTCAACCTCAAGGAGACGGTGATCCGGTCGCACACGTCGCGCCCGCAGATCCTGCACCTCGTCAAAGAGGGCGAGGGTCGCGTCGTCGCGCGCGACATCCAGAGCAACGACCAGATCGACATCCTGAACGGCGACCATCACATCGCGACCGTCTCGAAGAGCGGGCGTCTCGCGATGGAGCTGCACGTCAACGTCGGCCGCGGCTACGTCCCCGCCGAGCGGAACAAGACGCCCTCGATGCCGATCGGGACGATCCCGATCGACGCCCTGTACTCGCCGATCCGCAAGGTCAACTACACGGTGACCAATGCGCGTGTCGGACAGATGACCGACTACGACAAGCTGACGATCGAGATCTGGACCAATGGCAGCGTGCGCCCCGCCGACGCGCTCGCCTATGCGTCCAAGATCCTCAAGGAGCAGCTCTCGATCTTCATCAACTTCGAGGAGCAGGAAGAGACGTCAGCGCCGCCTCCAGGCGAGGAGGAGCCGCTCAACGAGAACCTCTTCCGCAGCGTCGAGGAGCTCGAGCTGTCGGTGCGCAGCGCCAACTGCCTGCAGAACGCCAACATCCATCTCATCGGCGAGCTCGTTCAGAAGAGCGAGGCCGAGATGCTGAAGACGAAGAACTTCGGCCGGAAGTCGCTCAAGGAGATCAAGGAGATCCTCGCGGACATGGGTCTGTCCTTGGGCATGAAGATCGACAGCTGGAACCAGATGCTCTCGCGCTGGAAGGCGCAGCAGCAGGCCTGAGAAACGAAGCAAGGCAACATGCGGCACCTCAACGCAGGCCGGAAGTTCGGCCGATCGACGAGCCATCGTCGAGCGATGTTTCGCAACCTGACGTCGAACCTCGTGCTCCACGAGCGCGTGATCACGACGGACGCGAAAGCCAAGGAGCTCCGTCGGATCGCCGAACGGATGGTCTCCAAAGCTGCTCGTCTCGGCGAGCTCCTGACCGCGCCGAACGAGCGTCTGAGCGCCGACGAGCGTGCTCGTCTCGTGCACGCGCGCCGCGTGGTCGCGCGTGACCTGCGGCCGTACGGCGATCGCACGACGGGCACGGGAGCGGACGCGGTCGAGCGCGTGGATCTCATCCGGAAGCTCTTCATCGAGATCGCTCCGCGCTTCGTCTCGAGGGCGAAGAAGCTGAAGCTGGCGGGCCCTGGCGGCGGCTACACACGCATCGTCAAGCTCGGTCCGCGACGCGGCGACAACGCGCCGATGAGCATCGTCGAGTTCTTGCCCGAGGAAGAGGGCAAGCCGGCCGCGAAGAAGAAGAGCTGAAGGCGCTCGGGTTGCCCCTCGCGAGGGGCGTTCGTCCCGAGCGGCGTCGGGGGCGCGATCACGTGCCTCGACGAGCTCGGCACGAACGGTTCACCCCTTCGGCCGTCGCGAGCCGGCAGACACGAAGACCGGCACGGTCCGATCAGGTCTGCTGAGCGGGGCGCGAGGCCAGCGGGGCACGCGGCGCACGCCGGCGCCAGACCGCCATCACCAGCAGCCCGAGCAGTGCCGCTCCGAGCACGCCGCCGGCTGCGAGCCAGCGTTGGCGTCGCCGCTCGTCGTCGCGCTCGTCTCGCGAGAGCCGCACCAGCGCTGCCTGTGCTGGTCGATGCCCGGGCTGATGCTGGAGCGCCTCGCGGTAGAGGGCGAGATCCGCGACACCCGACGCCAGGCTGCGCTCGGCTCGAACGAAGGCGATCCAGGCGCGAACCTCCGCGGCCCGCGAGCCCTCGGGCTCGAGGCGGAGCGCGAGGCGGAAATCGCGTTCGGCGCCGACCAGATCGTCGGCTTCGAGCCTCGCGCGTCCGAGCGTCAGGTAGCCGGGGACCATCTCGCCCCGGCGGTCCAGCAGCGGGGCGCGTGCGAGGACCTCGTCGAATCGGGCCCGGACCGTCCGAAGATCGTTCGCGGACAGCGCGGCGAGCCCCTGATCGAGCAAGCGGTACGACGGTCCGAACCGCGCGCGGTCGTGCGCTGCGTAGAGCTCGGTGATGGCCTGCTCCCAGGACCACGAAGCCGGAGTCTCGTTCCCGGTGAGCGCTTCCATCGATTCGCGGACGATCCAGAGCGAGCTCTGGCCATACCTGCGCAGGGCCCAACGCGCGGCTTCGCGGACCTGCACGCGCTCGCTCGCGATGAACGACGCGATCACGCGCATCGCCTTCGGATCCACGATCTCCCCGTAGGCCCGGATGATGTCGGCCAGCACGGTGTTGTCACGGGTCTGCACGACGTCGCCGGGCTTGTTGAGGCCGATCTGCCAGAGCGTGTGGCGCGCCCACCGCTGCATCTCGCGCAGCGGGTGACGTCGACAGAGGATGAACGCGGCGACCACACGCTCGCCCATGCGCCGCGCGATGCGCGCGATCTCGGCCCGCCACTGCCCGCCCGCGGCGGCTCCGAGGTCGACGATCACGCGCGCCGCTTCGAGGGTCCCGATGCTCTCGAGCGCGCGCAGGTAGAGCACGGTCTCCGCGACCCGAACGGTCTCGGCGTTGCGCGTGCGCTCGAGGGCAACCCGGACGCCTCCGAGCAGCTCGCCGCGTGAGCCGCGCGGCGCGCGTTCCTTGAAGAGCTTGAGGGCGCGCCAGGTCGCGGCGGCGTCGGGCCCCGCGGGGTCGCGCATCCGCTGCACCATCGCGGGGATCGCACCCTCGCCGAGCGTGGTGAGCCGCGTGATCGTGTGCTCGCGCGTCTCTGCCGACGTGACGGTCAGGCCTTCGGCGACGCGCGCGAGCTCCGCGGCGGTGAGCGCGACCGTGGCGCGAACGGTCCTCCTGGACGGCCCTCCGGACGCTTCGTCCGCGTCGTCCCCTGGATTGGCCTGCGCACGTGCCGCGATCGGACGGGCGGCGAGGACGCCGAGCGCTGCAACGAGCACCGTCGTCGTGGTCGCGATGCGCATCATCCGACGATTCGGAAGTCGAGGAACTCGCCGGAGTAGGTCTTCCAACGGGTCTCGACGCTGTCGACGCGCGCGATCGAAGGTCCGTGTTGCGCCCAGGCCAGCACTTCCTTCAGCCGTTCCTCCTCGCCCTCGGTGACGAGCTCGACGCTGCCGTCGCTGCGGTTGCGGACCCATCCCGTCAGCCCGAGGCGCTTGGCTTCGCGCTGGGCGGTCGCGCGGAAGTACACGCCCGTCACGCGTCCTCGGATGATGAGGTGCAGTCGCTTCGCGGCCATCTGCGCCTCGCGATACCGCTCGATCCGGCAGGTGGCAAGTTTCGAGACGAATCGAGGCCACGGAGCAGTTTCCCCCGCCCGAGCGCGATCGCGCTATGCTCAGGCCCCGTGACGCCCGAGCCCAGTGGGGAGGCGCCATCGTCGGGAACACCGACGACGGCGTCGGAAGACTCCCCCCCGCGGCCACCCGTGCTCGCGTCGGAGGTTCTCCTCGAGGAGGTCGCGCCGTCGGCACCGGGCATGGGTGCCGAGCGCGTGACGGCGGCCGTGGTCGGGCTCCTCGGATTGGCGCTGGAGGTGGGCGCGAGCCGCGCGACCGACCGCCCCGTCTCGTGGCTGCTCGTCGCGGCCTTCGCATCGTTGTTGGTCGTCGGGCTCGCGCCGCTGCCCTATGGCGCTCGAGCGGGCGCGGTGTTCGTCGTGGGCGGGGCGATCGGCACGGTGACGTTGGTCACGACGGCGGCCGGAGACTGGATGCGTACTGCCGCGGCGGCGCTGTTGTCTGCGCTGGTCGTCGTGCTTCCCGCCGGGCTGCTCGTTCGATCGAACTATTGCGGAGCCAAGACCGGTCGCGCGGTCACCGCGCTGGGTCTGGTGGTCCTCATCGGCTGGCTCGCGCTGCAGGGCGCCCAGGGCGTGTTCGGCGGGTTCGACGGCAGGGCGGGTGCGCCGGGAGCGGGCCTCGCCACCGCGGCGGTCGCGCTGGCCTTGGTGGGCTTTCTGGCGCTGCTGGCGTTCATGGGCCCGGGGAGCACCGGAGGGTGCCGAGTCTGGGCGATTGCGTTGCTGGTGTGGACGGTGGGTCAGCTCGCGCTCGAAGGGTGGGCGGAGGCGGCCGGCAACACGACGCACGGCTCGAGCCTGCTGCTCTGGCACCTCTCGTCGCGCGTCTCGGCGACGCTGCTCCTCGTGCCGGCAGCGGTGGCGCTATCGCACTTGTTGGGCGCCGGGATCAGCGAGCGAACGCGCGAGCAGGCCGAGCGCGCGACCAAGCGGCGTGAAGCCGTCGTGCGCGATGCGAAGCGAAGCGTCCTCGAGATGCGTCGCGCGCGCGCAGACAGCGAGCCGGTCGAGCGTCGGAAGACCGGCTGATCGCCTTCGCACGTCGCGTCATCGCTGGACGGATCCGAGGCGGGGCCACGCGGCCAGGACGAGCACCAAGCAGGTGCGGCCGCGCGCGTCCGGAGCGGTGCCGGCGCCGAAGTCGGTCCAGCGACGATCGAGGACGAGCGCCCGGTGTGACGGGCTGGAGAGGACGGCGCGCAGCGCACCCGATGCGTCGTTCGAGCGCGCGACCGCCTCGCCGAGAGAACGCGCGAAGAGGCCTATCCGCGCTGCGCGAGCCTCGAGGTCGCCCCTTCGTGCGTCGACGACGTGCGCCACCCGGCGGGCGTTGCACATCGCCTGCGCGTGCTCGCGTCCGAGTCGCGTGAGCAGTCGGTTCGGGCGTAGTCGAGGGGCGCCGGCTTCGTCGCGGACGCGAGCGACGCGATGGACGAGCCGCGTCGGATCGTCGGTCGCACTCGCCCCCATCGGGTCCGCAGGGGCGAGGAGGGCGCGCAAGGCTGCGGCGTCGGCCATGGCCGTCGGCAGATCGACGGTCACGACGGGGCGCGGGCCACGCCCGTCGGACGCGGAGATCTGCAATCGCACCGGCAGCTCCGCCTCGGTGACGCGTGCGATCACGAACGGGCCGTCGCGCGCGAGCGCCACGCGACGGGCGTTGCCGCGCTCGTCGAGCGAGAACGCCTCGACGTGGGTCATGTGCGGCGCAACCAGAGCGCGAAGGTGGTAGCTGCCGCCGCGTCTCGAGACGCTCCAGGTGGCCTCTTCGATCGCACCAATCGAGGCGCGGAAGCGAGCGCCACCGGTGCCTGCGTCCGCGAGCCCACAGCGGCTCGAGGACGACGTCGGAGGAGGCGTCGAAGGACCGACCCGCGCGACGTGCACGCTCACGGTCGGGAAGCCAGAGCCCGACGCACGCAGGGCGCGGGACAGCGACGCACTGCTCGGCGCACGCCCGTCGTGGTCGCGTGCGAAGGCCGCGACCGCTGCTGCGAGCTCCGTCAGCGCATCATCCGACCTGCAGCTCGGAGGCCCCTGCTGCGCCTCGGCAGAAGCCGTCCAGAGGAGAGAAGTCAGCGCGAGAAGAGCAAACCGCACCGTGCGGCCAGCCTAACGATTGGCCCGGAATCGCGCGAGTTTCTCTGCACCGGAGCCTGGCAGGAGACCTCGCCGGACGCGCGCCTCTCACCCGGGCTCGCGCGCATCGCGAGTGGGAGCTGCGCGACCGCTCAGCTGCGATAGTCGGCGTTGCAGCGCACGTAGTCGGCACCGAGATCGCACGCGAGGTGTCGAGCCCTCGCGGTCCCTGCGCCGAGCGAGAGGCGGACCCGGTAGTCCGGCCGGGTCATGACCTCGTGAGCGCGTTGCTCGGGCTCGGGCCCGGTGGGCGTGCCGCGTCGCAGCAAGACCACGTCACCCACCCAGAGCGTGCAGCGCTCGGGATCGAATCGCGCGCCGCTCCGGCCGGCGGCGGCCACGATGCGTCCCCAGTTGGGGTCCTGCCCATGGAACGCGGTCTTGACCAGGGGAGAGGTCGCGATGGCTCCGGCCGCGAGGCGCGCGTCGCGTTCGGAGCGTGCGTCGACGACCTCGATCTCGACCAGATGCCGGCTGCCCTCACCGTCGGCCACGATCATGCGGGCGAGGTGATCGAGCACGTCGCGCAGCTTCGACGTGAAGCGCGCGGCGTCTTTCTCCGACTGCACCGGCGGCCCACCTGCGGCGCCCGACGCCATGATCGCGATCATGTCGTTGGTGCTGGTGTCGCCGTCGACGCTGGCCGCGTTGAACGTGTCCGCCGCCGCGTCCCGCAGCGCTCTGCGGAGCACGGGAGCGCCGACGCGCGCGTCGGTCACGACGAACGCGAGCGTGGTCGCCATGTTCGGGTGGATCATGCCGGCGCCCTTCGCGACGCCCGCGATCGTGATCCGCTTCCTGCCGAGAGGCACCTCGGCGAAGGCGGTCTTCGGGCCGCGGTCGGTCGTCATGATCGCGGCGGCGAAATCGGCGGCGCCGTCCGGTCGCAACGCCTCGACGGCCCGAGGCAGGGCCGCAATCAGTCGTTCGGCGGGCAGCGGTGCGCCGATGACGCCCGTCGACGCAGGCAGCACGCGACGGGGATCGACGCCGAGCGCGTCGGCGCAGGCGACGGTCGTTGCCCAGGCCGTCTCGCGCCCTCGGTCGCCCGTGCACGCGTTGGCGCATCCGCTGTTGACGAGGAACGCCGCCGCGACGCCGCGCGCGGCGTGTCTCTTCGCGAGGACGACCGGCGCGGCACAGACCAGGTTCGTCGTGACGATGGCAGCGACCGACGCGGGCGAGTCCGCCACGACGAGCCCGAGGTCGAGACCCCCGCGCTTCTTGATGCCGGCCTCGACGCCGGACCAACGGAAGCCGGCGACCGGCGGCAATGGCATCGGAGCAGGACCGGGAAGCACGGGCGCACTCTCGCGATCGCTCGCCCGTTGGTCAAGCGTGCACGTTGCGCTCCGAGCGTGGACCCCGTGGCCGACGTCACGCGTCATGCAGCGTGCCGGCGCCAATCCTCCATCGCGAGATGAGCGATGCGCGTCGCCATGGCCATCACGGGCACCTGCGAGTTGACGCCGAGGCTCGACGGCACGACCGACCCGTCGGCCACCACGAGACCGCCGAGCTCGAAGGTCTCGCCGCGGCTCGACACCACGCCGCGCAGCGCGTCGGTGGCCATGCGGGCGCTGCCCAGCGGGTGCTGCGAGAAGCACTCGAGGCGCGGTCCGGGTGGCGCGCTCGAGGCGAACCGACGCACGTCGTCCATGGTGCGGATCGGAGGTGCGCCGAACATCGGGATCATCACCTCGCGCGCGCCGGCGAGGAAGGCCATCTCGGCGAGCAGCGCGATGGCGCGAATGCCGCGCGCCTTGTCGCGCGGGTCCATCCGGTAGAAGAGCGCGGGCTCGCGCGAGAACGGGATGCTGCGGATCGTGCCGCCCGCGGAGTCGTGGACCATGCCGCCGAAGACCGCGACGTGCCGCATCTGGCGGGCGTAGCGCGCGAGCGTCGGACCGACGCCCGGCATGCCCGCGGCAAGGACGCTAGGCGCGGAGTAGACGCTGTTCAGGAGGATGCCTTCCTCGTGGAAGTGGTCCGACGTGATCGACTGCATCGCCCCGCGCCACCCGAGCACCTCTTCGTCGAAGAGCGCCGTGACGCGGAAGCCGGGATGGAGGGTGACGTTGCGCCCGAGCTGACGCGACGCGCGCCCGACGCCTGCCGTCGCGAGGAGCTTGGGCGTGTGCAGGGTCCCGCACGCGACGACGACGAGCTTGGCGCGCACCTCGAAGCGATGGGTCGGCCGACCCTGCGGCGGGCCCAGGATCCTTCCGCGCACGCCGACGGCGCGCTCGCGCTCGACCACGACGCGCTCGACCAGACAATCGGAGTACACGACGGCTCCGTGCTCGCGCGCCTGCGGGAGGTAGCTGAGGTCGACCGAGCGTTTTGCGCCGTGCGGGCAGCCGAACGTGCATCGCGAGCATCCGTCGCAGCCGACGGTGTTGCGGCGAAGGCGCGCGAACTCCACGCCCATCTGGCGCCCACCCTCCGCGAACAGCGCGCTCGATCGCGAGATCATGGCGCTGGGGACTTCCTGCACCTCGAGGTTGCGCTCCACCTCTTCGAACGCGCTCTCCATGTGGCGTGGCGAGAGGTCGGTGAGGCCGTGCTCGCGCACCCACTCGTCGAGAACGCGATCGGGGATGCGAAAGCAGACCGCTCCCGTCCAGAGCGAGGAGCCGCCGACCGCGCGGCCCATGTTGACGACGATGAGGGGCGTGTCGCCGAGGCCGATCGCCGCCGACATGCCACCTTCGCGCCCGAGCCGCGCGAGCGACTCGCTCGGACGAAAGCGACCGTACTCCTCGGGCGCGTAGTAGCCGCCTTCCTCCAGGACGATCACGTCACGTCCCGCTTCGGCGGCGATGCGTGCGAAGACCGCTCCCCCGGCGCCCGAGCCGACCACGACGACGTCGCAGCTCTCCGTGAAGCCATCCGTCAGATCGCGGCCGCGTACGATCGTCATGTCGGCCCGCCGTGGGCACGCGATCGGCGAGACGTCACCTCCGCGAGCGGGACCACTCCGAGGATGCCCGGGCGACGCGGGGCGCCGGTCGCGCACGTGTCGTCGTAACCCGTCTCGGCCAGCGCCGCTGGGTGCTCGTAGTACACGAAGGCCAGCGCGGTCTTCCAGGGAACCAGTAAAAGGCGCAACACGCCGATCGGGTGGTGATCCAGCCGCGCGAGCAGCGCCGCACGCTCCGTCACCGGGCGCGTCGATAGACGACAAAATCGCAAAGACACCAGGAAGGGTGCGAAGGAGAGGAGCGACAACGTGATCCGATAGGCCAATCGCACGCGCCACGACGTCGCCGAGACCAGACGGTCGACCTCGGGCACCAACCAATCGAAGCGGTCGGAGAGATCGCGGTCGGACTCGTCGTAGAAGACGGCCTCCGCGAGCGGTCGGATCACCGCGCGTTCGCGGTCGGAGAACGTTCGTCGCTCGAAGTCCCGGCTGAGAGGCCCGTCGGCCGCGCTCGGGGCGGGCCCTCGCGTCTCGTCGTCCGACACGTTGCCGCGCCCGCTAGTCCTTCTTCGGCTCGGGTGGAGGAGGAGGCGGCGGCACGGCGAACTCCAGCAACAACGACTCGGTGCTCTCGAAGTCCACGCCGTCGTGCGAGCCCTTCTCGAGAAGGTCCGGATGGTCGGTGATCACGCGGTCGAGCTGGGCGGCCTTGGCCGTCGCGGCCAGCGCCTCGGCCCATTGTCCGATCTCGAACTTGCCGTCGAGCTCGGCTTGCGTCACGAGCGAGCCGATCAGCTTCATGTGCTCCGCGAGGTGGTCTTTCCTGAACGCCGGGTGGGCGCCCAACATCGCCTCCACGCGCTCGAGCACCCAGCGAGACGCAGTGATCTTGTGCTTGGCGTTACCCAACACGCGTTGCGCGATCTGTTCCGGCGGTGTGCCGGGTGCGACCGACGCGTTGACGAAGACATCCGGTCCGAGCACCAGCTCCATACTGTCCTCCGCGCGATGGTTGTAACAGACTCGCGCGCCATCCGGGGACCGTCGCGTACACGTCCGCGGCGGCCTTCGAGTCGCTCGTCGGCATCGCTTGCCGAGCGCGTCGGCTTGACACCTTTCGGCGCGCGTGGGTGATTCGCGCCGTGCTCGATCTTCGTGGAGCCTCGCGCGTCGCGCTCGTGGTCGTCGTGCTCGGTGGGCTGGTCGGCGGCAGCCGCGCCGTTGCGCAGGAGCAATCTCCGACGGCGACGTCGTCGCCGAGGGTCGGCCCTCGACGCTACTACGTCGAGCTCATCACGATGGGGCCGGGCGATCTGCTCTTCGCTCGGTTCGCACACAACGCGATCCGCGTGCGCGACCGCGAGCGCCGGACGGACCGCGTCTTCAACTGGGGCACCTTCGCGTTCGGACCGGACTTCGCGTGGAAGTTCGTCAAGGGCCACGCGATGTACTGGCTGAGCACGCAGGCCTTCCAGGACACGCTGGAGATCTACGCATCGCACGATCGCTACGTGATCGGGCAGGTGCTCGACCTGACCGACGCCGAGGCGGAGGACTTGGTCGCGCGGATCGAGCGCAACCTCAGGCCCGAGCACCGGCAGTACCGCTACCACCACTTCGACGACAACTGCTCGACGCGGGTCCGCGACCTGCTCGACACCGTCACGCACGGGGCGCTCCGACGCTCGGTCCCGGGCATGACGGATCGCAGCTTCCGCCAGACGGCATACCAGACGCTCGGGACCGAGCTGTGGCTCGTGGGCTTCCTCGACATCTTCGCCAATCAGCGGTTCGACCGCGTGATGTCTCGTTGGGACGAGCTCTTCCTGCCCGAGCGTCTGCACGACGCGGCCAAGCGCGTTCGTGTTCCGCGCGGCAACGGAGGCTCGCGGCCGCTCGTGATTCTCGAGCGCCGCTACGTCGAGCGCCAGGCCCCGCCTCCGCGTCGCGAGCCGCCTCCGGTGCGACCCACGTGGGTCCTGTTCGGTGCCTTGGCCGTGATGCTGGCGCTCGCGATGGCCGTGTCGGCCCGCGCGCCTCGAGCTGCGCGATGGCTTGGCAACACGGGCTTCGTGCTCTTCGGCCTCGTCGCCGGAATCTCGGGGATCGCGTCGCTCGTGCTCTGGGCGTTCACCGATCACGCGGACCTCGCGTGGAACGTGAACCTCCTATCGTTGTGGCCGACCGACATCGCGCTGGTCGTGCTCGGTCCCAGGGCGCTCGGCGCCCGACGGCGTCACGCGGCGCTTCTGTTCCGCTATCTCGCGGTGCACGCGGTCGTGACCTTCGGCACGGTGGTCGTCGCGCTCGCAGGGCTCGTGCGGCAGGACGTGGGTCCTGTCGCGGTCCCCGTGCTGGGCCTCGTCGGCGCAGCCGCGCTGCTCGCGTGGGGGCGAACGCGCGGCGCCGAGCCCGTCAGCGCGGCAGCCCGGTGACGGCGACGGGGGCGTTCTCGGCGGGGGTTTGTGCGCCGTTGCCGAGCTGGCCGTAGCCGTTCGCGCCCCAGCACCGGACGGCACCGTCCGCGACGAGCGCGCAGGCGTGCTGCCATCCGACGCTCAGCAACGTCGCGTGCTCGATGCCCCGCACGGGAAGCGGCGCGGCGGAGAACTGCGTATCGCTTCCTGCGCCGAGCTGCGAAGCGTCCTCCGCGTTGACGCCCCAGCAGCGGACGCCTGCTCCTGCGACGAGCGCGCACGCGAATCGCGCACCCGCGTCGAGAGCGGCGACGGGTGCGAGGCCAGGCACGCGGAACGGGTTCGTTCGAGGATGGACGAGCGCGGGATCTCCCGTCTCACCCGAGCAGCCGGCCCCCCAACAATCGACCGCACCGTCGCCGTGTCGCACGCACGTGTCCACGGTGCCGACGGCGACCTGCACCAGGTCGGCCGCGCGGAGCGCGTCGAAGGCCGCACGCCCGTCGGCGGACTGGCTTCCGTCTCCGATCTGCGCTTCGTCGTTCGCGCCCCAGCACGTCACCACGCGGGTGTCGCCCTGCCGCCGGAGCGCGCAGGTGTGGTGCTGGGTCGCGTCGATGGCGATCGCGCCGGACGTCCCGGGGACGGGTGCAGGGCGGCTGTCTGCCTCGCCGCGCGAGCGGTCGCCGAGCTCGAGGTGCTGGTTGGCGCCCCAGCAGCGCACGGTGCCGCTCGGACCGAGCGCGCACGTGTGGTAGCGGCCCAGCGCGAGATCGATGGCAGGCTCGTCGAGCGGGACCTCGACGGGGCGCGGAGTAGGTCGATCGTGCGCCGCCATCGGGCCGAGCGCGCCGTGGTCGTTGCCTCCCCAGCACGCGACGCGGCCACCGCGGCGGAGCGCACAAGCGTGGTCGTGCCCGACGCGGATGCCGGTGGCCTCGAGGTCCACGACGCGGACGGGACCGCGGCGTGGCTCGAGCGTCCCGTCACCGAGCGCTCCGCTTTCGTTGCGGCCCCAACAAAGCACGGCGCCGCTCGCGAGCCGGGCGCACGTCGACGTCGCGCCGGCCGCGAGCTCGACGACGGAGGTCGGGGGCGCAGCCGCAGCAGGCGTCGTCGTCGTCGCCGTCTCCGTCGGGGCCGGGGGCAGCTTCGCGGGAGAGCGCGCGTCGCGGCTCGGGGGTCCCGATCGCGTCTGCGAACCGTCGCTCGTCGTGATGGTGCGTCGATCGCTGCCGAGGCGATCGAAGCCGACGACGAGAGCCGCCGCGGCACCCCCGAGGATCACGATCCCGACGACGACGAGCGCCACGACGCTCCGACGCGACCGGTGCGCGATGGGTGGGACCGAGGCTGCGCGCGGCGCGCCGGTCGTTGCGCGGGCAGAAGTGGCCTCGAGCGCGGGTGCCGGGGTCGCGACCGCGGTCGAACCGGGGTGCGAGCTCGTCGATGCGCCGAGGGCGTCGAGCAGCACGTCCATGGACGGGAAGCGCTTCTCGCGATCCTTCGAGAGCGCGCGAGAGATGGCGCGATCCCATGCGTCGGGCAACGCCGGAACCTTGGCCCTCAGCGAGCCCGGCTCTTCCGTCAGGATGCGCGCGACGATGCCGACCGCGGTCTCGCTCGGCGACCAGGGCACGGCGCCCGACAGCAGCTCCCACGCGACGACGGCCCACGCCCACTGGTCCGCACGACCGTCGGCGCGGTGCGCGAAGAGCTGCTCGGGCGACATGTAGAGCGGCGTGCCGACGACCATGCCCTCGGTCGTCAACGTCGGCAGAGCCGGCGCGTCCGTGCGTGCTCCGGTGCTCGGGCCGGGCTCTGCGCGGGCGAGGCCGAAATCGAGGACCTTGAGCGTCCCGTCCGGGCGCACCATCACGTTCTCGGGCTTGATGTCGCGGTGGACCAGCCCGGCGGCGTGCGCCGCGGCCAGCGTGCGCGCGAGGTCGAGCAGCCACGAGAGGCGCATCTCGAGCGAGATGGCCGGATCCGCCGCCAGGGTGCGGAGCGTCTTGCCCTCGACGAGCTCGAGCGCCAAGAAGTGCACGCCGTCGTGCGAGCCGATGTCGTAGACGGCGACCACGTTGGGGTGCGAGAGCGCTGCCGCGGCGCGTGCCTCCCGGAGCAGTCTCTCGAGCGCGCGGCCGGTGCTGTCGGCGGGCGAGGGCGCCGAGTCGCCCGCCGCGGCGACCGGGAGTCGCAGGACCTTGAGCGCGACGGGTCGCTGCACGACCGTGTCGAACGCGCGAAAGACCTCGCCCATCCCGCCACGACCGAGCAAGCCGTCGATGCGATAACGACCGAACGTCTGGCCGACGGCGGGCTCGTGCGCGCTCATGACGCGACGCGCACTCTACTGCGTCGCGACGCGGGTGCGACCCGGATCACCGCTCGAGCGGCAGACGCACGGTGAACGCGCTCCCGCATCCCGGCGTGCTCTCGACGTCGATCGAGCCGTCGTGCTCGCCGACCACACGGTACGCGATTGCCAGGCCCAGACCCGTACCGACGCCCACGCCCTTGGTCGTGAAGCCCGGATCGAAGATCCGTTCGAGATGAGCCGCGGGGATCCCACGCCCGGTGTCGGCGATGCGCACCATCGCGCGATCCCCGTCCACGCCGGTCGTGATCGTGAGCGTTCCCGAGCCGTCGATGGCCTCGATGGCGTTCGTCAGCAGGCTCATGAAGACCTCGTTGATCTGGCTCGGGCGACATACGAGCGCGGGCAGCTCGCCGTATCGCCGCTCGACCGCGACGCGGTCGCCGAGCACGTGCGCGAGCAGCGTCAGCGCGCTGTCGATGCCCTCGTGGAGGTCGACCTTCTTCACCTCGGCTTCGTCGAGGCGCGCGAACGATCGGAGCGAGCGCACGATCGTGTTCGTCCGTTCGCCTGCGCTTCGCGTCACCGCGGTGGCGTTCATCAGCGCATCGAGCGCGGTCTTGGCGCGGTCGGTCGGGCTCGCCATCTCCGCGCGGAGGATCGCGAGCGCGCGCGCGGACAAGTCGACGTTCGAGAGGATCGAGCCGAGCGGGCTGTTCAGCTCGTGTGCGACGCCGGCCACGAGGGTGCCGAGCGACGCGACCTTCGCCTGCTGGAGGAGCTTCGCTTGCGCGTCACGCAGCTCGCGCGCAGCGCGCATGGACTCGGTGACGTCGCGGATGAGCACGGCGGTGACGCGCTCGTCGGGGGGATGGAGCGTCAGCTCCGCCGAGATCGGCTCGGCCCCGTCGGTCGCGTCGAGTGCCACGAGGCGCACCGGATACCGCGGCGGCGCAGGGACGCCCGCCACGTGGGCCTCGAGCACGCGGTGGACGCGGTCGCGGTCGTCGGTGTGCACGTAGTCGGACCAGTGAGCCCATCGCTGCGTGGGCAATGGCCCGAGCAGTCGCTGAAACGCCGGGTTCACGTGGAGCACGCGCGCGTTGTGGTGGCTCACGATGGCGATCGGATCCGGCGCTTCGTCGAACAGGTACCGGAACCGTTTCTCGAGCGTCTGGAGCTTCTCGCGGTAGCCGCGCAGCTCGTCCGCCGACGCGACCGGGTGGCGTCCTCGAAGCGCGCCGGATCCCGCGAATCCCGGCAACGGCACGAAGTCGGTCACCAGTCCCGCACGTCTCAGCCAGCCTTCGACGTCGTCCGCGCGGTAGACGCGACCCTTGGTCGTCCTCAGCGCCAGCCCGAGCTCGTAGGTCGTGAGGTTGGGATCGTGCTCGTTGGAGGCGTCGACGAACGTGTCGACGATCACGAGCTCGCCCCCGGGGCGAACGGCGCGGCTCGCCTTCGAAAGGAGGGACTCGACACGTTCGGGGGGCTCGAGGTGGATGACGTTGGCGATGATGACCATGTCGAACGCGTGGCGCGCGTAGTCGATCTCGTGCATGTCGCCGGCGAGCGTCGTGGTGCGATCGGTGAGACCGAGGTCGCGTGCACGCTCCTCGAACGCGGGCAGCACCGCCGGCAGATCGAGCCCCGTCACCAGGGTCGTCGGGTTGCGTTCGGCAAAGGCCAGGCTCCAGACCCCCGAGCCGCATCCGATGTCGAGGATCGTTTCCACCTCCCGGCTCCAAGCCCCGGCGAGGGCTCGCGCGTGGCCCTCGAACATCCGACCCAGGCGTTTGCCTGCGGCGCGGTAGCTCTCCTCGCGCTCGGCGACCGAGCCATCCATGCGGCGGATCGGCTCGCCGGTGCGGAGCATCTCCGGAGTGTGGCGGAACAACATGAGCGTCATGTCGACCGCGCCGGGCATGCTCTCGTGCGTGAACCGGAGCTCGGACGAGGCCGCATACGTGGCGCCATCGCGCACGAGCACGTGATAGGACACCAGCACCGCGAGGACGCGTTCGAGGGCACGTCGATCGAGCGAGAGGTCCGCGGCGAGCTCCTCCGCGGTCGCGGGCGCGCGGAGCACGCGTTGCAGGAGCCCCGTCTCCTCGGCCGCCCGCAGCGCGCCGGACGATGCGAGGAGCTTCATCCATTCGTAGTCCATCAGCGGAACATCTCGGCGACGGGCACGACGCGGATGCGCTCGCGTGGGATGCCGAGCCGATAGCTCTGGATGACGCGATCCTCGGCGACGACCTCGTCGGGCTTGGGCTCGGCGTACGTGATCGGCGACTCGCGCTCGCTCGCGATGGCGTCGGCGAGCTCGGCGGCGTTGCGGGTCACGATCGCGATCGCGATGTGGCGGCGGCCCGCGAGATGGGCTCGGACGACGCGGTTGAGCCGATCCGCGTCGAGCTCGCGCCAGCTCGCGGGCAACCGCGTGAAGTAGGAGTCGCTCGTCGAGTAGAACGCGTCGTCGAGCGCGTAGCCGAGGCGGCGCGACTCGGTCTGTCCGTAGAGCGGCAGATACCGCGTGAGGAACGTCCGCTGCGTCTCGAGCTGCGCGGCCGTCATGCCGTCGGTCGCGAGGCGCTCGAGCTCGCGCATCGCGATGCGCACGGAGAAGTGCGCGTTCTCGGTGGGCACGGGTCGGATCCAGATCGAGAACATCTGCTGTCGTCGCGACGTGTTCGGCAGCGGAAAGCGCGACCAACCGTCCTGCACGAAGGCCTCGCTGTACGCGTAGTCGCCGTAGTTGAGGCCTCGGAGCGCGCGCATGCTGCGGAACAGGACGCCCGCGAACTGTCGGTGCTGTCCGAGGTACGACGTTGCCAGGAAGAGCGGCGCGTAGTCGGCGTGATCGCGATTGACCTCGATGGGGAAGCCCATGCTGATGGCGGTGCTCTCGGCCTCCGGCTTGTCGACGATGAGGACGGTCGGACCGCTGCATCGGCGCGCCGCCGCCGCGTCCGCGCACCGGCCGTCGGCGCAGTCGTCGGAGCACGTGAGGTCCGGCAGCGCCCGCGGCTCGGGGCAACCCGAGGGCAGCGCACGCAGGTCGCGGCGGAGCCGCTCCGCCATCGCGTCGGGGTAGCTGCCCGCGATGCCTGCGAGCACGCGCTCGCGACAGAGCGCGATCGAACGGTGCGTGCGCACGTCGTCGAGCGTGATCGCGGTCAGACCGCGCTCGGTGCCGATCACGGGGCGACCGTAGGGATGGCCTTCGTAGACCAGCGACGCGAGCGCTTCCTTGCCGAGCTCCTCGTCGTCGTTGCCGCGCAGCTCGAGCGTGAGAGCGGTCTGCGCACGCTGTCGCAGACGCGTGAAGTCGGCCTCGTCCATCCGCGGCTCGAGCAGCACCTCGCGGAACAGCGGGTAGAACTCGTCGAGCTTGTCGCGATGGACCCGCGCGACGATGACGCTCTCGTCGCGATCGCTGTAGGTCTCGATGCCGCCCGCCATCGGGAAGAGGCGCTGCACGAGCTCGGTGTACGTGAAGCGACGCGTGCCCGCGTCGGCGTGCATGTCGAAGACGAGCGACGTGAGGCCTTCTTTTCCGGGCGGATCGTCGGCGCTGCCGGCGCGGAACGCGACGCGGATCGTCACGATGGGCGACTCGCTGCGCATCTCGACGAGGTGGATCGCGTCGCGCGTGGTGGGGCGCGCGTCGGGGCCGCTGCCGCACGCCGCACCGGAGACGAGCGCGAGGGTGAACGCGAGCGCGATGTGGCCGTGCTTCATCGCGCGCCTCCGCCGCGTCGCGCGCGTCGCGTGCGCGTCCCCGCGTCGGCGATCGTCGCGTCCGGGGCGCCTGCGTCGAGGCCGGCATCGGTCGCGGGAGCGGGCTCCGGTGTCGCGTCGGCGGGCCCGGGTGTCATCGTGACGACCGTGCGCCTCGCATCCGTCAGATAGGTCCGCGCGACGCGCGCAACGTCCTCGGGTGTGAGCGTCTCGAGCCGCCGCACGTACGCGTCGAGCGAGCCGATGTCGCCCGTCGCCGCGACGAGCTGACCGAGCAGCTGCGCCACGTCGCCGGGCGTCTCGAGCGACATGGACAGCTGGTAACGCAGGTGCGAGCGCACCTGGTCGATGCGCGCCGCGGGGATCTCGCCGCGGCCGATGCGCGTCATCTCCGCCGATATCGCAGCGATCACCTCGTCGAAGGTCGTCGAGTCGCGCAGCGTCAGCTCGGACACCGCGAGGTAGGGATCGCGATGGAAGTCGTTGGTCCACGAGCTCATCTCGATGACCTTCTGCTCGCGCACCACCAGGCGTTGGTAGAGGTCTGCGCTCTGCCCGAAGACGAGCGCGTGGATGACCTCGATCGCCGCGCTGTCGGCGCTCGCCACGCTGAAGCCGGGGATGCGGTACCCGAGCATCATCCGGCGTGGTGTGGTGCCCGACCAGACGAGGTCGCGTCGCTGGCCCGTCCCCGTGGGCTCGGGCTCGACGGGGACGGTCGGGGTGTCGCGCCGACCGGTCCATGGTCCGTAGTGACGGCGCACGAGACGCAACAGTCGCGCGCGATCGACGTCACCCACGACGAACAGCGTGCAGTTGTCCGGTGTGTAGTAGCGGCGGAAGAAGCTCTGCGAGTACGCGTGCTCGTCCGGCATGCGCTGGATGTCGCGCAGGTACCCGAGCGTCGTGTGGCTGTACGTGTGCGTCGTGAACGCGGTCCCGACCAGCGTCTCGTGCATCCGCAGGAACGGGTGCGACGCGCTCTTGTTGTACTCGCCGAGCACCGCGCGCGTCTCCGTGCGGTAGGTGGCTTCGTCGAACTGGAGATGCTGGAAGCGATCGGCTTCGAGCTCGACGATGCCGTCGAGCACGGCGGACGGCGCGACGACCGTGTACATCGTGTAGTCGTCGGTCGTGAACGCGTTGTTGTCGGCGCCGTAGGAGGCGACGCGGGCCTCGTACTCGTCGCCGCTCATGCGCTCGGTGCCGCGGAACATCATGTGCTCGAAGAGGTGGGCGAAGCCCGAGTGACCGTCTTCGACCTCGTCGCGCGAGCCGACACGGACGAGCGTGAAATACGCCATGATTCCTGGGCTATCGAAGGGCACGGTCACGATCGTCAGACCGTTCTGCAACCGGTCGACGGTCGGCGGCCTCGGCAGCGGGGACGTCTGCGCGTGCGCCACGGAGAGCCCGAGGTGCGAAACGAGGAACGCGAGAGCAGCGAAGGAGCGCGCCATGGCGGCGCGACTATATCGCTACGGCGCGCTCGGGGATCGCTCGCCGAAGAGGTCGGCGAGCTCGGCGACGAAGACCTCGCGCACCCCACGACCGATCTCTTCGGCGTCGGCTCGCAGGCCGATTCGTACACCCACGGCGACGTCCGCACCTTCCGGCTGGTCGACCTCGATCTCCGCGCGGGAGGCCGAGTCCTGAAGCCCGAGCGCACGCCCGAGGTCGCTCTCGCCGAGCGACCGAACGAGCGCTGCGAAGTTCTCGGCGGCCGTCGGCGGGAACTCGCCGACGAGCTCGATGCGCGCGACGATCTCCGAGCCGTCTCCGTCGAGCGCCACTGCCAACGCACGCTCGCGCGAGAGCAGCAACCCGATGCCCGTGTCGGTCGGCAGGCGAATGGGCCTCGGCGCGTAGACGACCACGGGCGCGCCGCCGTGTCGCGCCGCGAGCTCCCGCAGGGGGCGCGGGGAGAGCGCTCCGCTCCGTTCGCGCGCTCGGACGGCGCGCAACACCGCGTCCATCATCCCGGGCTCGCCACGCAGCAATGCGAGCGTGTTGCGATCGAGCGCCACGAAGTCGTGTCGTTGCCCGTCGAGCAAGCCCGTTCGCCGCGGAAATGGCGCGCTCCGCGAGCCCTCCAACGCGCTCATGCGTCGCTCGGCGCGACGGATCACTCGGTGCGCGTCGATCGGCCCACGCGCCAGGATGAGCGTCGCGTCGCCGTGCGTGCACCACGCGAGCTCCGTCAGGGCGCGCACGTCCACGCCGTAGCGGTCACGCAGGGATCGCTGTCGCGGCTCGGGCAGGACCAGCGAGACGATGGTCGCGATGGCGGGTCGCGACAGCGCATCGTCGGGCCGTGCGATCACGACGAGCTCGGCTCCCCGAGGCACCAGGTCCGCGAGGGGCCCAATCTCCGGGTGCGCGGGCGTGCGCGGTCGCGAGGTGCGCTCGGCCGAGCCGCCGCACGCGGAGACGATCGCGAACGCCACCCCCAGCGCTCGTCGCGATCGTGCGTGCGCGCCCGCCGTCATCGGCGCGTACGTTCGCACGATCGCGGCGAGGGCGCAGTCGTGGTCGCGGCTAGCGTCTCGGCGCAGGTGCGGCGGCGGGCTTGTCCGCGACGATCGGCTTCTTGCTCTTGCCGTTCGATCCGCCTTCGGCGTCGTGCGCGCCTGCCTCGGTCGCCGCCGCGCCGCTCGCCGCTCCGCGCTTCTTGACGCCCGCCTTGTCGAGCACGGCCTCTTCGAGGCGCCGGAGCACGTCGGGGTGCTCCTCGAGGTACGTGCGCGCGTTGTCGCGACCCTGTCCGATGCGCTCGCCCTGGTACGTGTACCAGGCGCCGCTCTTGTCGACGAGCTGCCCCTCGGCGGCGAGGTCGAGCACGTCGCCCGAGCGCGAGATGCCCTTCCCGTAGAGGATGTCGAACTCGCACTCGCGGAACGGCGGCGCCATCTTGTTCTTCACCACCTTGACCCGGGTGCGGTTGCCGACGACCTGCTCGCCGACCTTGATCGCGCCGACGCGCCGGATGTCGAGACGCACCGATGCATAGAACTTCAGCGCGTTGCCGCCGGTGGTCGTCTCGGGGCTGCCGAACATGACGCCGATCTTCATGCGGATCTGGTTGATGAAGACGAGAAGGCAGTTGCTCTTCGCGACGGTGCTCGTGAGCTTGCGGAGCGCCTGGCTCATCAAGCGCGCTTGGAGGCCGACGTGCGAGTCGCCCATGTCGCCCTCGAGCTCCGCCTTCGGAACGAGCGCGGCGACCGAGTCGATGACGATGAGGTCGACTGCGTTGGAGCGCACCAGCATGTCCGCGATCTCGAGCGCCTGCTCGCCGTGATCCGGCTGCGACACGAGCAGCTCCTCGGTCTTGACGCCGAGCTTCTTCGCGTACGCGACGTCGAGCGCGTGCTCTGCGTCGATGAAGGCCGCGACTCCGCCCGCTTTCTGCGCCTCGGCGATCGCGTGCAACGTGAGTGTCGTCTTGCCGCTCGACTCCGGGCCGTAGATCTCGCAGATGCGACCGCGCGGCAGCCCGCCGACGCCGAGCGCGATGTCGAGCGACACCGATCCGGTCGGGACGACGGCGACCTCTTTCTCGATGGCGGCCTCGCCGAGCCGCATGATGGTGCCTTTGCCGAACTGGCGGTCGATGCCAGCGATGGTGAGCTCGATGTTCTTCTCGCGATTGGGGTCGGTCGTCATGGCGCCTCCGGACGATACTGAACGGCTGTCTAGCCCAAGTTCCGCCGATTGCCAAGCGCGAATTCCGGGTCAGCCGTCGCGGCGCAGGACGAAGGGCATGCGGCAGAGCGCGTGGTACTCGGCGCCTGCGCGCGAGAGGTCGCTCCGGAAGAGCACGACCTCGGTGACGTGGGCCTGACCCGCATCGGTCTCCGCGAACGGGGCGAGCGCTTCGCGCCATCCCGCGGGCGCGACCTTCACGCGTCCGAGCGTCAGATGCGCGTGGAACGGACGCGTCTCCTTCGCGAAGCCGATCTCGGCGAGACGATCGTCGATCTGTCGCGCGAGATCCGCGAGCGGTGCGCCGCGCACCTCGGCGTCGCGATCGTCGAGCCCGAGCCAGAGCACGCGCGGCTCGCGATCCTTCGGGAACGATCCGATGCCACGCGCACGCGCGCGCAGAGCGCGTCGCTTGGCGATGATCGGCTCGAGCGCGTCGCGGATCGGTGCCGCGAGCGTGTCGTCGATCTCACCGAAGAACTTCAACGTCACGTGCAGGTTGGGAGGCGGTACCCACGAGACCTTCCAGCCGGCCTCGGCCGTCAACGCCGCGCGCAGCTGGCGTTGCACCTCGACCACGCGTCGCGTGGCGGCGAGGTCGAGGTTGAACGCGAGGAAGGCACGCACGGTGTCCATCGGGATCGTTCGCGTCAGCCGTTCGTCATCGTGCGCCGTCAGCTGGCACCACGCCGTCGGACGGCGGCGCGAGGCCGAGCACCGAGCGACGGACCATGTCGAGCGCGATGTGGGCGGCGAGCCGCTGGATGCGTTCGCGATCGCCGACGAGGCGACGGTGCATCGTCACCGTCCCGTGCTCGGTCGCGATCGCCCACCAGACGGTACCGACCGGCTTGCCGTCGGTCGCGCCCCCGGGGCCGGCGATGCCCGTGATGCTGACCGCGTAGTCGGCGCCGCTCAGACGACGCACGCCCTCGGCCATCGCGCTCGCGACCTCTTCGCTCACCGCGCCGTGCGCGCGCAGCAGCTCGTTGCGCACGCCGAGCACCTTCTCCTTGGAGCCGTTCGAGTACGTCACGGCGTCGAGCAACAGGTAGTCGCTCGAGCCGGGCACCGACGTGAGCAGCGCGCCGACGAGACCTCCGGTGCAGCTCTCGCCGAGCGCGATGGTCAGGCCTCGCTCGCGGAGCGCGCGCCCGACGGCGGCCGAGAGCGTGTCGTCGTCGTGACCGAACGCCGATTCGCCGAGGCGTCGTCGCGCCTCCTCGAGCGCCCGTTGCGCGAGCTGCTCTGCGGCGGCGTAGTCGTCCGCGCGCGCGAGGAGCTTGACCTCGATCTCGGGGAAACGGAGGCGATAGCCGATGGTCACGTCCGGCAGCTTCTCCTCGAGATCGGCCAGGCGCTCCTGCACCTGGCTCTCGGGCAGGCCGAACGTCTGAAGACGCAGCTGACACGTGTTGCGCGGCGCGAGCGGCGTGACGCGCGGAGCGACCTGCTGCCGGAACATCGCCTCCATCTCGTGCGGCACGCCCGGCAGCACGAAGAGACGCGCACGTCCGATGCCGAGGGTGAAGCCAGGCGCGGTGCCCCGATCGTTGGGCAACACCTCCGCGCCCACGGGGAAGTCGGCCTGCTTCAGGTTGGTCTCCGACATCGTGCGGCCGACCATCTGGAAGCGACGTCGGATGGCTTCGACGCTGGGCTCGTCGCGATAGAGCGCGACGCGCGCGGCGGTGGCCACGGCTTGCGTCGTCAGATCGTCGCTGGTCGGGCCGAGCCCGCCGGTCGTGACGACGACCTCGTGCACGTCCCCGAGCCGCCGGAGCGTCGAAGCGATGCGGTCTTCGTCGTCGTCGACGCTGGCGAGCTCGGTCACCTCGAAGCCGAGCGCGGTGAGCTGGCTCGAGATCCAACGCGAGTTGGTATCGAAGATCTCGCCGCGGACGAGCTCGGTTCCGATCGCGAGGATCGCGCACGACATGTGGACCGGCGACGCTAGCAGCTTGGCGATTTGTCTGCATCATCGAAACCGCGTCGCCCCGGCGTCGGTCGGGCACGCGGGACGATGGCCGGGCAGCTGCCTATACTGCGCCGCCCATGAGGCTCTTGACGCTGCGCGACGGGACTCGCGATGGGGAGCTCGGGATCGCGTGCCGCGACGGCGCGCGTCTCGTGTCGGCGTCGCGCATCGCGGCGACGCTGCAGGCGGCGCTCGACGATTGGGAGCACGTCGAGCCGGCGCTGCGCGAGCTCGCGGACGCGGCCGAGCACGGTCGCGTCGCGACGCGATCGCTTCGCGCCGGCGATCTGCACGCACCGCTTCCGCGCGCCTACGAGTGGGTCGATGGCTCGGCGTTCATCAACCACATCGTGCTCGTGAGAAAGGCGCGCGGCGCCGAGCCGCCCAAGACGCTCGAGACCGATCCGCTCGTCTATCAAGGCGGATCCAGCGTCTTTCTCGGCCCGACCGACGACATCGTGCTGGGTGACGTGGCATGGGGGCTCGACTTCGAGAGCGAGGTCTGCGTCGTGCTCGGCGACGTCGCAGAGGGCACGACGCGCGAACAGGCGGAGCGTTGCGTGCGACTGGTCTGTCTCGCGAACGACGTCACGCTGCGGAACCTCGTGCCCGACGAGCTCGCGAAGGGCTTCGGGTTCTTCCAGTCCAAGCCGGCCACGGCGTTCTCTCCGTTCGCGATCACGCCGGACGAGCTCGGGCCCGCATGGCGCGCAGGTCGAGTCCACCTGCCGCTTCGCACCACGTATCGGGGTGTGCTCGTGGGCGACCCTCACGCGGGCGACGCGATGCACTTCTCCTTCTTCGACCTCGTCGCGCACATCGCGAAGACCCGGAGCTTCGGCGCGGGAACGATCCTCGGCAGCGGCACAGTCTCCAACGCCGATCCCGCGCGTGGTGTGTCGTGCCTCGCGGAGCGGCGCATGCGAGAGACGCTCGAGCACGGCGCGCCGAAGACGCCGTTCATGGAGCCGGGTGACGTCGTCGAGATCGAGATGCTCGACGCGGACGGGTGGAGCCTCTTCGGCAAGATCGCGCAGAAGGTGGTCGGCCGATGAAGCTGCGGCTCTACGGGTACTGGCGGAGCTCCTGCTCGTGGCGCGTTCGCATCGCGCTCGCGTACAAAGGGCTCGCGTACGAGCACGTCGCGGTTCACCTGCTGCAAGCGGGCGGCGAGCAGCATCGGGCCGAGTACACGGCGAAGAACCCGCTCGCGCAGGTGCCGCTGCTCGAGGTCGAGACGACCGACGGCGCGCGTCGCGTCGCGCAGTCGCTCGCGATCATCGAGCTGCTCGAGGATCTGCATCCCGAGCCGGCGCTCTTGCCGCGCGAGCCGTTCGCGCGTGCCCGCGCCCGACAGCTCGCGGAGATGATCAACGCGGGGATCCAGCCGCTCCAGAACCTCGGCGTCATGAAGCACGTCAAGTCGCTCGGCGCCGATCCCCACGTGTGGGCCCGTCACTTCATCGCGCGGGGCTTGGTCGCGCTCGAAGCCGAGGCCGCAGCCACGGCGGGTCGCTACCTGGTGGGCGACGCGCCCACGGTTGCCGACCTCTGCCTGGTCCCGCAGCTCTACAACGCGCGGCGAAACGACGTCGACGTGGCCCCGTTCCCGACGCTCCTTCGCGTCGAGGCCGCGTGCGCGACGCTTCCGGCGTTCGAGGCCGCCCACGCGGATCGTCAGCCCGACGCGCCCCCGCCCGAAGAGAGATGACCGACATGTCCACGCTCGCCCCGCTCGGCATCACGCGGATCGACTCGCTCCACTACTACGTGCACGACCTCGCGCGCAGCCGACGCTTCTACACCGAGATGCTCGACTTCGCGGAGGTCGCCCGCAGCACCGACGAGATGGAGTCGTCGGGCCGGCAACGCTCCGCGCTCTTTCGCGCTGGCGACTGCGCCATCCTCTGCTCCGCGCCGATCGGCGAAGGTGGGCGCGCATGGCGCTACCTCCGCAAGCATCCGGACGGCGTCGGCGCGATCGTCTTCGAGGTCGAGGACATCGAGCGTTGCTTCCGATTGCTCGAGGAACGCGGCGGCACGCCCATCGACGAGATCCAGCGCCACGAGGACGACGGCGGGACGTTCGCGACCTTCTCGATCACGACGCCGTTCGGCGACACGACGTTCCGCTTCCTCGAGCGCCGCGGCTATCGTGCGTTCGCGCCCGGGATCGTGCCGATCGCCGTCCCCGACCCCGGCGCAGGCGGCAGTGCGGGCTCGAGCGCCGGCAACGCGCTCGGCTTCCGGGCGTTCGACCACGTGACGTCGAACTTCCAGACGATGAAACCCACGCTCCTGTGGCTCGAGCACGTGATGGGCTTCGAGCGCTACTGGGAGATCGAGTTCCACACGAGCGACGTGGCCGAGCAGGAGGGCAAGGGATCGGGGCTCCGCTCCGCCGTGATGTGGGAGCCGCGCTCCGGGGTGAAGTTCGCGAACAACGAGCCCTACCGCCCGTACTTCAAGCAGTCGCAGATCAACGTGTTCGTCGAGGATCACCGTGGCGACGGCGTGCAGCACGCTGCGCTCTCGGTGGGCGACATCGTGGCGGCCGTGCGTGCGCTGCGAGCGCGAGGCGTCTCGTTCATGCCGACGCCCGCCGCGTACTACGACATGCTGCCCGAGCGGCTCGCGCGCCTCGGGGTCGGCGCCATCGACGAGCCCATCGCGACGTTGCGCGAGCTCGGCATCCTCGTCGACGGGGCGCGCGACAAGTCGTACCTGCTGCAGATCTTCCTCGAGGAGTCGGCCGACCTCTACGGCGATCCGGCCGCCGGCCCGTTCTTCTTCGAGATCATCCAGCGCAAGGGCGATCCCGGCTTCGGCGCGGGGAACTTCCGCGCGCTCTTCGAGAGCATCGAGCGACAGCAGGAGAAGGGCTGACGCGATGCTCGATCGCGTCGTCGCCGGCTCCGTGCCGCGCAAGCATCACGTCGCCCACCGCGACGCATCCGGAGCGCTCTTCCACGAGGAGTGCCTCACGCGCGAAGGCTTCGACGGGCCGTACACGATCCTCTATCACCGGCATCGGCCGCACACCCACGCGCTCGCGACGACGGCGCACGGTTGGGACGTCCCCGTCGCGTCGTCGCCGCTCTCGCTCGCCAAACGCCACTACCGCGCGCTCGACGTCGCGCCGCGCGCCGCGGCCCCCATCGACGCGCGCACGCCGCTCCTCTTCAATCGTGACGTCGTCGTCTCCATCGCGCAGCCGTCCATCGACGACCCGGTCTACTTCGCGAACGCCGATGCCGACGAGCTCGTCTACGTGTTCCGCGGCGGCGGCACGTTGCGCTCGACGATGGGCGACGTCGCGTTCGAGTCCGGCGACTACGTCATGGTCCCGCGCGGCGTCGTGCACCGTTGGCTTCCGAACGCAGGGCTCGAGCAACGTTGGCTCTCGATGGAGTGCCTCGGCTGGCTCTCGCTGCCGAAGCAATGGCGCAACGCCGTCGGTCAGCTCCGCATGGACGCGCCGTTCTGCCATCGCGACTTCCGTCGCCCGACGTTCGATGGGCCCAGGGACGAAGGACTGCGCGACCTCGTGGTCAAGCGCGGGGGTCGCTTCCACGGCTTCCGATGCCAGACGTCGCCTCTCGACGTCGTCGGTTGGGACGGGAGCGTGTACCCGTGGGCGTTTCCGATCCTGTGCTTCCAGCCGCGGGCCGGGCTCGTCCACCTTCCGCCCACCTGGCACGGCACCTTCGCGATCCGCGGCGGGCTCGTGTGCTCGTTCGTGCCGCGCGTCGTCGACTTCCATCCCGAAGCGATCCCGTGCCCGTACCCGCACAGCTCGGTCGACTGCGACGAGATCCTCTTCTATTGCGACGGCAACTTCACGTCGCGCCGTGGCGTCGGGCCCGGCAGCATCTCGCACCATCCGGCCGGCATCCCGCACGGCCCGCACCCGGGCGCCTACGAAGCGAGCCTCGGCACGCGCGAGACGAACGAGCTCGCCGTGATGCTCGACACCTTCGAGCCGCTCGAGGCGACCGCCGCCGCGCTCGACGTCGAGGACGCCGGCTACATGGCGAGCTTCGTTTGAGGAATCGCCCGGCGCGCACGATCGAGTACCAGGTCGGGCCGGGACCGTTCCCGGGCGAAGGCCGCACGCCCGACGGTGATTGGATCCGTCTGATCCCGTTCGCGCTCGGGTTCCCGAGGATCGTCGAGTCCGTTCGCACGCAGGCTCGGGACGGCTTCGTCCATCTCGACGAAACCTACGATCTGAAGCTGTTCGGCCACGCTGATCTCTTCGGTTCGGGCCCGAACCTGATCGTGTCGGACGACTTCGTTCGCGCCTTCCGTTCGGCGGGTCTCGAAGGCCTCGAGCTCGCGGAGGTGGTGCACGCGACGCCGCTGCCGCTGCGCGTTCGACCTCCGTGGTGGTGTCGGCCCACTCACCACGCGACCGCCGTGTCCGACCGCGTCGCGCTCGTGCCGCCGACGAGCCCGCGAGGCCTGCCGTACGGGTACCACGGACGTCCCACCGAGCCGCTCGAGCTGCGAGCTCCGCCCGTGCCGAAGCACGTCGCGTTCGGCGCTCCATGGTTCGCGACCGGCTCCAAGCCGTTTCAGCCGCTCGTCGTCCCGTCCAGGTTCCTCACGAGCTTCCGGCAGACGTGCGGGCGGGAGCCATGGCTCGGGTGGACGGACTGTCGGCTCGTCGAGGACACCGGTCAGGCGCTCCTTCCACGCACGGAGCGATTCGGTTCGCGTGTGCCTGCCGCGTCGCGCCAGGCAGGGTACGCCTCGTTCGACGACGCGCTCGCCGCGGCGCGGCGCGAGACGACGGGCCTGCACGAGATCGCACCCGGATCGACGCGGCCCTCACGAGTGGCGGGCGCGCTTTGTCGAGAGCTCGGTGTCGTCGCGGGATCCGTCTTCTATCGAGGCGCGTTCGGGTTGTTCCCCGCGAAGGACGCCGAGCGCGCCGCGGTGAGCCCGTCGTGGATCACGGCGCGCAACGTCCCAGGGCCCGGAGTCACCCTCGGCGACGCGGGCGCGCGCGCTTCGTACGTCGAGCTCGGCTATCCGCTGGCCGACGACTGGGCGGTCGTCGGTTGGTTCGCCTCGGACTTTCCGAGCCTCGTCGCCATGACCCCGGAGGGCGAGGTGCGCCGCGTCGAGGCCAACGGCGAACGCAACCTCCGCTATCCGAGCTTCGCCGACTTCTTCGCCGACGTGATGGCGGACCTCGACTGGGCGCACCGGCACGGGCGGTACGGCCCGCAGTGGTTCGGCCTGTGACGCGATCGACGAGCCGCCTCGGCGTCGTCACGCGAGCTCGATGCGTGCCCAGGCGCCCGATGGCGCGCGGCTCTCCCAAGTCCCGCGACAGCTCGTGGCAGCACCGAGGAACGACGCTGCGAGCGCGATGGCGCCCGCGGTCCCGTAGCGGACGCGTCCTTCGGGGTCGCGCAGGGTCGCGCGCGCGACGTCGGGCGCATCGATCCCTCCGTCAGCTCGAACGATGCGCGGGCCACGCGCGCTCGCGTCGGTCGAGTCGGTCGAGTCGATCAGGAACGCGACGGCGCCCTCGGACGCGACGTCTCCATCGCGGACGATCGCGTTCGAGGCGAGCCACGCGATCGCGGCTGGCGAGAGCACGTCGGCGACGACGATCACCCATCTGCGCACGGACGGCTCGACGTCGGCCACGCAGAACGCACGCACGTCGGAGCATCCGCCACCGATGCGGACGACGACGGGCCCGTGCAGCGCGAACGCGATCCCGATCTCGCCCGCCGCGGCGTTGGGCGCCGTGTACGGGAAGAGATGCGCGTCGCCGAGCGCACGCCCCGATCGCGCCTCGCGCGTGTGATATCGCCGGTCGAAGGTCTCGTTGGTGCCGAGCGTCGCGAGCGCGGACGCGAACGAGATGCCCACGGGCTCGTCGCGAGTCGTCTCGAACGGAGCGCTCTCGCCGAACGCGCCGTGCAGCCGATGGACCGCCAGGAGCGACAGTCGCGTCAGGCGATCCATCCGCGCGATGCGGTCGGGCGCCTCGGGCCACGCGGCGCGCACGTCGGTCGCGATCAGCTGCACGCGCTGCTCGCCGAACCGTGGATCGATCGCCGGCCATGCTTCGCGCGCGGCCACCGGAGGCGCGAGCTCTTCGGACGCCCCCACGACCGCCGCTGCGCGAAGTGTCAGGCTCATCGGGGTGCCGCTCCGAGCCAGAGCGCGCAGTTCATCCCGCCGAACGCGGCGGACAGCTTGAGCGCGACGGTGGCGTCGCTCCTGCGCAAGTCGTTCGAGATCCCTACCGCGCAGTCGGGATCCATCGGCGCGTCGCTCGCGGTCGGAGGCACGATCCGTTGCCACAGCGCCGCGAGCGTGACGACCGTCTCGAGTGCTCCCGAGGCCCCGAGCGTGTGGCCGATCGCGTGCTTCGTGCCGTACGCCGCAGCGTCACGGCCGTTCGAGCCGAGCGCGAGCCCCAACGCGCGCGCCTCCATCGCGTCGTTGAACGGCGTCGCCGTTCCGTGCAGATGCACGACGTACGGTGTTCGCCCTGGATCCAGCACGTCGCGAGCGTCGTGGGTCGCGCGTCGGATGGCGTCGGCGAGGCCGGCGCCCTCGCGGTCGGGCGCGGTGATGTGACGGGCGTCGCAGGAAGCGCCCGCTCCGAGGACTCGCCCGCGCGTGCGACACGCCGACGCGTCGTCGTCCGCGGCGAGCACCACGATCCCCGCGCCTTCGCCGAGCACGAGCCCATCGCGACCCATGCGGAACGGTTTGGGCCGGCCGCTCGCGAGCGCGCCCAGCGCGTCGAAGCCCACGTGCACGAACCGGCTCGCCGCGTCGACGCCTCCGGCGATCGCGAGCTTCACCGCTCCCGACGCGACGAGACGCGACGCGTGCGCGATGGCGACGGCTCCCGACGCGCACGC
>JADZFZ010000918.1 GCA_020854145.1 Deltaproteobacteria bacterium | reverse complement strand
TGGAACACCCGTCGCCCCGCGACCTCGATCAGCACGCCGAACACGGCGCCGCATCGGTAGCGCTCGATGCGCATGGGCACGTCGTCGCAGCTCGCGATCTCACCCGGGAACGGGACGCGCCCGAGCGCGATGGGTGAATGCGCGGACGCGAAGAACCGCAGCCGAAAGGGACCGACCTCCGCATCGAATGGCCGCGTCACGGTCACACGCGACTCGACGTCCTCGAGCTGCGCCTCGTCCACGCCGCGCGCACGACAGAGCACCACCGCCGAGCGGGACCCGAAGACTCGAGCGCCGGTCGCCTTCGCGATGTCCGGTACGTCGAGCGCGTGATCGAAGTGCGTGTGCCCGACCACGATCGCGCTGGCGCGCGGCACGTGCTCGGCGACGCGCGCGCGATCGGTCGCGACCGGCCCGAGCAGGCAACGCGCGAGCGACGCACGCGTGAGGTACGGATCGAAGAGCACGACGTGGCCTTCGTGCTCCAGCGCGAACCCGGCCGTGCCGAGCCAGCGCAGCGTCGGCGCACCAGGCTCGCCATCGGTCCGGCCCAGCCACTCGAGATCGGAAGGCCGCATCGGCAGCGACCATAGCAGCACGCCGAGCTTGACCTGGCGGTCAATGTCCGGTAGTAGTTTGACCGTGCGGTCAGGAACACGAGTTGACGGCCCGCAAGCAGCCGCGCCCGCGGAACGAGATCCGGCTGCGCCTCGGGCCACGCGTCCGACGAGCTCGCGCGCGCGTGGGCCTGCCTCGGTACCTCCCCCTCCTCGAGCCGCGAGGTCCGATGGCCTCGTGACGCGCGAGCGCATCCTCGAGGCGGCACGCGTCTGCCTCGTGCGCCATGGCTGGGAGCGCACGAGCCTGCGCGAGGTCGCGGAAGAAGCCGGCGTCGCGAAGGGCCTCGTGCTCTACCACTTCGGCACCAAGGAAGAGCTCTTCGCGGCGACGCAAGCCGAGGTCTATCGTCAGCTCGCCGAGCGCGTGGCCGCTGCCGTCGATCGCGTCGGGCCTTCGCGCGACACCGCGCTCTGGGCGCTCTCGCAGCTCGTGACGACCGTGCTCGCCGAGCGCGAGGCGAGCTCGCTGATGCTCGAGCTCTGGGCCCAGGCAGCCCGCGATCCCGCAGCTCTGCCGGCTGCCCAGAAGATGCGCGAGTGGATGCGCTCGCTCGCGTCGGAGACCATGCACCGGGTGCTCGGCGAAGATGCCGAGCGCCTGCTGCTCTCGGTGGACGCCCTGACCGAGCTGCTGCTCATCGTGGTGGCCGGCCTGCAGGTCGCGCTCGTGCTCGACACGGACGAGGCCCGCCTCACGCGTTCGATCGCCGAGCTGCACGGCCATGCCGGCGCGCTCCTGACCATGCGGCCGGAGAGCCCAGCGCGCCCCGTCGCCGCTCGCCGCAAGAACCCGCGTTCCAGCACCAAAACCGATCCCAGGAGGAGCACGTGAGACTCGAACGTATTCTCGACGCCATCTCGCCCAACACCCTTCCCTACGGGATGTTCACGCGCGAGCTGAGCGACCGCGAAGCACGGCGCGCCAAGCGTCTCGAGAGCATCTATCACGTCGGTCAGGACCGGATCTGGGATGGCCGCGAGATCCTCTCCGAGCTCATCGCGAAGCACGGGACGAACAACCTCGACGAGCGCACCAAGCAAGCGCTCGGTCGCATCTTCTCCATCATCATGTGGGGCGAGCTCGCGGCGTGGCGCATCAGCGCGCAGCTCGCCGACGTGCTCGAGCCGCTCGAGGCCAAGCTCGCGGCATCGAGCCAGGTACACGACGAGGCCCGCCACTTCTACGTCATGCACGACTACCTCGAGGCGATCGGGGCCCCGCCGAAGCCGATGGACCCGGCGTCTCGCCGCGTGGTCGAGCTGACCCTCGCGACGCACGACCTGCCGAAGAAGATCCTCGGCATGCAGATCACGATCGAGACCATGGCGCTGACGATCTTCGCCCAGGTTCGCGCGCTCGAGGTCGATCCCGTCCTGACGGAGCTGCTCGCGTACTACGAGCGCGACGAAGCGCGGCACGTCGGGCTCGGCGTGCAGCTGCTTCCGCAGCTCCTCGGCAAGATGTCGATCCCCGAACGGCTGTCGCTCCTGGCGTTCCAGACCAACCTGATGCTCTCGGCGATGTTGAGCCTACGGGCGATGGAGCCCGACCTGGCGACGCTCGGCGTGCGCGCACGCGACGTGATGATGCTCGGCTTCCGGAAGAACCTGGAGGTCCACGAGATGATCCGCGCGGACAACCCCGACACGCCCGAGAAGCCCCCCATCGAGTACTTCATGAACGTGGCGAACGAGATGCTCTTCCCGGAGGAAGGCCCGCACTCTTCCGTCCCGGTGGGCGAGCGCGCGCGTCGCGCGTTCGATGCGGCGCGGGGAGCGCGTCCCGGGCTGCGCGAGGGCTCGCTCGAAGCTCGCCGCGGAGGCCAAGCGAAGCTGCGCGTCGCTGCGTGATGCACCACGCCGTTCGCGCCGAGCTCGTCGGGGCGCCCGATCGCGCCCCTCGACGGAGCTCGGGGCGAGCGGTTCTCCACGGAAAGCGACCGCACGAGGCAGCTTCCCACCCTCGGGTGGGGGGATCGGCGGCTCAGCCGGGCGCGACGAGCTCGCGGATCGCGTCGAGGACCTCGTCGGGCTCCGGAAAGCGACGTTCCTCGTACTTCGAGAACACCGTCTTGCCGGCGACGTTGACGTCGAACTGCCCGCTCGATCCGGGTCGCACGTCGGTCTCGAGCCCGAGCTGCTGCTTGATCTGAGCCGCGAGACTCGCGGCGCGGGGCAAGTACCCTCAGGCCTTGCAGTAGAGGATCTCGACGCGCATGCCGCTGGCGTAGCACTCGCTCTCACGGCAACAACCATCCGCCGCCACGCCTGATCGGATCGTGCGGGCCGTCGGCTGCGGGGCCGAGGCGCGTCAGTCGTCGCCGACGTCGGCGAGCGACCGGATCAGCTCGAGCTTGCCGGGCTTCAAGTACCACTCGAACCGATGCTCGCCATCGCGCCGGTGGAGCAGCAACGCGGCGCTCTTCTTGAAGGCAGGGAAACGTTTGCCGAGGAGCTTCGACGCATAGAGCCCCATGCTCGGCTCGTGGCCGACGAGCGCCCAGACTCCCGAGTGGTGGCCGTCGAGCGCGCCGAGACCCGTGAGACGGCCCATGTGCCCGAGCGGCTCGTACACCTCGAGCGGCCCCTCGAACGCACCGCAGGTCGCGAGGATCTCGGCGGTCTGCACGGCGCGGACGAGCGCGCTCGTCAGCACCCGATCGAATCGGATTCCCTCGTGCTCGAGCTTCTGTGCCACGGCGCGCGTGCGCGACCGGCCCTTGTCCGTGAGCCAGCGCAGCTCGTCGGCCATCCCGTAGCCGTCCACCGCGTCACCGTGCCGCACGAGAAGGACACGCGCGTCCTTCATGTCGAGAGGTCGGGATTGATCACTTCGTTCACATCTCCGCCGGCAGCACGTCGCGCTTCGTCGGTGCGCTCGTCGCGGGCCGAAGCCCGACGTCGGCCACGGGCACGGCCACGCGCCAGGGCTGCGCGGCCAAACGCCCGAGCACGTCGCGATCGGCGTGCACCGACCGCGGGCAGGCGTCGAGCAGGCCGTCGCGGAAGTCCTCTGCGCTCTGGTACCGCTCCGAACGTACGCGTGCGAGCCCACGCGCCATGACCGAGGAGAGCTCCGGCGACACCCACGGCGCGACCAGCCGAACGGGCGTCGCGTCCTCGCGCAGGATCCGCACCAGGAGCGCCGCCACGTTGTGACCCTTGAACGGCACGGCCCCCGTGAGCGCCTCGTAGAGGACGACCGCGCTCGAGAAGACGTCGGCTCGTCCGTCCACATCGATCTCGCCGGCCGCCTGCTCCGGCGAGACGTACGTCGGCGTCCCGTAGACACGCCCGCGCTCCGACTCGCGCTCTTCGAGCGGCTGGGTGGGTGTGCTGCAAACGCCGAAATCCAAAAGCCGTACCACCAGCTCGTTCCCGCGGTTCCTGCCCACGATCACGTGCTCCGGCTTGACGTCGCGGTGGGTGAACCCGCGATCGTGCGCGGCACCCAGGATGCTCAGCACGTCCAGCAGGATCCGGACCGCAGGCTCCGGCGGAAGCCGACGGTGTCTCGCGAGGATCCACGCGAGGCTCTCGCCCTTCACGCGCTCCATCACGACGAAGGGCGATCCGTCCCCCAGGATCCCCACGTCGAAGACGCGCGCGAGCCCCGGGTGCCGCACGGCCGCGGACACTTCGGCCTCACGAAGCAGGCGTCTCGCGAGATCATCGGCCGAGGCGAACTCGGGCCGCAGCATCTTGATCGCAACCGGCGCGCCGTCCGACGAGCGGTGGCCTTCGTGCACGACGCCGGTGCCTCCGGCACCGATGGCGGGCCCGACGCTGTAGCCGCCGAGGCGCGTGCCGACGAGCTCGTCTCGGTCCCCACGCTCCTGCATGCAGGGGACCGTCGCCGAGCGGGATCAGCACGTCAATTTTTCGATCACGATCGCGAGACGATGTCGCGAACGAGCAAGATCACGTGCTCTTCCCGAGGAGGATCCAAACGATCGAAATCGCTAGGTTCCGTCCCGACCGACGGCCTCTGCTGCGAGGCGCTCGCCACCCACCGCAACCCTGCCTCGGGGGCGATCCGTCGGACCCAATCGAGCGCTCCGACGATCCGTCGAGGCCCGAACCGCGCGTCACCGAGGACCAACACGACCTCACCTCCGTCGCGCAGGAGCGACGCGCAACCGGCGAGCACCCGCGCGAGCGCCTGCCCGTGCGCCGCGGGCTCCTCCTCGTCGGCCGCGTGCCGTCGCGCTCCGATCTCTCCGCGGCGGTAGGCGCGATCGTCGAGCCCGAGCCACGCGGACCGGAGCGCCTGGGCGTGCGCGTAGTCGTAGGTTCCGCCGTAGGGCGGCGACGTCACCACCCGTGCGATGCGACCGCGTCTGGACGCGAGCGCGCGAGCACCTGCGATGTCGCGCGCATCGGCCTGCAAGACCGTGGACACCGGGGTCCCGCGAGGCACCGCGGCGGCGAGACGCTCGAGACGCTCGGCGAGCTCGATCACCTTGGCGCCGAAGAGCTCCGTCGAGAGACCCTTCCGGATGCGACGCTCGACGGGATCCCGACGCGTGTCGGCGCGCTGGCGCGAGACCTTGAGCAGGATCGAGGAGAACGCGAGCTCGATGGCGTCGGTCGTGGGCCCCGGCGGCTCGGAGCGGATCTCGGCGAGGAGGCCGCCGAGCTCCATGAGCACGTGCGGCGCGTACCAAGCCGCGTCCTCCGGCGTGAGCGGCGCCCGGACCGGAACACGCCCGCGAACGCGTGCGAAGGATCGTTCGGCGACGGCGCGTGCGCGCTCGACGAGGTGAGACCGCGTCGCGGCATCCGTTCGCCAGGTCTTGAGACGCGCGATCCGCACGGCGAGCGGCGACAGGTCCGCACCGAAGACCTCGAGGCCCGCGACGAGCCCCTCGACCAGGACGGTGCCGCTTCCGACGAAGGGATCGAGCACGGCCCTGCCGGGTGCGAGATCCCGGAGGAGCCGCTCCGCCGTGTCCGGGTGGAGGCGGGCAGGGTACGTGTGGAACCCGTGCGTGAAGCGGTCGATGTGCGGCGCGACGCGCACGGCGTCGGCGAGCCACGCCGCAGACACCGCGTCACCTTCGGTCCGAACCGGTCCGCCGACCAAGGTCAGCGACCGTCGGGGTTCCCTTCCGTCACGGGCCACGCCGCCGTCTAGCACGTGGCTCCGAGCGAGCGGGGAACCGTCATGGCGAGCACGTCAGGTGGAGACCCGAAGCACCAGCGGAGCATCCGATGCTCCACGATCCGGGCACAGCGTTGGTTCCCGGGCACCCCGGATCGCGAGGTTCGTGGGGAGATCCGGCGTGATCGTCGCGAGGCACGCGAGTTGGATCCCATCCAAGGTTGGCCATGGGCTTTCGTAGGGAAGCCACGGCCGAGGGCGAAGGAGGCTGTTGAACCATGTCGTCGATGCGCATCCCCAACGTGCTCCCTCTCGGTGTACCCGTGGACCACGAGGCCGAGCGTCGGAAGACCGAGCGGAAACACCGGATGATCCTGGTGGGCGCGCTGGGCGGTGCGGCCGTCTTCGTAGGCGTCATGGTCGCCGTGGTCGTCGTCGCGACCCGACCCCCTGAGCCCCCGCCGACCGAGCCCGTCGCACGCACGGAGACGCGGCCGGCGTCGAGCGAGCCGGCGGCGGCGCTCGCAGCCGCGGCCGTCCCGGCTTCCGCGGCTGCGCCCGCGGGCGCGTCGGGAGATGCGCCTGGTGCCACGGCGTATGGCGCCGGAGGGCCCGCGGCCTCCGAAGACTCGGACGATGCCGACGACGACCAGCCCCGTGCCCGCCGTCGCGGCCGGCGTGGCCGCGCTCGCCCGGCGCGTTCGGCGTCGGCGCCGGTCCGCCGCGAGACGCGTCCGCAGGTCGTGATCCAGCGACGTCAGAACGACGCGCTTTCGCGCTTCGGGATCTGAGCTCGCGCGACGCACAGAATTCCGAGTGAGCCCGAGCCCGCGTGTGAGCGGGCCACGGCGACGTCGCACGCCCGAGCGTCTGGCGAAGGGCGTGAACTCCGGCATTGCCCCCCGGCCCGCTGCCGCGATACACGGGCAGGGTGGACGTCGACGATGAGAGCTCGGCCAGGGCCGAGGCGGTGACCGACGGCCCGACCGACTCGCCTGGGGAGCGCCGTGCTGGTCCATCCCCGTCGGACTGCAACGAGTCGTGGCTTCGCGCGCCCGACGGGACCTACTGCGCGTTCGACGTGATCGCGGGGCCGACCCGACGCGAGCACGGGGTCCTCGTCGCGGAGGTGCCGCGGCTCGGGCCGTGCGTCTTGGTCGCACGTCTGGACGTGACGCTCGTCGACAGGGAGCGCGAAGCGCTGCTCACCCCGCGCGCCTTCGTGGGCAGCGCGCAGAACGCGGACGCGCAGGTCGTCTCGGTCGCGATCGGTCGAACGGCGGTGCTCGAGCTCGTCGCGCTCGGGAGGCGACTGCGGCAGACGACATGGCTCGAGCGCGACAGCGGCACGGTCGTCGTCGAATGGACGCTGCTCGAGGGTGAGCCGTGCTCCCTGGCGATCCGCCCGTTCCTCGCGATGCGGCCGGCGTCGGCCGGGCGCGCGGTGACCGACCTGCGCGACCTGTTGGTCGAGGCGATCGACGACGGGAGCTTCGAGGTGCGGGGAGGCGACCTACCGCCGGTCCGAATCGTGTCGAGCGGAGCCGCCCTGGCTTCTCCCGACGTCTGGTACCGCTTCCTCCATCGCGGCGACGGCACCCAGGAGGACCTCTTCATGCCCGGCGTCGTCCGCGTGTCGCTCGCGCCCGTGGAGCCGTCGTCAGGCACGGCGGCGCGGGCGCGGCTCGGCGCACGCGCCGGCACGAGCCTCTCGCGCGACGAGGTTGCGGGCTTCGCGACGCCGGCGCCCGAGTGGCGCTCCGCCGATCTCGAGGAGGACGAGTCCTCTGCGCTCGCGCGAGGGTGGGCGCATCTGAAGAGCGAGCTGCTCGAGCACATGGGCGTGCGACGCGCTCGGCCCGTCGTGGTCGCGCGGTTCCCGGACCCGGGCGAGCACGTCGCCACGACCGCGATGGTCGTGCCCGCGTTGCTCGCGCTCGGCGAGAGGGAACGCGCCGAGACGTTGCTCGCGAGCGCCACCGACGAGCTCGTGCCCGGCGTAGCGACACCGTGGTGCTCGGCCGACGCGGGTCTCTGGGTGATCGAAGGCGTCCGCGCGCTGCGTGCGAGCGGCCTCGAGCGCGTCACGCTGCTCGATCGCTACTACCCGGCCTGCCTTCGAGTCATCGAGACGTTCGCGGCCGGGACCGATGCCGTTCGACTCGACACCGACGGGCTGGTCTCGGTCCAGCCGGGCGCCTCGTCGTGGCTCGATTCGCTCGTGGACGGCGCGAGCGCGACGCGCGCGGGTAAACCCGTCGAGCTGTCGGCTGCCTGGCACGCCGCCCTCCACACGACCGCGGACCTCGCCACCGATGCGCGCGCTCTCGTGCTCGCGGCCGAGCTCCGGGCGCTGGCCAAACGCGTGCGAGCGGCATTCGGCTCGACGTTCTGCGATCTCGAACGCGGCCATCTCGCCGACCGCGTGCGCCCCGACGGAACGCTGGACACCGCGATGCGCCCCTTCCAGCTGCTCGCCCTCTCGAGCGTCCCTTCGCTGGTCGAGCCTGCCGTCGGGATACGCGCGCTCGAGGCGGTGAGCGCCGCGCTGGTGACACCGCACGGGATACGCACGCTGGCGACCGACGAGCCCGCCCACGATCCGAGCGACCCGCTGCGGGGTGCGGCTTGGCCCGGCTTCCTCGGAGCGCTCGCGCGCGCCGCGCGACGTCTCGAGACGGCCAGGGAGGCGTCGGACGCTGGGCGGGACGCGTGCACGAGGTTGCTCCGTTTCGCGTCGCATCGCGCTCTCGGGCCATGTTTCTCGGGCGCATCGCAAGATCTGGCCACGGGGCGCCACGCGATCGGCGGCTCACCGCGCGCGTGGAACGCCGCCGAGCTGATGGCGGCGTCATCCACGCTGCTCGATCGGTCGGGCTGGTCGGCCGGCGTCGGAGGACCCACAGAGCACGAATCGTGATCTCGCCTTCCCTCACCCCACCCCTCTCCCCAGAGGGGAGAGGGAGACTGGCCGGACGATGCGCGCTCGTCGCCGGGCTGCTCCTCGTGTGCGGGTGTGGCGCGACCCCGCGCGACCGCGTCGAGCGCGCCCTCTACCTCGACCTCGAGCGCGTCGTCGCGGCACGCGAGCAGAGCGAGTGGACGATCGATCGGCTCGACGTCGAGTCCGTCGCCGCCACGGCGATGCGAAGCACCTGTCAGACGAGCGCGGCCCACCGAGAGCGGCTCGAGCGCTGGCTCGACGCACGCATCCTGGCCGAAGGCGGGCCCGCGCGCGAAGCCTGGCTGCGCGCCGGACGCGACGAGGACGCGATCGAGGACCTGCTCAGGCTCGAGCGGATCCGCGCCGTGCTCCGATACGCCCACGACCACGCGGACGCCGACTGCCCGTTCTGGCTCGAGCCGGACGAGGACTTCCGAGGGCTTCACCAGAACACGGAGCGCCTCGTGGTCCTGCTCGAGTCCGCGGGTGGAGCCCAGATGGTGGTTCGCTCGGGAGAAGCCGCGTTCGGGGGCACGGGCGGCGGGCGCGTGATGCCGGGATGGGGACTCAGCTCGACGCTGACGCTCGCGACGGGCCTCGAGATCGCGGGCGCCGGCGCGTTCCCTCGCAACGACGACGGCACACGTTCGCTCGAAGCGAGCATCAGCGCGGCCATCCCCGTCTTGCTCCGCTACTCGCGCTCGACGCAGATGCTCGACGTCGAGGTCGCCTTCACGACGCGTTCGCCCCTCGACGACATCCTCGATCTGCGGCCCGGATTCCGCTTGCTGGCTGGCTTCGGCTTCTCGACGCTCCACATCGGCGCCTTCACCCCGGGCGCCGTCCTCTTCGTCGGCTACGAGATGCTGCCTGCGTTCCAAGGCGAGCCCACGGCCCACGTCATCCGCGCCGGAACCCGGTTCGGTCTGACCTGGGATCCATGACATCAGCGACCTTGACAGTATTAGATGTCACGGTCATAACTGCCTCATTCAGCGGCGGCGCGCGCGATCGTGCGCGTACCCCGCGAGGAGGCAGGCATGACGAGCACCGATTTCGCCGAGACGACGACGCAGCTGTCGCGTGACGAGCGGCTCCGCCGGTTTGGCGAGGAGATCGACGCGATTCGCAAGGACGTCGAGGCCCAGATCGGCGAGACCGACGTCCGGCGACTCGAGCGGCTCCAGCGATTCTCGCGTGCGATGGAGATCATCGGCCGCGTGGCGATCCACTTCTCGCCGGACCCGGTCAGCTTCTCGGCCGGCGTGCTGTCGCTGTGGATCCACAAGCAGCTGCAGGCGACGGAGATCGGCCACACCGTGCTGCACGGAGCCTACGACGGCCTGCCCGGCGCCGAACGATTCGACTCGAAGAAGTTCTACTGGGACCTGCCCATCGACGAGGAGTCCTGGCGGGCCGGGCACAACCTCAAGCACCACGGCAGCACCAACGTCGCGGGGCGCGACCCCGACATCCACTTCGGCATCTCGCGCCTGACCCCGCACACGCCGTGGCGCCGCTACAACCGGTGGCAGCTGCCGTTCACCCTGGCCGTGCTCTTCCCGAACTTCGCGTTCCTGATGAACCTGCACTTCACCGGCGTCAACGACGTGCACTCGACCAACGGGCTCTCGACGAAGCTCGACTTCCTGCCCGATCGATCCCGCGCGAGCGTGCTCGGCGCGTACAAGCGCGCGCTGCGCAAGTACGTGCCGTACTACTTCGTGAGCTACGTCGTGTTCCCGGCGCTGGCCGGTCCCTTCTTCTGGAAGGTCATGCTCGGCAACTGGCTCGCCGAAACGCTGCGCGACATCTACTCCGCGGCGACGATCCACTGCGGCCACGTCGGTCCCGACGTCGCCTCGTACCCGGAAGGCACGCGCGCGAGGAGCCGCGGCGAGTGGTACGCGATGCAGGTCGAGTCCACGAACAACTTCGAGGTCGCCAAGCCGATCTCGATCTTGTGCGGCGGGCTCGATCGCCAGATCGAGCACCACCTCTTCCCGAAGCTCCCGCCGGAGCGCCTGCGACAGATCGCACCGGCGGTTCGTGCGGCGTGCGAGCGGTGGGGCATCGCGTATCGGACGGACACGTGGGGCCGGATGCTCGGGCGCGCGTTCGCGCACATCGATCGCCTCTCGCGCGAGCACGGTGCGCTCGGCGGCGCGCGCGAAGCGCTGCGGGAGGTGGCGTGATGGAAGCGCATCCTTCCGAGGCTCACCGGTGGGTGACGACGACAGCGCCGCCCGACTCTGATAGCGATCCAGCCGAGGAGCGCGCGTCGATGACCGGAGAGCCCCCTGTCGCTCAGCCCCCCGCCGGGAGCGGCGAGCACACGATCGACGATCTCGCGTCCGTCTCGAAGGTACCGAGCCGGACCATCCGCTTCTACCAGTCGAAGGGCCTCCTGCCGCGGCCCGAGATCCGCGGGCGGGTCGCCTACTACGGCGAGCCGCACCTCAAGCGGCTCGAGCTCATCGCCTCGCTCCAGGATCGCGGCCTGCGCATCGAGGCCATTCGCGAGCTCGTCGGGCGCATCGACAAGGGAGAGCTCGACGTGGGCAGCTGGCTCGGCGTCGAGGCCGAGCTGTCGCAGTCGTGGGCGAACGATCAGCCGAGGACCGTGAGCGAGGCGGAGCTGTTCGAGCTCTTCGGCTCGAGGCGTGCGGGGCTCGTCGGCGACCTCGTGCGCGCAGGCCTCGTCGAGCGAAAGCGCGACGTCTACCTCGTGTCGAGCCCGGCGTTGCTGCGCGTGGTCGGCCGGCTCGAGACCGCCGGCGTGGATCTCGCGCTGGCCGTCGCGGCCGGTGAGATCCTCCGCAAGCACCTCGGGAAGGCCGCCGCCGAGCTCACCGACATCTTCGTCAAGGACGCGGGCAGCGAGACCTCGGACACCGATCTCGTCGGCGCCCTGCAGGAGCTGCGACCGGCGGCCCTCGAAGCCGTGCGGATCATCTTCGCGCAGCAGATGGAGCGGTCGCTGCGTCGTCTCGTCGAGACGGGACGCAGCGCCGCGCTGCCGGCGAAGAAGCGTGGCGCCAAGCGCTGAAGGTCTGACGAACAACCGTTCGTGCTGAGCTGACCACCGGCTTCGCCGACCCACGTCGCACGAAACATTTGCCCCACCCGAAGGGTGGGGCTGTTTCTTCTTAGCTCGTCGAAGCACGCGATCGCGCCCCTCGACGAAGCTCGGGGCGAACGGTTGGGCATCTCTTGTCGGGCGCTGACGTTTCGTCAGCCGACGGTGGCGCGAAGCTCGAAGCGACCGAGCCGCGCGATCGTCTCGGTCGGCGCGAGCACCTCGCTCGGCGAGACGACGCCCGCGAGGCCGCGAGCACGCGCATCGGCGATCGCACCGAGCGCGAGCGCGGCTTCGGCGAGCAGCGCTGCCGTCAGCCCGTAGGGGTCCGTTCCCGTGATCGTCGCGCGCACGCAGTCGCGTCCACGTCGCGCCTCGGCGACCACCACGAACCGAGCGCCTTCGCGCGGCGCGGTCTCGGGCGACCCGCCGCGCTTCGCGAGCCGCGCGGCGAGCTCGACCAGGGCGGGCGGCGCTCCGCGCAGCAGCGGGACCGCGATCCGGGACACGCGCCCCGCACGGCGACCCATCGCGAGATGGCTCCGCACGTCCCGGACCTTCACGTGGCGCGGCACGACGAGGGCCTCCACACCGGGAAAGCACCCCGCACGGACGCGACGGCCCTCCACGTCGATCTCCTTCCAGCGCGACGCGGGACGCTCGTCGACCAGCACCCCGCCGACCCGCGCCACGCCGTCGGCCGCGGCCACGCGCAGCGCGCTCTCGCGCGTCCCGGCGCTCGTGCCGAACCCGCGCGTCGCGTACACGACGTCGATCGCGTCGATCGGCTCGTCGCCTCCGAGCTCCGACGCTGCCAGCGATGCGGCCCAGACGCCCATCGCGCTCTCGAAGCCGCACGACGGCAGAAGACATGCGCCGCTCGCTTCCGCGGTCGCCTGGTAACGCGCGACCGCCAGTCGGACGAACGACTGCTCGCCCGTGCAATCGACGTAGCGCCGCCCGTTGCGCGCCGCGAACGCGAGCGCCGGCTCACCGACGGTGACGAACGGGCCCGCCGTGGCGACGACGACGTGCGCGTCGGCGAGCGCATCGGCCCACGTCTGCGGCGTGCGATCGTCGACGACCCGCACCGCGAGCCCGTGGCCGAGCTCGGTCGCGAGCGCTTCGAGCTTGCCGCGATCGCGGCCGATCAAGACCGGCTCGATGCCGCGTTCCATCAGCGCGCGCGCCGTCAGCCGACCGGTGAACCCGGTCGCGCCGGTCAGCGCCACGCGTCGCCCATCCGTCACGGACGCCTGCATAGCAGAAAGCACGAGAGCCCCGATCCCGAAGGACCGAGGCTCTCGCACGTTTCATCGATTCAGCCGGGTGTCGCGATCACTGACCGCCGGACGGAGGCGCCGTGGGACGGGGCGCACGCGGACGAGGCGCATCCGCGCCACCACCCGCCGCCGGACGCGGGTTCGCGCCCGCACCGGCCGGAGCGGCCAACGCAGCGTCGATCGCCTGGCGGAACGCATCGATCGGCTGCGCGCCCTGGAGCAGGCGGCCGTTGATGAAGAACGACGGGGTGCCGATGCGGGCACCCGCCTGCTGCACGGCGTCCATGTCCGCACGGACCGCCGCCTGGTGCGTGCGGCCCGACATCGCCGCGCGGAAGCGATCCATGTTGATGCCGCCCACCTCGCCGGCCAGACGCGCGAGCGTCTCGTCGCTCAGGTCGCGCTGGTTCTGGAAGAGCAGGTCGTGATAACGCCAGAACGCTTCGCTGCCACGCTGGGTGAAGACCTCGCGCGCGGCCTCCGCGGCAGGCGTCGCGCGCTGGTGGAACGGCAGCGGGTAGTCGCGCCACACGAAGCGGACGCGATCGCCGTACTGCTCCTCGATCTGCCGGATCGTCGGCAGCACGCGGCTGCAGAACGGGCACTCGAAGTCGCTGAAGATCTGGATCGTCACGCGCGCCCGCGCGTTGCCCTTCATGGGAGCGCGCGCCGGCACGGCGATGGCGTAGACGCGGTTCGGATCCTCGGCCGGCTCGCGGTTGGCGGCCGGCTGCTGGCCTCCGGGCGCCGCGGGCGCGTCGCGCATCACGGGCGCCGTCGCGCCGTCACGCGTGAGCACGTCGTACACGTTGGCGGCCGTCGCGCGACCCGCGCGGATGGCCTCCTGCGCCTTGGCGATCTGCTCGTCGATGACGCGCTGGAAGGCCTCGAAGGGCTGCGCACCGCGGAGCTTCACGCCGTTGATGAAGAACGAAGGCGTGCCGCTCGCGCCGAACTGACGCGCGATGGCCTGGTCCGCCTGGATCGCCGCCTGGTGCGTGTGGCCGTCCATGGCCGCGCGGTAACGCGTCATGTTGAGGCCGAGCTGTTCCGCGTAGCGGTCGAGGTCCGCACGCGTGAGGGCCTGCTGGTTTTCGAAGAGCAGGTCGTGGGCGCGCCAGAAGCCCTCGGCGCCGCGCTGGGCGAACGCCTCGCGCGCGAGCTCTGCCGCGGGCATCGCGTTGTCGTGGAACGGGAGCGGGTTGTCGCGCCAGACGATGCGGACCTGCGTCGGGTAGCGCTCGAGGATCTGCGCCACGGTCGGACCGACGCGCTTGCAGAACGGGCACTGGTACTCGCTGAACTCCACGATCGTCACGAGCGCGTTGCGCGCGCCCTTCGAGGGCTGATCCGCGGTGACGGGCACGCGATAGACGGCCGTCGGATCCTCCGTGCGACGGGGCGGCTGGGGCGCGTTGGCGCCGGCACCTGCGGCACCGGCGGCTCCGCGGGCGGCCGGATCCGGCGCGCTCGTGCGGCCGTTCTTCGTCAGCTCGGCGTAGAGCCGCGTGCGCTGCACGCCGGTCGCGAGCACGCGGTTCGCGCGCGTGATCTCTTCGTCGATGATGCGCTTGAACTCCTCGTACGGCTGCGCGCCCATGAGCTGGCGGCCGTTGATGAAGAACGCGGGCGTGCCGCGCGCGCCGAGGCGCGCCGCGAGCTGCATGTCCTGCTGGATGCGCGCCTGGTGCGTGTGGTTGTCGAGCGCCTGGCG
>JADZFZ010000917.1 GCA_020854145.1 Deltaproteobacteria bacterium | reverse complement strand
GGCGCGCAGCGCTGGGCGATGGTGCGCAGCACGTTGAGCCAGTGCAGCTGCCCGGGGGTGACGAACGGCTTTCCGCTCGTCATCAGCCCCACGGCGAGCTCGCGATCGGGATCGGCCCACGCGACGACGTTGGTGAAACCGACGTGCCCGAACGCGCGCGGCGTGCGTGGCCCGTAGAGGCTGAATCGATCGGCGCCGAGGATGAAGCCCATCCCGTAGCGCACGGGCAACCCGAGGAACGAGTCCATCTCGAGGTAGCTCTGCTCCGCGATCGCGCGGCGGACGGTGCGCGGGGCGAAGATCCGCTCGCGCTCGCGCTCGGGCACCCTGCCGCGCATGGCGTCGAGCAGCACCTGGAAGAATCGGCTCGCCTCGTCGGCGGTGCCCACGACGTTGCCGCTCGGGATGATCGCCGTCAGGAATCGCGCGTCGTTCGACAGCTCGACGGCCGTGTCCATGTCGACGCCGAGCGCGCGCTCGAGCATCCAGGACAAGGGCGGTGTCGGCGGCAATCCCGTCCGCGCGTGCTGGGCGACCTCGCTCAGACGCTCGGGCGCGACGCCGTAATCGAAAGACCGGAATCCCAGCGGATCGAGCACGTTCTCGCGGAGGTAACGTCGAATGTCGCGGCCGCTGACGCGCTCGACGATGGCGCCGAGCACGAATCCCGCCGTGAGCGCGTGATAGGACAATTGACGACCGGGAACGCTGAGCGGTTTGGCGTCGCAGAGAATCTCGAGCACGCGCTCCGGGCTCGCGAGCAGATCGAGGGTCGTCGGCGCGCCCGGGATTGCCGGGATCCCCGCGCGGTGGGTCAATAATTGCCGCACGGTGATCGACTGCTTGCCGTGCTTGCCGAACTCGGGAATGTGCTCCACCACCGCGTCGTCGAGGTGGAGCAGGCCACGTTCGTCGAGATGGTGCACGACCATCGCGGTGACGGCCTTCGACGCCGAGAAGAGATTGAAGAGCGACTGCGGCGTCGCCCGCACCTTCGGAACGTTGGGCCGGTCGCCCGGTGCGTTGCCCGAGACGTGGCCAATCGCGCGGTCGAGCACGACACGCCCGCGCCGCCGGAGACAGAGCGCGATCGCCGGGTGCAGACCCGTCTCGTAGAGGTCCACGACCGAGCGCCAGATGGCCTCGACGTCGGCCGGCCCGAGGCTGGCCTCCCGCGGACCGACCTCGGCGGCGCCATTGCGGCTCGTGACCTCTTCGGCGGGAGCTACGGCGACGTGTGGGCCCGTGAGATCGCGGAGCCGCCGGCCCATCGCGATCATCCGAGCGCGGTCTCCAGATGGTTGGCCAGGCCCAACATCGTCAATCGCTCGTCCTCCGTACGCAATCGACCATCCGAGTCGCACGCCGCGAGCAATGCGCCCGCGATCTGGTGACCCATCCGGGCCTCGGTCGAGACTGCCCGAAGCGGATCCGTGATCGCCAGAAACGCGCGCAAAGTCGACGCGTCGTCGCGTCGCTCGCGAAACTCGGCGCGTGCTTCGGGACGCGCGCACGTCGCGCGGACGAATCGCTCGAGCCATCGCGCGGTCGCCGCCATCTTGTCCCAATCGAGCTTGTCCGGCGTGTCCTCGGGCGTGTGATAGACGCGGCTGCGTCCGTTCGAGAGAAAGACGAACGGGATCTGCCGTTGCCAGAAGGGCGCGTGATCCGAGAGCGGATCGATGATCTCGGCGTCCGCACGGCGCACGATCACGCCGGGCTCCGACTCGCTCATCGAATCGAGCAGCGCCGACGTCCCGGCGCTCCGCTCGGCCCCGAGCGCGAACACGGTCTGGCGAACGGGATCGGGTAATCCGGCCGGCCCGAGCGAATGGCCGACCAGATCCATGCAGACCATCCAATCGATGCGATCGAGCGGCACGGTCGGCTGACGGGCCCAGTGCTCGGAGCCCATCTGCTGCGTCGTGAAGAAGGGCGGCTCCTCGGCATCGAACGCCGCCACGAGCACGTTGCGACGCTCCGGCGGCGAGGCCGCCAATCGGCCTGCGACCGAGAGCAGGATGCCGACGGCGGCGGCGTTGTCGTCGGCCCCGCGGAAGACGGAGCCCGTGGCGCCCGATTCCGCACCGAGGTGATCGTAATGGGCCGCGACGATCACCCAGCGATCGGCGGGCGCACCCGCGGCGGGGATCGTCGCGAGCACGTTGGCGCCGCCGTTGCCCGGGATCGCTTGCTCGTGCGGATCGAGGCCCGCGCGGCGCAGCGCCTCGACGACCAGGCGCCGCGCCTCGCGCCCGCCCGCCGTCCCCGTGCGACGACCGGCACATGCGTCCGAGCACAGCGACGTCACGAATGAGCGCACGTCTGTTAGCTACCATGGCCGTCGCCTTCGGCATACGCTCGGCGCCGATGGCGGGACCGATCCAGCGTCCTCCCGAGGGGCGCACCGAGGTCGTGTGGGTGGCACCGACGCCGATGGTGTCGGTCGGCGCGGCGGTGCTCGTGCACGACGGCGAGCAGGCCGTGTTCGTGACCGACGGTCGGATGATCGCGTCGCTCGGGCCCGGTCAGCATCGGATCGATCCGGCCGCGATCCCGGCGCTCCACGGTATCTGCAACGGCCCGATGGTGGGTGCGCAGCTCGCGCTCGTCGCGACGACCGAGGTCGGTTGGATCCCAGTCGCGGGACCCGTCGGCATGTTGATCGATCCGTTGCTCGGCGGCTCCGCACGCTCGAGCTACGAGGCCACCGTCTCGGCCCGCGCGATCGACGTGCACGCGTTCGTCTCGCACGCAGCGTCGGATCTCGCGGGCTTCGCGCGCACGGCGATCGGCGCGGCGCTCGGCAAGTCGCTCAAGGCGGCGGTCGCGGGATACGTGCTCGACTCGCGGGTCTCGCTGCTCGATCTCGACCAGCCCGCGCACGCGGCCGGCATCGCGGCGCGCGTACAGGCTCGCGTCTGCGACACCCTCGCGCCGCTGGGGCTCGAGGTGGTCCGATTCGGGTCGCTCGCGGTGCGCCCGACGCGCGAGGACGCGGACAAGCTCGCGCGCATCCGTGACGAGGCCCTCGCGTCCACCGAGCGTGCGGCCGTCGCGCAGCCGCCTCCTCCGTACACGATCGGAGCCGCGGTGGAGGTACCGTGGTCCGACGGCGCGACGTACGCCGGGATCGTCGGCGGGTTCGACGGCCAGCGATTACACGTGCGCTGGGACGGCACCGACCGCGCCGATTGGATTGCCCTCGAGCACGTCCGATTGAAGGGTAGCTGAGTGGCTGGCGGGGGCTGCGCTCGCCCCCGCGACCCCTCGCGGCAAAAGGGGGCTGCGCTATGAGCTTGCCCCCTCTTGCGACTCCCCGAAAGAACGAGTCCCGATTGGACGACTCAAGGCCCGCCCAATCGGGCGACCCCGTCGGCCGACAGTCGCTCGATCACGCGATCGTTGGGGCCGAGCACCAGCGGACCGATGCGCGCGCGGTCCGATCCGCAAGCGCGCAGCGCCTGGGTGTAATTGCCCGGCGCCAGATCGATCTCGAGGGGAGTCGTGCCGCGCATCTGCCCATCGACGTAGACCTCGACGCAGCCGACCGCGTGCACCGCGAGGTGGGCCGGCTCGCGCGAGCGCGGCGTGCCGCGGTGACGTTCGATGGCCGCGAGCCAGGCGCGCGCGCTCGTCGTCAGCGCGGGCGCGTGGAGCACGAACGGACGAATGGCCTCCATGCCTCCGCGATCCGCTCGGCCGCTTCGCTCGGGGCCTATC
>JADZFZ010000916.1 GCA_020854145.1 Deltaproteobacteria bacterium | reverse complement strand
TGCCACAGCACGCAGCAACAATCCAAGACGCTGGACGGGTCGCACGCGCGACTGGACACCTGTCGGTCCTGTCTTCCTCAACCCCGTTAAGCAGGAGATCCGGATTCCAGCGATTGCCACACCGGTCTCGTGATGATTTTTCGGACAACTACCTTGACACGCGCCGCCCCGGCCCTCTCCCCTTCGGGGCGAGGGGGACGCGCGTCGATCGGTCCCTGGCGTCGATGGGGCGCGAGGGGACGCGCGTCGATCGGTCCCTGGCGTCGATGGTGGCGAGGCGACGCGCGTCGATTGGTGTTCCCGGACGGGGAGGTGCCTCCCACCAGTGACGGAGGGCGTCTCACCGCACGGTGAAGTGCCTCCCAGCGGCGCCGGAGGGCATCTCCGCTTGTGGCATATTGCGTTTGGCGGACTGGATGGCGCCTCACCGCGCGGGGAGGTGCCTCCGGAGAGCGGCGGAAGGCATTCGACGTTGCGGCATCTGGCGTTTGGTGGAGGGGAGGCGCCTCTGCGTGCACGGGGGCGTGGGTCAGAAGGACCAGTGCTCGGCGGCCATCAGATCCAGCGGCGCGATGCAGGGCACGCCGAGCGCGCGGCAGACGTCGGGGATCTTCGGTTTTACGAGCGATCGGTGGCGCTCCTGGGTCACGACCGTCGTGCCGGTCAGCACCGCGTGCGCGATCACGAACGGATCCGAGTGGCCGTGAGAGAGCGAGACGAGCTTGGGGTGGATACGCAGGATCTTCTTCATCTCGCGCTGCACGGCCTCGTCGTCGGCGCGGAAGATCCCGAGCGCGTGCTCCTTGACCCATGCATGGAGGTCGTCGGGCTTCCGCTTGATGTCGGCATAGACGCTCTCACTCGCAAGCACGGCGCCGGATCGCAGCAGGGCGGCCATCCGCTCCCACAGTGACGGGAAGGTCGCCTTCGGGAAGTAGCGTCTCCAGGGATCGACGAACACGCTCGTGTCGAAGCAGTACGCCGCGACGCGGGGCTTCACGGATGCCGTACCAGCTCCCGCTCGAGCTGCGGGAGGTGCTTGGCGCTCAGCCCCAGATAGCGAGCCGCGGACGTGTACGTGACGGCATCGCGGCTCAGCGCGTCGAGCACGATGCGCGGATAGAGACGGCCACAGTACTTCAGGCTGAGCATGTGAGGCGGCGGCGCGCCGTCCTTGGACGTGGCTCGACGGGCGCGGAAGCTCGCGCGACGACGGTCGTGCTCGTCTTGCGTCGCGAGCCCGAGCGCGACCAGACGCAGAAGCGTCGCTTGCGCGCTCGCACCGAATCGGTTCGCGAGCTTGCGAAGCTCGGCGTCGCTCCATTGCGTGGTCGGATCGCGACGGACGCGCCGGGCCTCCGCGCGGATCGATTCCGTGGGCAGAAGAGCTGCCGCAGCGACGCGATCGCAGAAGCGCTCGATCTCACGATCGTCGCCGTCGCACACCGCTCCTTCGCCGAGCGCCAGGTGCACGCACTCGTGCAGCAGCGTGAAGGCGCGCGCCGTGACGGCGTCCTTGCCGTTCAAGACGACGAGCGGCAGCGGTCGCTCGTCGATGCAGATGCCGCGTGCATCGTGCACCGTGGCCGAGCGAGTTTCGAAGACGAGCACGCCTGCGCGCTCCACGGCGCGGCGCCACAGCCCGAGCGCGTGCGAAGCCGGAGCCTGGAGCTGCTCGGTCACGCTCACGCCGAGGGCATCGCGCAGCTCGGTTCCGGCGCTCGCCACGTCTTGGCCTGCGCGCAGACGAAGAGACAAGAGCGGTGAGCTCGTGGCTACGACGTCACCCCCGTCCGGCAGCAGGTCGAGCGCGATCTCGCGATGACGAATCGCGCGTCGGACATCCATCGCGAGCGCGGGCGACACAGCCCCTGCCGCGGAGACCCTGCGGAACGCCACGGCCGGTGCCGGCGCCCGCGGCGGCTCGGGCAGAAAGAACACCCCGACTGGCTGGTCGATCCGATCCGCCAGCGCCCGGAGCTGGCTCATCGTGGGGCTCGAGGTGCCCGACTCCCACGCCCGCCATCGGTCGGCGCTCACGCCCAGGACGTGCGCGGCATCGTCGACAGACCAGCCCGCCAGGTCTCGCGCCCAGCGCACCATCGCGCCCTCGATCTCCGCGCGAGGGCTCTGGACACGAGCTGTGGCCGTCATCACGCGCGATCATCGGGCACCCATGACGGCCCCGCAACTGGACGCTCTTGCGACGACTGCCGTGCGCGTCCAGCCTACGACGACGGCGATGACGACCGACGACGTGTGCACCTTGGTTTCCGCGCTCGCTTTGTCCGTCGCGTTGTGGAGCTGCGGACGGCACACCGCACGTGAGGATGCCGCGATGGTCGAGGATGCCGGCGAAGCGGACACGGGGTCGGGCATGGGCGTGCCATGCACCTTCGACTGCGAGTGCGCGGGATTACCCACGATCTACGGGGCCGGCTACATCTGTGACGGTCACTGCCGCGAGTCCGGCTTGCCGGCGCGCGGGATCTGCCGGTCCGACTGCGCATGCTCGGGCGGGACGTGCGACGGTCGCTGCTGCCGACTCTCCGACGGTCGAATCGCGACACCGGACGACCCCGAGTGCCAGCGTTGATCCGAAGGGTGCCTTCGGTTGCGGAACGGGCTTGCGTCGTCTCCTCGGCTTGGCTCTAATCGCGCTCCAAATTCGCGCGCCGACCCATCGACGCGCGTCCCCTCTCCCCGCGGCGCGGGGAGAGGCAGGGTGAGGGGCTCGGGTGCCCAATTCGTCGGAGGGGATCATGGCCGGTCGATCGCACGGAGGACGATTGGAAGAGGGCCGCCGTCTGCTCGCGGCGGCTGCGCTCGTGGACACGCGCTCCGTCGCGGCGAGGCTCGCGAAGTTCAAGAGGGCGCACCAGCAGTACGAGTCCCTCACCGGCAAGGTCGACAAGGCGGAGCGGCCGTACGCCACGCAGATCGCGGCCATCGGCGAGGCGGATGCGGCGCAGGATGTGGCCGTCGAGGCGCTCGCCAGGGCGCTCGTCGGCGACGGCGGCGCGCGCACCAACCCGTTCAAGGCGTTCGGTGCTCCGTCGCCGAGCGAGCTCGCGGCGAAGGGCTACGCGGCGGAGGCGAAGGACGCGCTCAAGCTCGTCAAGGCGGTGCGCGGGAAGAAGGACGCCAGCAAGGCGACGACGGCCGCTGCGGGCGCGCTCGAGAAGGCCGCAAAGAGCGTGCAGTCGGCGATGGTCGGCGTCGACAAGCACAAGAAGCCGCTCGCCGCCGCGCGCGCCGCACGCGATGCCGCCGCGCTCGCGTGGGAGACGACGTACGCGGCTCTCCGGCGCGGCGCGAAGGCGGCGGAGGACGACGGCGCCAAGGGGCTCGCGACTCGCCTCTTCGGTGGAGCCGCGAAGCCCGCGAAGCGCGCGACCAAGCGCGGTGCGGCGGCGCCCGCACCAGGCGGCGGCGGCGCGACACCGGCAGGCGGAGACACGCCCACGGCGTGACGCCACGGGGCGACCGCGAGCGCGGTCATCGTGGGCGAGGGGCACGCTCCTAGCTGGCGAAGATTGTGTCGGCGGTCGCGGCCGTGACTGCGGCCAGGTGCCAGCGGGACAGCACTTCGACGTCCGAGCACGACGCGACGAGCTCGCGCTGCGCGTCGTCGAGCGCGAGGCCGCGCGACGCGACGACGGCGAGCAACGCGGCGCGAGCCTGCGCGACGCGACCTTCCTGGCGGACGGCGTCGAGGTTTCCGTAGCCGCGCCGCTGCAGGAGGTTACGCAGGGTTGCTTCGTGCGCGGCGTCCCGATCGAAGAGGGCCTCGACGGCGACCGCGTTGCGCAGGATGCCAGGCGCTTCGAGCAGCGCGCCGGGTCCCATGGTGCGCGGCGGAGCACCGCGCTCGTAGACCTCGACGCGCCGCGGGCCCACGAGGCGCACGACCCAGACCCAACGGGTGCCTGCGCCGAGCAGGTCGGCGATCTTGGTCTGCAGCTGCTCCTCGTCCTGGCCGGTGTCGGCGTACTCGAGCGCGAGCACGGGCGCGCCGGGGCCCCAGCCGGGCGACTCGCCGACGTTGCCGACCGCGACGTCGGGCGCGCGGAGCGTGCCCGGCTCCGGGCAGAAGCCGGCGTCCACACCGGCACGCTCGACGTCGGGATCGGTGTCGAGGACCTCCGCGCCCAGCACGTTCGCGACCGATCCGCGGTGGCCGGTGGGCGCGCAGAAGACGGGGTTGCCGCGCGTCAGCTCGTAGCTGTCCCCGTCGCGGAGCTGGTCCGCGCGGAAGGGGCCGCGGCTTCCGCGTTCGCGCATCGGTGCAGCTTAGCAGGGGCGCCCGCGCGAGACCGAGCATCCCGCCGTCGTCTAGCGGCGACGCGGGGCGCGCGGAGGCGTCGGGGGGGCGCCGTCGCCACCCGGGTTCGGCTCGAGCTGCACGACGGCTTGGCCGGTGAGGATGCCCGGGCCGACGGTGACGGTGAGGACGATGCGGTCGCCGGGGCTCGCGCGGCCGACGAGCGCGGTGAGCTCGGCCATCGAGCGGATGGGGCGGCCGTCGGCGGCGAGGATGATGTGCCCGGTCCAGCCGACGCCGAGCGAGCGCAGGTACG
>JADZFZ010000915.1 GCA_020854145.1 Deltaproteobacteria bacterium | reverse complement strand
GCGCAGGCGGAGCGCTCGCCGAGCTGACACGCCCGACGAAGCGCCACGGCCGCCGCGAGCGGGTCGGGCGGGATGCCGCGGCCGTCGCGGTACATCTCGCCGACGAGGAGGCACGAGCCGGCGTCGCCCGCGACGCACGCGCGCTGGTAGAGCGCTGCGGCCTCGCGGGGATCGGGCGCGAGGCCGCCGCCTCCGCGCTCGTACATCAGGCCGAGGTTGCGGCATCCCGCGGTCGCGCCGCCGTCGCACGCGCGACGATAGAGCGCGACGGCCTCCACCTCGTCGCGCGACACGCCGCCGCGACCGCGCTCGAACATCAGGCCGAGGTTGCGGCACGCGAGCGCGTCGCCCGCTTCGCACGCTTGCCGGAAGAGGCGCGCGGCCCGCGCCTCGTCGCGCACGAGCCCGCCGCGGCCGTTGTCGTAGTACGCGCCGAGCGAGTTGCAGCCCTGCGCGTCACCGAGATCGCAGGCCTGCGCGAAGAGCTCGCCGGCGCGGACCTCGTTGCGTGCGAGCCCGCCGATGCCGGCCTCGTGCGCGCCGCCGAGGTTCGCGCAGCCCCAACCGCTGCCGCGCTGGCACGCCCTCTCGTACAGGCCGACCGCCTGCGCGGCGTCGCGCGGCAGACCTCCCTCGCCGTGCTCGTAGAGCATGCCGAGCCCGTTGCACCCGCTGCCGCTGCCGCCGTCGCACGCGCGGCGATAGAGCGCGCCCGCCTGCGCCGCGTCGCGCGCGAGCCCGCCACGGCCGAGCCGGTGCATCACGCCGAGCGAGTAGCACCCCGACGCGTTGCCGAGGTCGCAGCCGCGCCGGTAGAGGGCCACGGCCGCGGCGTCGTCGCGCGCGAGCCCGCCACGGCCGCGCTCGCTCATCACGCCGAGGTTGCTGCACCCGAGACCATGCCCTCCGTCGCACGAGAAGCGATAAAGCTCGGCGGCCCGGGCCTCGTCGCGCGCGAGCCCGCCGCGACCGTTCTCGTGGAAGAAGCCGAGCGCTGTGCAGCCTTCGAGGTCGCGCCCGTCGCACGCGCGGCGATAGAGCGCCACCGCCTGGACCTCGTCGCGTTGCAGATCGCCGATGCCGTCCTCGTGCATCGTCCCGAGCTGAAAGCAGCCGTTGGCCACCTGGGCGTCGCAGGCGTAGCGGTAGAGCCGGGCCGCCATCGCGCGATCGCGCGCGAGCCCGCCTCTGCCGGCGTGGTGCAGCCTGCCGAGCTGGTTGCACGACTCGGCGTCGCGCCCATCGCACGCGCGCCGGAACGCCACCGCGGCCTGCGCGTCGTCGGGCGCCGCGAGCCCCGCGCCGCGCACGCACGCCTCACCCACGTGCCTGCATCCGACCATGTCGCCGCCGTCGCACGCGCGCCGAAGGAACGTGAGCGCCTGCGCGTCGTCGCGCGCGAGCCCGCGCCCCTCGGCGTAGAGCCGGCCGACCGCCCTGCAGCCCGCGGCGACGCCGAGCTCGCACCCGCGTCGATGCAGTCCGGCGGCGCGCGCGTCGTCGCGCGTCACGCCCGGGCTGCCCTCCAGGTAGCGGGTCGCGAGCTCGACGCACGAGTCGCCCGCGCCGTGGCCGCATGCGCGGTTCAGGTACGTCGCGGCCCGGTCGGGCCGGCTCTGCATCCACTTGCGCGCGAGCGCCTTGCACTGCGCGATGTCGCCGCGCGTGCACTTCGCGGCGGGAGACCCGTAGCGGAGCAGCGCGAAGCCGCCGGCGCCGAGCGCCACTAGCGCGACGAGGACACCGAGCGAGACGACGGCGATGCGGAGCCCGCGCCGGCGGGGTCGCTGCGTGGGAGGCGGTGCCGGAGCCGCGGGGTGCGGGGCGGCCACCCCCGGAGGCGGCGGCGCGATCTGCGTGGCGCCGAGCGGCAGCGCGGACGGCGGCGCGGCAGCGGGGAGCGCCGCGCCCATCGGTCGGCCCGCTGGCGCCGCCGGGGCGCTCGGCGCCGACGCCGCCGCGTGGGCGAGCGTGCCCTCGAGCGCCGCGAAGGCCTGCGCGGCATCCACGAAGCGCCGGCGCGGATCGACGTCGAGGCAGCGGTCGAGCCAGGCGTCGAACCCGGCGGGCACGGGCCCGACGCCGAGCTCTGCGGCGCGCACCGACGCCGGCACGCGTGGCCCGCCGATCTCCGCGAGCAGGCCGACCAGGCTGGGCTCGCCCGTTGGCGCGTTGGCCTGGGCCCAGAAGCACCGTCCCGTCAGCGCGGCGAACGCGATGAGCCCGAGCGCCCACACGTCCGTCGCCGGGCTGACGAGGGTGCCGCTCTGCATCTGCTCGGGCGCCATCCAGAGCGGCGTCCCCACGGCCTGCGACATCGCGCCGTCGACGCTCGCGGCGTCCTGCACCCAGCGCGCGACGCCGAAGTCGAGCACCTTGACCGAGTAGCCTCCGTCGGGCCCGCGCAGGTCGTCGAGGAAGACGTTCTCGGGCTTGAGGTCGCGGTGCACGATCGGGTTCGGACGCCGGTGCGCCGCGCCGATCGCGTGGCAGAGCTGTCGGAACACGAACAGCAGCTCCCGCGGCGCGAGCGCGCCTCGCTCGGCGATGTGATCCCGCAGCGTGCGGCCCTGCAGCAGCTCCATGGCGAACCACGGGACGCCCTGGCCATCGATCCCCGCAGCGACCACCTCCACCACGTGGTCGCTGTGGATCTCGGCGCCGATGCGCGCCTCGCGCACGAACCGCTCCACGAGCTGCGGGTCGTAACGCGCGCCGGAGTGCATGAGCTTCAGCGCCCGGCGTCGGCCCGTGCTGATCTGCTCCACTTCGTAGACGACGCCCTGGCCACCCCACCCGAGCTGCCGCAGGACGCGGAAGTCCCCTGCGAAGATCTCTCCCGGGGTCATGCGGGTCGCGAGCCTACCAGCGCTCGGCGCTCGACAGCGCGTCGCGCGCAATCGGCGCTGCAATCGGCGTTGGCGAGCAGGGTCGCTTCAGCCACCGTGGGTGGTCGCGAGCGCCGAGAGCAACGTGACGAGCTGGGCGCGCGTGCGTACGCCGAGCTTGCGCATCGCCCGGCGCTCGAGCGTCCCGACGGTGGACGCGGCGAGGCCGAGCTCGTAGGCCACGAGCTTCTGGGAGTGTCCGAGCACGGCGAGGCAGACGACCTGTCGCTCGCGCTCGGACAGCACCGCGGGCTCGCTGGCGTGCACGGGGTTGCGCCGCGCGACCAGGAACCGTCGTCCGTCGCCTTCGAAGTGCTCGACGACCGACCACGTACCCTGCACGAGCGCGGTCCACACCGCGAGCGCGCGGCCGTCGCGCTTGCCGCGCGAGCGCTCGAGACTTTCGGCGGCGGCGGCGATGATGCTCGCGCCTTCGACCGCGTCGCCCTCGGCGTGCACGACGCCGCGACCGGGCGCGACGACGGCCTCGGTCCCCGCGGGGAGGCCGTCGCGGCGCGCATCCGCGCGACGGCGGAGGCGAGCGGCGGCGGCGAGGTGTGCGCCGAGCTGCTCCAGACGCACGCGCGTGTCGTCGTCGAGCCGACGGATCGATCGAAGCGGCGCGCCGAGCACGACGCAGTGGCCGTCGGGCTCGACGCCTCGCACCGTGAGGAAGTCGCGGATGCCCGTGAGCCTGCCGTACGTGCGGGCGATCGGAGACTCGGCGAGCGCCTCCGCGCCGACGACCTCGCTGTAGGCCGCGACGGGAGGCGACCGGAAGTAGGCATGCTCGAGCGTGGCGTCCGGCGACAGGCGCGTCGCCATCGCGAACGCGGCGATGCTCGCCGAGCGTGCGCCCCGCGCGACCGGGGGCTCGACGACGACGCGGCCGTCTTCGGCCCGGCGCGCGCGATAGGCCAGCAGCCCGAGCCCGTCGTCGAGGAGAGGCGCCGCGGCCTCGAGCAGCGCGTCGAGCCAGGTGCGCTCGTCCGCCGCGGGTCGATAGGCGGCCTCGACCACGCCGATGACCGCCCGCGCGTGCCCATCCCCATCCACGCTTCGAATCCTACGCGCGCGTTCGAAGGGCGACGTGCGCACGCGCAACGGCGCTTCCGACGGCGTCGCGGCCGTGGTCGATGCCGGCTCGACGTGCGAGACGCGCCCGGGATCGCTTGCAACCCGAGCCGATCGCAGGGACACCAGACTCGCCATGAGCCGAGCTTCGATCCTTCCGGCGCTCTTCCTCGTCGCGCTTGCGTACGCATGCGGCGAATCCTCGCCGCGCGCCGACGGCGGCAGCCGCGACGGCGCGACCGTCCCGACGCCGACGCCACCGACCCCACCCACCACGCCTCCCGCTCCGCCTTCGACGCCGTGCGACGACGGAGCGCCCGGCGACATCTGCTGCGGAGGCGAAGCCGTCGACCCGCAGAGCGACCCGGACCACTGCGGCGAGTGCGGGACCGCGTGCGGCACGGACCAGGCCTGCGTCGCGGGAGAGTGCACCTGCAACTGCGACGCGCAGCTCACGTGCTGCGACCTGGCCTGCGTCGACACGCGCAACGACGGCGACCACTGCGGCGCCTGCGGCGTGCGATGCCCGGACGGAGTCTGCGCGAACGGTGAGTGCGCGTGCTCCGGGGGGGCGCTGCTCTGCGGGGGCGCCTGCGTCGATCCTGGCAGCGATCCGGCGAACTGCGGAGCGTGCGGTGCGGCGTGCGGCGCTGGTCAGGCCTGCGTCGCGGGCGAGTGCACCTGCCCGCTCGGACAGACGCTCTGCCCCGAGGGCTGCACCGACACCCGCTTCGACCCCGAGAGCTGCGGGGCGTGCGGCAACATCTGCCCACCGGGCTCGCTCTGCATCGACGGATCCTGTCGCGGCTGCGGATGCGCGGCGGGGCTCGTCTGCTGCGGGCCCGCGTGCATCGACATCGCGCGCGACCCGGCGAACTGCGGCGCCTGTGGGGCGAGCTGCCCGATGGGCGTGTCGTGCGTCGACGGCGCGTGCGTCGCGCCGTGAGGGATCGGCACCGTCACCGCGGACGCGAACGCATGTGTGATCGGGAAGGCGCCGGCACGCGCCCCCTTGCATCCCCCCGCGAGAGCGAGCTCCTGGTCACGGTCGGTATTCTGATCGACCCTGTGAGCCGGGAGACGTCGCCCCATCGGAGTGCCGGCGCGGGGCGCGCGCGGGAGCGTGAATGACTGTGCGGTGCGTCGAATGCGGGTCGTCGCGAGGATCGCGTGCCAGGAAGCGGCGAGGGTGCGGAGCCGCCGTGCTCGATCCGGACGACCGCGGGCGCCGCGCGATCACGGCGGGACGGATCCCGCTGCGGGGTGGGGCACGCGGCGAGCGCTCGCGCGCAATCGGTGCGGTCGCCGCGCTGCTGGTGCTGGCGTGGACGGTGGCGCCGTCCGCGTCGCGGGCGCAGGAGGTCACGACGACCCCCTACGCCGGGATCGTGCATCTGCACCGAAGGATCCCCAACCAGGAGGTGCACGTCGTGCGGATCGAGCTCGGGCGTCCGGAGGTGTCGGTCGTGGCCACGCGACCGGATGCGGGGCGTACGCGGACGAGCGCCTTCGCGCGTGCCGCGGGAGCGGTCGTCGCGATCAACGCGAACTGGTTCGGACACAACCCGTGTGGTCTGGCGGTGGGAGAAGGGCAGATCTGGCCCGGCTTCCAGCGCCACTGCGACGCGAGCTTGGGATTCGGTGGCGGCCGCGCGGAGGCGTTCGACTCGCAGCGCATCTGGCGTGGACCGCCGCCCCGCCCGTGGATGACCGAGGTCATCACCGGCAAGCCCTGGCTGGTCAAGCAGGGCCGGTCGCAGCATCCGTGGCGCATCCCGACGCGCATGGGCGCGAGGGCCCCGCGCACCGCCGCGGGCCTCACGCGAGACGACCGCACGCTGATCCTCCTCGTCGCCGACGGTCGGGCGCCGCACGTCAGCGGGCTCACGGGCCAGGAGCTGGCCGCGATGATGATCGAGCTCGGGGCGTGGAACGCGATCAACCTCGACGGCGGGGGCTCATCGACGTTGTTCATCGACGCGGAGGGCGGCGTCGTGAATCGCAATCGCGGGTTTCGCGAGAGGATCGTCGGGAACCACCTCGGCATCAGGTTTCGTGGCCGCCAGCCGGGACCGAGGACTGCGGAGGAGACGCGCGCGCTGCAGCGCGACGAGCGCCAGAGGCGCCGCGACGAGCGCGCGAGCCCTGCACCGTGATCGAAGCAGCGCGACCGCCGCGGGTAGACCAGCTCACGGAGGGGCGCACGTCGAGGCCATGAGGCCTTCGGCGCACACCAAGCGCCAGCCGCCGCCGCTGCGGCATCGCCAACCGGCGACCTCGCAATCGGAGTCGTCCGCGCAGAGCTGGGTGCAGACGTTGTTCTGACAGAGGGAGTGCTCGCACTCGAAGCCGCTGCCGGTCGGGCACGCCCCGCCCGTGGTGGTGCGCGCGGGGTCGAATCCGCTGCAGATCCCGTGAATCGCCGTGCGGCTCGCGGCCAGCCCGGGCTGACAATGGAAGTCGCCCATCGGACAATCGGAATCGCCCCCGCACCCCACGCGGCACAATCCGACGGCCGTCGTCATGCCGCAATCGCGCATGCCGGCGCCCGAGCCCTGCAAGTCGAACGAGCTGCACACGTTGCCCGTCGGACAATCGGCGTCGGTGAGGCAGACGGCGGAGCAACCGCCCGTCGTGAGGCACATCCCCACGACGCTCGACGTGTTCGCGCACAGCGAGCCGGCGCAGGATTCTCCGGGGCCGCGGCCGCCCGATCGGGCGGGGCGACATTCGGTGACCACCCGCAATCGGTCGGCCGTCTCCTGGACCGTGCAGACCTGGCCGGCCGGGCAATCCGCATTGCGGCCGCACGCGGGCCAGATGGGCACGCACGTCGGCGGCGCCGGCTCGCTGCGACAGCGGTACCCGCTCGGGCACGAGCCGTCTGCGCCACACTCCTGGCTGCAGAACCGATAGTCGCCGTCTGCGGCGCACAATCCGCTCACGCAATCCGCGTTGGTGTTGCAGGGATCACCGAGCTCGCCGCAGCCGCCGCCGCCGGCGCTCGACTCGTCGATCATCGCGTCGCAGTCGTCGTCGATGCCATTACACGTCTCGGTCGACGGCTCCGCGCCGCCCGTGCACGCGCACGCGGTCAATCCGTCGTCGATGGTGCCGTCACAATCGTCGTCGGTCGCGTTGCAGGTCTCGTCCGCCGGCGCGACGCCGCCCGTGCAACGGCATTGGGTCAACCCGTCGTCGATCTCGCCGTTGCAGTCGTCGTCGATCGCGTTGCACGTCTCGTCCATCGGCCCGGCGCCCGTCGAGCATGGACAATCGGCCAGCTCCTCGTCGGCGCGGCCGTCGCAGTCGTCGTCGGTCCCGTTGCACGTCTCGTCCGTGGGCCGGCCGCCGTCCGTGCAGGCGCAGCGCATCAGGTCCTCGTCGATCTCGCCGTCGCAGTCGTCGTCGGTCGCATTGCAGGTCTCGTCGCCCGGCTCGCCGCCGTCGGCGCAGGCGCACGCATCGACGCCGTCGTCGACCTCGCCGTCGCAGTCGTCGTCCTCGGCGTTGCACGTCTCGTCGGTGGGCTCGCGCTCCGCGACGCACGCGAGGGTCGCTCCCACGCACTGCATGGTCCCGGGGCACGCGCCCTCGCCGCACTCGACACCCGACCCTGCGACGTCGTCCACGACCCCGTTGCAGTTGTCGTCGATTCCGTTGCACGTCTCGGTCTCGGGCTCGCAGACGCCGATGTTGGAGGCGCCGCCGCCGCAGGCGCTCGCGACGACGACGACCGCCGCCGCGAGCGAAGAGCGACGGGCGAAGAGAGTCGCTCGAGCT
>JADZFZ010000914.1 GCA_020854145.1 Deltaproteobacteria bacterium | reverse complement strand
GCTCGGGCTGGAGCGACGGCGCCTACAAGTCGTCGATCAACGCGCTCAACGAGCGCTTCGGGATGAGCATCCCGCTTCCGAGCCCCATGGCGTCGCGCACGCGCCGCGCCACGCGCGGCCAAGGCGGGCACTGAGTCGCTGGCGGGGGGCTCAGACGCCGTCCCCCGCGGCCCCGGGCTGGTACGAGGGCGTCGCGCTACGAGCGCGCGCCCTCCCACGACCACCCCACAAGAGCGGGTCCCGATTCACCTGCACGGGATTCTGATCGACCTCTGAGCACTAGCCGTCAGGCGTAGCCGTGGCCGAGCAGTCGTTTCGCGGCGACCTGGTAGTAGCCGCTGTCCTCGTCGGGCACGTGCCATCCCATCGTGTCGGCGAGCCTGTCGTAGATGTTGAACAGGTACGCCACGTGGAACGCGTCGCGTAGCGCGTCCTTCGAGACACCGAGCGCGAGCACGGGGCGGATGTCCTCGGCACCGAGCGAGTCTGGCGCGAGCGTCATCTTCTCGAGCAGCCCGAGCGTGGCGCGGAGCTTCTCGGAGATGGGCGCGCTGCGGTAGTCCGCGAGCACCTTCTTCGTGAGGTCCTTCTCGTCGAGCGCTGCCGCCGCGACCGCGGCGTGGGCACGCGTTCAGAACCTGCACCGATTGACGTGCGATACGAACGCGGCGAAGAGCTCGCGCTCGCCGACGGTCCACTCCGAGTCGCCGCGCATCACCTGCTGCGTGTGGGCCGAATGAGCCGCGCCGAAGAAGGACGCGCGGTACATCAGGGTCCGCACGACGTCGGGCACGCGGAACCCGGAGACGACGCGCACGACCGCGAACATCATCTTGCTCTTGAGGCTGTCGCCGCGTTCGACGTTCGCGAGCCTCATGCTTCCTCCAGCGCTTTCAGCGCGCATCCGAGCCGATGGTCCGCCGCGCCGAGCGTCGTCGCCACGATGATCTCGAAGAGCTCGTCCTCGCTGTAGCGTCCGCGCAGCGCGACCAGATCCCCGTCGGTCACCTCGTAGGCGCCGTCGCGGATCTTCGCGACGAGCGCGCGCAGATCGTCGGGAGCCTCGCCTCGGTGCAGCGCCTGGCGGAGCGACGATGCGACCTGGCCCGGTCCCTCGAGGACCGTGCGCTCCGTCGCTTCCTTGAGGGCTCGATGACGATCGGCCATGGCCACGGTGTACTACGACTCAACGCGGCTGTCCGCGCGATGTCACGACCAGCACCACGCCTTCGTCGCGGCTCGCGCCGTCGAGCCCCGCGGCGCCGACCAGCAGGTCCCCGCGAGCGTCGCCGTCGAGATCACACGAGGCGACGCTGCCGCCGACGCCATCCTGCGCAGCGCCACCCAGCAACCGCGCGCCCGCACGCGACAGCGGGACGACTCCCGCCACGTCGCGGCCGTACACGAGATAGGCGGCACCCGCGCTTTCGGCGGACACGTCCGAGCCCCAAGCGCCGACGAGCAGCTCCGCACGACCGTCGCCGTCGCGATCGGCGACCCCGGCGACCGCGATCCCCGCGCCGTCTCCGGGGTTCTCGCCGACGAGCACGCCGTACGCATCGGCGAGCGCCATCGTGCCGCGCACGGGGCCACGAACCACGTAGACGGCGCCGGCGTCGAGCCCGCCGCGATCCGAGAAAGGCGCGCCGACCGCGAGGTCCTCGATGCCGTCGCCGTCGACGTCGCCGATGCGCGCGACGCTCGTGCCCGCCTGATCGTCGGGGGCTTCGCCCACGAGCTGCGCGTACGTCGAGTCGTGCAGGTACACGTCGCCGTGCAGCGGGCCGAGCACGACGTGCACGGCGCCCGCGTCGATGCCGCCTTCGTCGTGGAACGGCGCGCCCACGAGCACGTCGCCGAGCCCGTCGCCGTCCACGTCGCCGGCCGCACCGATCGCGATGCCCGCGTGGTCGCCCTCGGACGCGCCCCGGAGCAGAGCGTCCGCGTCGTCGAGCAGCACCGCTCCGCGCCGCACGGGGCCGTAGAGCAGCCCGATCGCCCCGCGCGTGCGCGCATGGAACGAGGACACCAGGACGTCGCTCAGACCGTCGCCGTCCACGTCACCGGCGCCCGCCACGGCGAAGCCCGCGTAGGCGTCGGGACCATCGCCCGCGAGGACGATGTCCTGCGCGTCCATGTGCAGCGCGCCCCGCGCCGAGCCGCGCACGAGGTACGCAGCGCCCGAGTCGCGCGCGACGCCGTCGTGCTGCCACGCGCCGACGAGCACGTCACCGAGCCCGTCGCCATCGACGTCACCCGCGGCCGCCACCGAGATCCCCGTGTTGTCGTGGGCTGCGCCCCCGGCGAGGACGACCTCGGCCGTAGGCCCGGACCGCGTCGCGTCGATCGGTCCGAACGCGAACGCGATCGCGCCCGCACCCGCTCCGCCGCTCGGGTCTTGCGGCGCTCCGAGCACGACGTCGCCCGTACCGTCGCCATCGACGTCGCCCGCGCACGCCACGCTGACGCCCCAGGACGCGCCCGGGGTCGTCCCGCCGAGACGCGACGGGATGTCGTCGGTGGACACGTCGCCGACGAAAGGCGGCGCCGCCGGTCGCGCGCGCACGTCGTCGGCGCAGGCACAAAGCGTCGTCGCCGCCGCCGCGCACGCAGCCATCACGTTGCGAAGCTTCTTCGGGTTACCCACGTGTCTGCTGGACTGCCGGCGACCTGATTGATCCTGATCTAGTGGGCGTCGCACTAGGGCATACTGCGCGGATGAACGCTCGCCAAGCTTCACTCTTCGGGCTCGCGTCCATCGCGGTGCTCTTCCTCTACGACCTCGGCGCCCCGGAGACGGCGCGCGCCATCTGCTGCGGGGCCTCGTGTTGCTTCATCGACGGCATGTGCCGCTCGACGGGTGACGTCGATCCCGCAAACGCCTGTCGATCGTGTCGCCCGGGCTCGTCCCAGACGCAGTGGTCGATCGCGGACGGGAGCTGCTTCATCGACGGAGCGTGCCGCGCGGCGGGCGAGATGAACCCCGCCAACATGTGCGAGGTCTGCGACCCGGCGATGTCGAGCAGCGCGTGGACGATGATGGCCGGTTGCGGCACGCCGCCGCCGCCGCCGGCGGACGCGGGCCCGACCCCGCCTCCCCCGCCGGCGGACGCGGGCTCGACGCCGCCACCGACCCCGCCGACCCCCACCCCGACCCCGACGCCGACCCCCACCCCGACGCCCACGCCGACTCCGACGCCCACGCCCACGCCTCCGCCCCCCGCGGACGCAGGCAGCGGCGGTGGCGGGGGGGACGACGACGACGGGTGCAGCGCCGCGCCGGGTCGCGTGCGTGGCGACGCGGGCATCGTGGGCCTGCTGGCGCTCGGCGCGATCACGTCGCTGATCGCCGCGCGACGCCGCCGTCGTCGCTGACGCGTCAGCTCGATCGGTGTTGCTCCGAGACCTCGGCGCGGCGCTGGCACGAGCGCTGCTCGATGACCGTTCATGACCATGAACGGCACACGTGTCGTCACTTCGATGATCCTCGCCGGGCTGTGTGCTTGCGCGGACGGCGGGGATCCCGATCCTACCGGCCCTTCGACCAGCGCGCTGCGTCGAATCTGCGATGGAAGCGATGCCATCACGCTCGCCTTCCAGATCGGCGGCGGCGGGATGCCGAGCCTCGAGCAGGAGCTCGCGGCACGCAACGGCTTCAGCTTCCTGTTCGTCGACGGCAAGTGCCGCTACTGGTCGTGGGGCGTCGGTGACCCGGCAGCGCTGCACGCCGTGGCGACGGGCACGCTGAGCCCGGCGGAGGAAGCCTCCTTGCGCGAGGACCTCCGCTACGCCGATTGGCCGACCTTGGCGGGCGAGCACGCGGGCGGCGGGATCGCCGATGGCTCGACCCGCGCGCTGTCCGACGGGGTGCACGTCATCGCCTCGAACGCCGCCGAGCCTCCGGCCGC
>JADZFZ010000913.1 GCA_020854145.1 Deltaproteobacteria bacterium | reverse complement strand
TTGCCCACGACGGAAAAGCCGTACATAAGCAGCAATTATGGATTACATGTTGGCGAAATCATGTAGCAAATGCGGCAAAGTCAAGCCTCTTGACCAATTCTCGCGGCGGGTCGAGCGCGAGGCCGCCAAGTGCGACCTCGTGTGCGCGAACTGTCACCGGGAGCGGACGCAACGGAGGGCGGCATGGGCGAGCGTGTGACCGGAGCCGAGCTTGCTCGGCGTGCTGGACTGACACCGGCGGCTATCTCCACCGCGCGGCGCCGCGGGCGCATCACCCGCGGCAAGGACAAGAAGTATGACGCCGAGTCGTCGCTCGTGCGTCTGGACGAGTCGCGCACGCGTGAGCCGGGGCCGGGTCGTGGCGGCAAGAAGGCAAAGGAGCCGTCCGACACGCTCACGCTCACGCACTGGAAGACCGTCGAGACGCGGGAGATGGCGCGAAAGAGGAAGCTGGAGCGCCTCGAGATCCAGGGCGCGCTCGTGCGCCGCTCGGTGGTCGAGCAGACATGGGCGAGCGAGGCCGCGCTGATCCGCGACCAGCTCATGCAGATCGGGTCGAGGCTCGCGGGCCGTCTCGCGGCCGAGACGGACCCTCGGGTCTGTGGCAGGCTCGTGGACGAGGAAGTTCTGACGGCCCTGCGTGGGCTGGCGGGAGGTGGGTGACCCTCTCCGACCCGACCTCGCTTGTGCGCGCCTTCCGCGCCGCGCTGGCGCCGCCGCCGGCAACGCGCGTGTCGGAGTGGGCCGAGCTGCGCCGCTACCTGCCGACGGAGACCGCCGCCGATGCCGGCCCGTGGCGCAACGCGAAGACGCCTTGGTCCGTCGAGATCATGGACGAGTTCTCGCCGTCGTCGATGACGCAGACCGTCGTCGCGATGACCTCGGCGCGCGTGACGAAGACCGAGACGATCAACAACGTCGTCGGCTTCTACATGGACCTCGTGCGCTGCCCGATCATGGTCGCGCAGCCGATCGAGGCCGACGCCGAGGAGTGGAGCAAGGACCACCTCGACCCGATGATCGCGCACACGCCGTCGCTCTCGGCGCTCGTCACGCCGGACAAGGATCGGCGCAAGGGCAACACGATCCTGCACAAGAAGTACGCGGGCGGCGTGATCTACGCGGTCGGCGCGAACAGCGGGAAGAGCTTTCGTCGCCGCACTGTGCGCGTCGGTCTCGCCGACGAGCTCGACGCGTGGCCCGGCCTCATCGCTGACGAGGGCGATCCATGGCGGCTCTTCGAGGCGCGGACCGCGACCTATCCGTTCTCGCGCAAGCTCGGCGCGTTCTCGACGCCGACGATCGCGGGGCAGTCGCGGATCGAGAAGCTGTTCCTCGCGAGCGACCAGCGATACTTCCACGTCCCGTGCCCCGAATGCGGTCACGAGCAGCGGCTCGTCTTCGGGCGGCTCGCCTATGACGTCAAGGTGCTTGACCAGTTCGGCAGGCCCGTCACGGAGTACGTGTGCGAGTCGTGCGAGTGCCTGATCCCGGAGCACCGTCGCGACGCGATGGTCGCCCGCGGCCGATGGGTGCCGACGTTCCCGGGCCGCCCGATAGCTGGCTTCCACATATCGCAGCTCTATTCGCCGTGGGTCTCGTGGAGCGAGCTCGTCGCGGCGTACCTCGAGGCGCACGCCGACCCGCTGCAGCTCCAGGTCTTCACGAACACGCGCCTTGGCGAGACGTTCGACGTGAGCGACTCCGACCAGTGGGACCCCGACTCGCTCATGCGGCTGCGCGAGGAGATCCCGAGGCTGCCGGCTCGCGCGCTCGTGCTGACGTCGAGCGTGGACACGCAGGGCGATCGGCTCGTCATGCAGGTCGACGCGTGGGCGCGCGGCGAGGAGCGCTGGACGCTCGACCGCTTCGACTTGATCGGCGACCCGAAGGTCGACCCCGACGATCCGCGGAGCGTGTGGCAGGAGCTCGACCGCGCGTTCGTCGGCTACTCGTACCCGCACGAGACGCAGGGCGCGCTGCGGATCCGCGTGATGTTGGTGGACACGGGCGGCCTCGCGAGCGATCAGGCTTACAAGTTCTGTCGCGCGCGCCGGTCGCGCCGGGTCTACGCGATCAAGGGCGACTCGGGCCGCGAGGGATCGCCGGTGTGGCCGCGAGTGCCGTCGCGCAAGAACAAGGGCAAGTTGCCGCTCTACATGCTCGGCGTCTTCGCCGGCAAAGAGACGTGCATGGCGCGGCTCAAGTCGTCGACGCAGGCGATGCTCCGCGGCGAGGCCGGCGGTCCGGGGTACTGGCACATCAACGCCCGCGAGGCGCTCGGCCAGAGCTACCTCGACGAGCTCACCGCCGAGGTCTGCGTCTACGACACGGCGCGCGCGCGCGGCGGACGGGCGACTTCGGAGAAGCGGCGGCGCTGGGTGCTGCGCCGCGCGGACCGGAGGAACGAGGGGCTCGACTGCTCGGTGTACAGCTACGCTGGGCTCTGCGCGCTCTACGCGCAGGGGTTCAGGCTCGACCGGGTTGTCGGGGTGGTCGAGGCGGGGAGTGGAGCGGGGAGTTTTCAGGCACGAACAGATCAGCCAGAATGCCTGAAAACTTCGATTCCGGCGGTGAAGGCGGGGCCGGAGCCTACGGCCAAGGCCGACCAACGCAAGCCTCACCGCAAGGTGGCTCCAAGCTACATGTTCAGGGACGACGACTGAGCCAGCCCGCTGACGCGCGCGCGTCATCAGCGCGTACACCGGGCGCATGGCCATCGACGAAGACGACCTCGCCGACCTCGACGCCGACATCGCAAGCCCGGATGCCGAGGTCCAGAACAGCGACGGCAAGCGGGTCAAGAAGCGCTCGATCGACGAACTGCTGAAGGCGAAAGCCGCCGCGGCCGCCGCGGCCGGTGGCCGTCGCGCGTCCCGGGTGTCCTACATCCGCATCCGCGACGAGGGCTGCTGACGTGGCAACGCGCGGCGGCCGGCTCTTCCAGGTCTTCGAGGACGCGCGCTCGATCGCTCGGACGCTGCTCGCCTCGGGGCTCGTGCCGTCCTCGCTCGAGCCGATGGCACGTAAGTTCAGCGGCGCGGGCGGCTACGACGCCGCGAAGAAGACGCGGAGTCGCGCCGACTGGACGCGCACGAACGTCGGCCCCAACACAGAGGTAGCCGCCGCCGGGTCGGCGCTCCGAGCTCGCACGCGCGACGTCTTCCGCAACAACCCGTATGCGGCGCGTGCTGTCAACGTCACCGCGCGCGGCATCGTCGGGACCGGCATCCTGGCTCGCGCCGTCGACGATGACGGCAAGCGCACGAATAGCCGCTTGCAGCGTCAGGCCAACGCGGCATGGAAGGCGTGGGGCAAGCGCGGCGTGGCCGACAACGAAGGCCAGCACACGCTCGACGCGTTGACGTGGCTGATCGTGGTCGCGTGGCTGCGCGACGGTGAGATCTTCATCCGTCGACTGTGGGACCCGACGGCGTCACCACCGGTGCGCGTGCAGCTCCTCGAGGCCGACATGCTCGACGAGGGCCGGACCCATCCGGCTCCCGGCGGCGGCCGGATCATCCAGGGCATCGAGCTCGACCGCACGGGACGGCGCGCGGCGTACTGGTTCCGTGAGTCGCACCCGGGCGAGAGCGTGCTCGGCGCGTCGTCATACGAGAGCGTGCGCGTCGCCGCCCATGACGTGATCCACCTCTTCCTCCCGCTCCGCGCTGGGCAGCTCCGCGGCCTTCCGTTCCTGACGCCGGCGCTGGTGACGATCTACGACCTCGGCAAGTACGAGGGCGAGGAGCTCATCCGCAAGCGCACCGAGACGTTGGTTGCGGCCTTCCTTACGCCGCCGGCGATCGAGAGCGCCTTTCCCGCACTCCAGGTCGACAGCGAAGGAAAGGAGATCGCCATGGTGCCGAGCGCGATCAACGCGGCCGGCGACATGGTCGGGGACATGCAGCCGGGCGCCGTCATCCGCCTCGAGAACGGCGCCGACGTGCGATTCAACTCGCCGGTGATCTCCGGCAACTATGACTCTTACAAGGCGAGCATGTTGCGCGGGATCGCGGTGGCCATGGACATGGCCTATCCCGACCTGAGTGGCGATCTGACGGGCGTCAACTGGACCTCGTACCGGGTCGGCAGCAACGCGCACAATGCCCACCTGGCGGGGATGCAGTGGCTCCACCTCCTGCCGGTCGTGATGGACACGCTCTGGGCGTGGTGTCAGGAGGCCGCCTATCTGGCCGGGCTCGTGTCGCGACCGATCGTCCCGGTCGCGTGGACGCCGCCGGTGCGCGCGTCGCACGACCCCGAGAAGGAGGCGCTCGCGAACATCCTGCTCGAGCGAGCCGGCTACAAGCTCCACGACGACATCGTGAGCGAGTACGGCAACGACCCGGCCGAGTTCCTCGAGGCGAAAAAGGCTGAGAAGAAGGCTTACGACGAGGCCGGCATCACGCTCGATACGCAGCCTCACAAGATGGCCTTCCGCGGCGCGTTCGCGTCGGGACTTGAAGGAACGGCGCTCGCCGATGAGGTCGCGACGGCCAAGAAGCCCCCTGCCGCCGATGGCTCGCAAGCCTCAGAAGAGAGCGCGTGAGCAAGCCCGCCATGACCGAGCCTCACCGCGCGACCCTTCGCGTGGGCTTCGTGCCGTCGACCTTCGACGCTGCGGCGCGCACGGTCCGCGTCCTGCTCTATCCTCGCGGCTTCACGCGGCTGACGCGGGACCCCGAGGACTACTGGAGCGGTGAGCTCATCGAGGAGACCTTCTCGCTCGAGGCCGGTCACGTCCGCATGGAGCGCGCGAAGCACGGGCTGCCGCTGCTCGCCGATCACGCGTGGTCCGCATGGGAACCCGGCATCGAGTCGCTCGAGAACGTGCTCGGCAAGCTCGACGACGTGACCATCACGCCGGCCGGCATCGAGGCCGTCCTGCGCTTCTCGCAGCGCGAGTCGATCCAGTGGGTGATCGACGACGTCGCGGCGGGGATCCTCGACGCCGTCTCCATGGGGGCGCTGACCTATCGCTCGCGTCGCGAACAGCGCGAGGGGCGACCGACGCTCCTGACCTGGATCGACTGGGAGCTCGTCGAGGGCTCGCTGACCCCCGTGCAAGCCGCACCCGGTGCTCGCACACAATCCGCTTCGCGGCCCCAAGGGGCGACCGCTCGCAAGGAGAGTTCGATGGGCGACAAGACCGAGAACGACGAGGGCACGACCACGACGGCCGAGGGCGACAAGGGCGCCGAGCCCGCCGAGCCGAAGGCCGCGACGCTCGCCACCGACGCCGAGGTCGAGCGCCGCGTGAAGCTGCGGATGCAGACCGCGCGCGAGCTCAAGGAGATCGGCCGCAAGTACAACGTCGCCGACGACTTCATCGAGGACCTCGTCGA
>JADZFZ010000912.1 GCA_020854145.1 Deltaproteobacteria bacterium | reverse complement strand
TCGTCGGGCACATCGCGGCGAGCGCGAGCCATCATCACGCCTCCCCGAAGGCCATGCGCGCCCCATCGAAGCGCAGCGTACCCAAGTCCAACTCGCCCTGCGCGACCGACCGGCCGAAGACCCGCAGCCCAGCACGCTCCCAATTCTCCTCGTCGCGGAAGGGCACGATGAGCAGGTTCGCGTCGTTCGCCGGGCCGCTTGACCCGCGGGCGTCGTACATGCCCGGCTTGCCGCCCTTGGCCGCGACCTTGTCGACGTGCACCGTGAGCACGACACAGCAGTCCAGCTCCACGGCAAGCGCTTTGAGGCCGCGCGTGGTGATGTCGATATCGGCCGTCCGGTTGCCCTCCATGCCCGGGTTGGAGACTTGCGTCAGGCCGTCGACGATGACGAGATCGAGCTTGCTGTGGCGCTTCTTCGCGCGCCTCGCAGCGACCCCGATCGCGGCCACCGAGCGCGCCTGCGTGTCGATGCTCACGAGCCACCTGCCGACGCGGTCTGCCGCGCTGGTGATCGCCGTCCACTGCCACTCGCCGAGGTCGTGCGACTCCTGCGCGCGCACCGGCACCTTGCCCTCGGTCTCGCGAGCGAGCCATCGCGCATAGTGCTCCTCGCGGCTCATCTCCAGCGACACGAGCAGCGCCGCACCCGGGTGCATCATGTCGCCGCACACCGCGGGCAGGATGTTGTTCGCGGCGAGCACGGTCTTGCCGACCTTGCCCGCGGCCTGGATGACGACGAGCCAGCCGCGCGCGAGTCCGCCGTTGCAGTGCTCGTCGAGCTTCGCGAGGCCGGTCTTGAGCCGGGGCAGGATGACCGGCTGCTCGACGCTGTTGACGTACGCCTTGATCGCGTCGACGTGCGACACCTCGGGCTCGTCGGGCGCGTACTCCTCGAGCTCTGACCGTGCGACCGCCGCCATTTCGCCGACGCTGTCGGGCCAGTTCTGCGCCTCGCTCTGCAGCCGGAGGCCGAGCGCCACCATGCGGCGAGCGCGAGCCTTGGCGCGCACGACAGCCGCGTACTTTTCCGCGTTGACGACGGTGCCCACGCGGTCGAGGACCTCGCCCAGGCATCGCGCGCCGCCGTTGATCTCCCAGCGCCCCATGCGCTGCAGCTCTTGCGCGACGGCGACGACCTCGGGCTCTGTGCCCGACGCCACGACGACGCGCATGGCCCTGGCGATGTCCCTGTGGCGATCGAGGGCCCAGTCCTCGTCCGGCACGAGGGTCAGCACCTCGGCAGCACGCTCGAGCGACGGAGCGCACATCACGCAGCCCAGGACCTCGCGCTCGGCATCCGCATCGGTGAGCGTCTGTGTCGGCTGCTCGGGGACGAGGCTCAGTCGGGCAGGCATGTGGCCTCCTCGTCGACGCCGACGACCACGAAGCTACGCGCCGCCACGAGCGCCTGGACGTGGTCCCAGTCCTCTTCGTCGGGCTCGTCGCTCTGCTCGGGCGGGGGTAGCGCGAGCCTGCCCTCGGCGAGCTTGTCTGCGGCCGCTCGCCGCAGCGCCTCCGGGTCGTCAAGCGGCTTGTCCGGCGCGCGTCGACTCGCCTCCAGAGCCGCGATGGCGAGCGCACGGATCTCGGCGGCCTTGCGCTCGGCGTCCTGCCTCTGCTCGGCCTCCTCGCGCAGCCGTCGTGTCATGGGCCCCTCGGGGCGGGGGCTCGGCGGCTCTCCCATGGGCGCCCCGACGGCGGCCCCTCCAAGGGCCGACGGCGACGGGGCGACCGGCACAGGGCCCCCGATCGCGCGCGCGTCTGTAGAGCCCGGAGGGCTCGGCTCTGGGGCGCGCCTGGGGGGCGCGCCCTGATCCGAGTGCGAAGCACGAGGATCTCTCTTCTCCTCTCCTCTCTTCTCTTCTCTCTGCCGCGGAGGTTCCGCGGAGGTTCCGCGCGACTTCCGCGGAGGTTCCGCGGAGGTTCCGCGACGCTTCTTCGGAGCGGGTCCGTTGTCGTCCGCTGACGAGTGTCCGCGGAACTCCGGATAGCTCCCGTCGCGCAATGGGAGGTCGGACTTGCGCCGCCTCGACGGATTCGAGCGCGTCTCGGCATGGCCCCGGTAGCGAAAGAAGCCGACGATCTCGCCAACGCGCACGACTCTACCGTCCAGCGGTGCGTCGTAGAAGGCGATCAGGTTGCGCCGGACGAGGGCCTCGATGCGGGGCCGAAGGTCGCTCATGTCACGAGCGAAGCGCCGGGCCAGGGCGGCCACACGTCCCTCGAAGAGGCCGTGATCGTTCGCCAGGCCCATGAGCGCCACGAAGACGCCGACCTCGTCGAGGGGCAGGTCCTCGACGTCGTCGAACATCGAGAACGGGAAGGTGCCGAAGTCGTCAGCCACGATCGACCTCCGGAGGCTCGCCAGCGACAACCAGCAACGCAGCCGCGATGGCCCGTTGCGCCTCCTCGAGCGCGTGCCCGCCGCCCTCGGTCCAGTTGGAGCCGCGATCGCGCTCGAACACCTCCAGCAGCGCCTCGGCGCGACCGAGCAGAGCCGCGATCTTCAACAGTCGTTCGTCCATCATCGTCTCCTGTCGAAAGGCGTCTCGCCTCGATCGTGCTTTCGACACCACGATCGAGGCGAGACAGGTTGACGAGCCGACGATGCCGGTCCGCCATCTCGAAGTTCAGGGGGGTGCTCCATCAGAACACCTCGTCGGCGATCTCGACCGCCGTCTTGCGCGCGTAGAGGCCCTTGGGGCCAAAGGTCATCACCCCGCGATCGACAAGCACCTTGACTGCTCCGTCGACGCGTGGCCGGTCCCACCCCGGCGCCCACTTCGAAAGCCGCTTGACGATGTCGTCGCGGCTCACGCCCGAGGCCGGCGAGCACGGCACGATCGGCATCAGCCGCGCGGTGAGCGTCTTGCCGACGCCGGTGCGCCTGCGAGGGCACTCCTCGCGGCGGCTGCGCTCGATGAGCGCCAGGAGGTGATCGGCATCGCTCACAAGTACGTCTCCGGGCGCCCGACGACGACCGGAGCCACGGCCCGCGAGCCCTGCCCCGGGATCCACTGGATCACCACGTCGCGGTCGGACTGCGCCTCGGTGACGGTGTGACGGCGCGGCATGAGCGGATCGGCCATTAGTCAAGCTCCTTCCGCGTCGTCGGAGGTAAGAGGCGTCGTCGGGTCGGCCGGTGGGAAGCCGGCCATAGGAGGAGGAGACCCGACGACGCAGAAGCCCCTCTCGGGGATGTCGTAGATGCTGGGGATCCGCCCCAGCTCGGCGCCCGCACACGCGGACCACGTGACCACCTGATCCCCCGGCTGTCGCCCCGGGGAGGTGGGCGCGTCTCTCTCCTCGTCCGCGGCTCTGGACGCGCACTCGGCGCAGTCGAGCAGGCCGGGCGCGCGCGGGCGCCGGTGGCAGAGGGAGCAGGTCATGCCTCGGCCC
>JADZFZ010000911.1 GCA_020854145.1 Deltaproteobacteria bacterium | reverse complement strand
TCGATGGGTTATGCGCAGGCACCCGCGGTCGCGGGTCCACCCACGGCCTCCGGCGGGGCCAACCCGTACGGCCAACCGCAGGGCCAGCCGTCGCCGCACGCCTCGCAGCAGGCGGCCGTCGACACGTCGGCCGGCGCACGCATCGTCGCGATCCTGAAGGACGGCAGCGAGGGTCGCGCGTTCGTGCTCTCGGGCGACCAGACCGACATCGGTCGCACCGAGGGCAACATCGTGCTGTCCGAGGATCCGTACCTCTCGCCGCGACATGCGCGCATCACACGACGCTCCGGGCGCTACTACATCCGTGACCTCGACACGACGAACGGCACCTTCGTTCGCCTCCGCGACGCGGTGGAGCTGAAGCACGGCGACGTTTTCTTGATGGGGCAGCAGGTGCTACTGTTCGAGGTGCTCTCGGAGGCCGAGACCCCACTCGGTCCTGCGATGCAGCACGGAGTACTGTTGTTCGGCACGCCGGAAGTCGCGCGCGTGGCGAGGATCATCCAGCGAACCACCGAAGGCTTGGGGCGCGACGTGCACTACCTGCATCGCGAAGAGACCGTGCTCGGAAGGGAGACCGGCGACGTCGTCTTCACGGACGACCCGTTCCTCTCGCGCCGTCACGCGTCCATCTCGCACGACCGCGCCGCGCGCCGCTTCCTGCTGCGCGACCTCGGCTCGTCGAACGGCACGTCGGTGCTGTTCCGCGGCGAGCAGCCGCTCGTGCACGGAGACCAGTTCCGCGTCGGCCATCATCTCTTCCGCTTCGAGCTGCTTTCGTCCGCTGCCGGCTCGGGCGGCGGCGGAGCTGGCGGCGGGGGCTCGTAGCCGATGGGCGAGGCGGAGCGTCCGAGCGTCCCGGACGTGACGACGTCGGATACGTCGTCCGGACAGGATCCGCACGCACCCGCAGTCGGCGCCGCGGCGGGGGCCACCAACGGCAAGGGCACCGAGCGCGACTCCCTCGAGGCGCGGCCGACGACGGTGATGGCGCCCAAGCACGGTGTGGTGCGCGTGCGGGTCTTCGGTCGTACCGAGGTCGGGCTCGTCCGCGAGCACAACGAGGACAACTTCCTCATCGCCGACCTCACGACGTTCAACCGCTCGCTCCGCGAAGAGGTGCGCACGCACGTCGTGGCAGAACGCGGGAACATCTTCGCGGTCTGCGACGGCATGGGCGGAGCGGCCGCCGGAGAGATCGCCAGCCAGATGGCGGTCGACACCATCTACGAGGTGATGCAGCGCGGCGAGCCGCCACCGGAGCGCGAGGAGTACGCGCGACGCCTCGTTCACTCGATCGAGGAAGCGGGCGCGCGGATCTTCGGCGAAGCGAAGCTCGACCGGACCCGTCGCGGGATGGGCACGACGGTCACGGCCGCCGGCATCTTCCAGCACTACCTGTTCATCGGTCAGGTCGGCGACAGCCGTGCGTATCTGCTGCGCAACGGGAAGCTGACCCTGGTCACGAAGGACCAGTCGCTGGTGAACCAGCTGATCGAGGCCGGCCAGCTCACCGAAGAGGAAGCCGAGCAGTTCGAGCACTCGAACATCATCCTGCAGGCGCTCGGCACGTCGGAGCAGGTGCACGTCGACCTCACGTTCGTGGAGCTCCGCAAGGGCGATCGCCTGATGTTGTGCAGCGACGGCCTGAGCGGCCTCGTCCACGCCGACACGTTGCGCGAGGTGATGGCGACGACGCCCGAGCCCATCGATTGCTGCAAGCGCCTCACCGAGCTCGCCAACGCAGGCGGCGGGCACGACAACATCACCGTCATCGTCGCGGACTTCGACGGCGAGATCCCGGCACCTGGGGAGGGCGAGGACGCGCGCTACCAGCAATACGCGTTGCCACCCGCGCCCAACGACGGAGTCGGGGAAGACACCGTCACGCGGCCGCTGCACATCAAGGGCAGCGGTCCCAAGCCTGGCGCCGACGTCAAGAGGATGACGGATGGCGATGGCGACTCGGCGACGTGGCCCGCGAGCAGTCAGGCCGCGATGGCGGGTCGCGCGTACGCGAGCCCCGAGGACGACGAAGGGCGCGGCGGTGGTCGTTGGTGGATCCTGTTGCTCCTCCTGCTCGTCGTCGCGGGCGTCGCGGGCGCCGTGTACCTCGTCGCGTTCCGCGGCCTCGGGATCGGCGAGCCGCTGATCCACCTGGGAGGCGAGCCCGTCGTCGCCACGCCGGTGCCCGTCGTTCGCCCGGTCGAGATGCCCGCGCCGCCGGCGCAGCCCGATCCGTCGGGACCTGCCGCGGGGCCCGGGGTGCGCGAGCTCCCCGCGGACGACCTGCTCCACGCCGGCGATCCCACCGCGCAACCGGCGGGGCCCGAGGCGGGGGATCCACCGGCAGCCGCGCCCACCGACCCGCAGCAGGCGCCCACCGACCCGCAGCAGGCACCCACCGACCCGCAGCAGGCGCCGACGCCGACGGAACCGGCGGCGGGAACGGCACCACCGACCACACCCGCGCCCGATCCCACCGCGGCGCCTCCCGGCAGCGACACGACACCGATCGCGGAGCCGACCACCGTGTCCGTCCTCGTCATCACGGACGCGCAAGACGGGATCCTGGTGGTCGATGGCGTCAATCGCGGGCCGTTCAACATCTCGCGTCCGCGCCGGCTCGATCTCACGCCGGGCGCCCACACGTACCGCCTCGTCATCAACCGCATCACGCAAGCCCAACGACGAACGACCTGCCGCGTCGGAGAGTCGTGCCGCGTCATCTTGAACCTGCCGCAGGGCGTGGTGTCACCCCCGTCCGGTCGGCCTTCGGGTGGCGGGACCGAGCCGCGCCGTCCGCCCGCGCGCCGTCCTGGCGAGCCGATCCCACCCAACCCGTTCTGAGCGCACGCGTGCGGAAGCGGAATTTCGCCTTCCGACCGGGGCGCATCGGTTCTGGGGCGTGGGGGCCTCGGAGCGCGAACGTGCAGGCATGATTCGGTTCCGCCAAGTCTTCGGCGCGCACGCCGGGCGCCTCTCGGCGTTCGAGCAAGACATCGTGCGCTTCGGTCGGCTGCCCACGAGCGACGTGGCGTTCGATCCGCTCGCCGACATCGACGCGTCGGCGCGTCACGCCGAGGTCCGTCGGGACGGTACGAGCTACGTGCTCGTCGACGTCGGGAGCCGCAACGGGACGCTCGTCAACGGGACCCGGGTGACGAGCCACGTGCTGCGCGACGGCGACGAGATCGAGTTCGGCGACGGAGGCCCCCGATTCCGCGTGGAGCTCGACGGGGAGCATCCGACGGTCGACCTTCCCCAGTCCGAGCCGCCGCCCGCACCGGGGATGACGGCCCCCGCGTGGGTGCCCGGAGCCCAGGCGCAGGCGCCCGTATCGGGTTTCGCAATGCCTCCTGCGGCTGCAGTGCCTTCGTTCCCTCCCGCCGACGTGGGCTTCCACCCGTCGGTTCCCACGCCCGTGCCTCCGCAAACGCCGCAGACCGCGCCACCGCCCTCCGAGAAGCGATACGGACAAGGCACGGTCGAGATGATCGTCCAGCAGGCGGTCGAGCGGACGCGACAGGAACGCCCGCCCGCCCGCACCGACTTCATCCGCGCCGTCGCGACGGACGCGGCGAAGAAATCGGCGCGCGGTCTGAAAGTCGTGCTCGCCCTCGTCACGATTCTCCTGCTGGCCGCCGTGGCTGGGCTCGTCTTGTTGGTGATCTACATCCGCGACGACACGCGCGGCTCGCGAGAGGAGATCGTCCGCCTGCAAGCCGAGCTCGACCGGCTGGAGGACAAGCCCGACGAGAGCGCGGCCGTGCGCCAGCGGATCGAGGCGCTCAACCAACAGCTCGAGCGCCAGACCGGACGCGGCCGCTCGATCGTGCAGAGCGCCGGGCCGACGGTCTTCCTGCTCGCGTCACGGAGCACGACGGGCCAACGCACTCCGTTGTGCACCGGCTTCGCCGTACGTCCCGACCTGCTCGCGACCAACGCGCACTGCGTCCTGTCGATGGAGCAGCACGCGAGCCGCGGCGCGGTGTTCGAAGCGCTCCAGAACGGCACGGGCGTTCGCCTGTCGGTCGCCAGGATGTGGCGACACCCCGGCTATCGAACGGAGGTGACGACCCCGAGCGCCGACGTCGGCATCGTCCAGCTGCACGGCCAAGCGCCCACGCTCGCACGGCTCGCCACGATGCAGGAGCTGGCCGCGCTGCAGCCGGGTGACGACGTCTACGTCTTCGGCTTCCCCGGAGACCTCCCCGACGGCGCCACGCCCGTGGCGACGTTCACCAACGGCGTGGTCGGTCGCATGACGGCGTTCGACGGATCCGCGGCGCCCTTCGCGTCGCAGCATCTGCTGCAGCACTCCGCGTTCACGGCACCGGGCACGAGTGGATCGCCGATCTTCTCCGAGCACGGCGTGGTCGTGGCGATCAACGCGGGCAGCTATCGGGGAGCCCAGCAGACCACCGTGGTCGACCCGAACACCGGGCAACGCAGGCCGATTCGCGTGGTGGCGGACACCGGCTACAAGATCGGCGTGCGCGTCGACCTGCTGCTCCAGCTGCTCTTGGGAATGGGCCGTTGATGGCGCGGTTGAAACCCGGCGTGAGGCACGGGTAACATGGCCCCGGTTTCGGGCGTCCGCGCCCGGGAGTAAAGATGCCGAGGCTCATCCTGATCACGCCCGATGGCCGCCAGGAGGTCGAGCTACGCGCGCAGAACTCGTTGGGCCGGCATCCCAACAACTCGATCCAGGTGCTCGACCGCATCGTGTCGAAAGAGCACTGCACCATCGAGCAGCGCAACGACCGCTTCTACCTCCACGATCTCGGATCGCTCAACGGCACCTACCTGAACGGCGAGCGCGTCGTCGAGGACAAGCCGCTCAAGCACCAGGACGAGATCGTCTTCGGGTCCACGCGCGCGATATTCCAGGACGGCATCTCCGCGGCGGCACCCAACAGCCGCGTGACGATGGGCCCCGGCGTGATGGAGTCGCACATCCGCGCGAAGCTCGCGGCGGTCGCCGAGCAGAGCTTCATGCCGGAGAAGGCGATCACCGACGTGGAGAACCTGCGTCGCGACTACGAGAAGCTGCGCGTCAGCTGGGAGCTGCAGCGCGCGATCGGGCTCGAGCTCAACATCGACAACATCCTGCGCAAGATCCTCGATCGCGCCTTCGAGATGTTGCCCGCCGACCGCGGCGTCATCCTGCTGCACGACGAGCACAACGAGCTCAGGCCGCGGGCGATCAAGCAGCGGCGCACCGACGGCGACGAGGAGATCGTCCTCTCGACGACGATCATCAACGAGGTGCTGCGCGACAAGGCGGCCGTGCTGTCGAACGACGCGACGGTCGACAGCCGCTTCCACGGCGCACACTCGATCATCATGCAGGGCATCCGCTCGTCGATGGCCGTGCCGCTGCTGCACTCCGACAAGCTGCTCGGGATCATGCTGCTCGACTCGCAGATCGCGACCAACGCGTTCACCGAGAAGGATCTGCAGCTCTTCCAGAACATCGCCAACCAGGCCGCCATCGCGCTCGAGAACAGCTACCTCGCGCAGCGCATCGAGCAGGAAGCCGTGACGCGCGAGAAGTTCATGCGCCTTCTGTCGCCGGCGATCGCCGAGCAGGTCATCAGCGGCAAGGTCGAGGTGAAGAAGGGCGGCGAGCTCCGCGGCTGCACCGTGCTCTTCAGCGACATCCGCGGCTTCACGCGGATGAGCGAGTCGCGCACTCCGCAGGACATCGTCTCGATGCTCAACGAGTACTTCGAGCTGATGGTGGAGATCATCTTCCGGCACGAGGGAACGCTCGACAAGTTCGTGGGCGACGAGATCATGGCCCTCTTCGGCGCTCCGGTGGCGCACGAGGACGACCCGCTGCGCGCCGTCACCGTCGCGCTCGAGATGATGCGCGTGCTCGGCGAGTTCAATCGCACGCGCATGGCCGAAGGCCAGGAGCCGCTCAAGATCGGCGTGGGCATCAACAGCGGGGAAACCGTCGCGGGCTACATCGGCAGCTCTCGCGCGCTCGAGTACACGGTCATCGGCGACACGGTGAACACCGCGTCGCGCCTGTGCGGCGTGGCGAAGGCCGGTGAGATCCTGATCGCGGAGAACGTGTTCCAGATCGTCAAGGACGCCGTGGAGGTGGTGGAGCTGCCGCCGGCGCAGGTGAAGGGCAAGAGCCTGCCGCTCAAGGTCTACAACGTGCTCGGGTTCAAGACGCGACCGATGTTCGACGACCGAACGCGGCCCGGCGTCCCGCCTGCGAGCCCGGGCGCGGTACCTCGACCCCCGGAGATGGCGCCCCCCGGCATGATGACTCCCCCGCGCCCCCCCGAAGGCGGCGGCGGGCCGGGAGTGGTCTGAGCGACCGAGACCGTGGCTGTCCTCGAGTTCGAGAAGCCGCTCGTGGAGCTCGAGCGGCGCATCGAGAGCCTCAAGTCGGTCGCTGGATCGTCGGGCGACTTCTCGCGCGAGATCGACCGGCTCGAGCACAAGGCGCGGCGCCTCCAGGAAGAGATCTTCCGCGACCTCTCGGTGTGGCAGAAGGTCCAGCTCTGCCGCCATCCCGATAGGCCCTACACGCTCGACTACGTGGAGCGCATCTTCGACGACTTCGTCGAGCTCCACGGAGACCGCACCTTCGGCGACGACGCGGCCATCGTGGGCGGCTTCGGCGCGCTGCGCATCCCGGGCATGCCCCGCGGGCCGACGGTGATGGTCGTCGGCCACCAGAAGGGGCGCAACACGAAAGAGAACGTGGTGCGCAACTTCGGGATGCCGAATCCCGAGGGGTACCGCAAGGCACGACGCCTCTTCGAGCTCGCCGATCGTTTTCGTCGCCCGATCCTGACGCTCATCGACACGCCCGGCGCCTACCCGGGCATCGGCGCCGAGGAGCGCGGCCAGAGCGAGGCGATCGGTCAGTGTCTGCTGACGCTCGCGCGCGTGCGCGTGCCCGTCATCGCGACGGTGATCGGCGAAGGCGGCAGCGGCGGCGCGCTGGCCCTCGGCGTGGCCAATCGCGTCTTGATGCTCGAGCACTCGACCTACTCGGTCATCTCGCCCGAAGGGTGCGCGTCGATTCTCTGGAAAGACCAGGCCGCAGCCGCCGAAGCCGCGGCGCAGCTCAAGCTGACCGCCACCGACATTCTTCGCTTCGGGATCGCCGACGACATCGTCGAAGAGCCGCCCGGCGGCGCGCACCGCGCCCACGACGATGCCGCGAACCGGTTGGCCGCCGCGTTGCGCGCGAACCTCGAGCCGCTCATGCGCGAGTCACCAGGCCGTCTCGTCGAGCAGCGCTACGCGAAGTTCCGTGCAATCGGCGCCCCCACCGACCAGTGAGCGTCGGCTCAGCAGCGGGCGCGGCCTCGAGCGCGACCCGATGACGCCGGCCCGGGGGTCGCAGCGGGCGCGGCCTCGAGCGCGACCCGATGACGCCGGCCCGGGGGTCGCAGCGGGCGCGGCCTCGAGCGCGACCCG
>JADZFZ010000910.1 GCA_020854145.1 Deltaproteobacteria bacterium | reverse complement strand
GCGCGGTTCCTCCTCGGGGCGCGGTGGCGGCGCGAGGCCGAGTCGCTGCGTGCCGTGGGGGACCTCGACGGCGCCGTGGAGATGATCGAGCGCGCCCTGGCGCTGCGCGACGACGACCACGAGGCCTGGCGTGCGCTGGGTGAGCTCGAGCTCGAGCGCGCGCGGGGACGGCACGCGAGGGAAGCGTTCGCCCGGTACGCTGCGCTGGATCCACCGTCGCCGGCCGAGTCGCGCCGAGCGCGTGCGCGCGCGGACGGGGTGATCGAATGATCGGGTCGGTGGCGACGTCGAAGGGCGCGACGATGCGCATCGCCCGCTCCGCCGTCTGCTCGCTGGTGCTCGTCTCGGCGCTGGGAGCGGACGCGGCGCGCGCCCAGGATGCGGGCGTGCGACAGGCCGCGTTGATCGACCGGATCGAGGCGGCGCGGCGCGGGCTCCGCACGGTGGTCGGCGAGTTCGTGCAGCGAAAGCAGATGGCGCTCTTCGCGACGACGATCGAGACGCGCGGACGCATCGTGGTGCGCATGCCGGATCGGCTGCGATGGGAGACCGTGGGTCAGGACGCCGCCGTGTACCTCGTGGCGGGCGACCGGCTCGCGTATCGGAGCGCGGCCGGGTCGGGCGAGGTGCGGGCGAGCCAAGCAGGTGCGATGGGGGCCGTCGTACGCGACCTGGCGTCGATCCTGGGCGGCTCGCTCCGGGCGCTCGGAAGACGCTACGAGCTGCGCGAAGAGGCGGGCTCCGTGTTGGTGGTCGTGCCGCGCGACCCGGGTGTGCGACGCTCGCTCGTGCGGATGCGCGTGACCTTCGGAGGAGCACGTCTGTTGCCGAGCCGGATGGAGCTCGAGGAGCCGGGCGGCGACCGGACCGTGATCGAGGTTCGCAATCTGCGCGTGAACGTCGCGGTACCGGAGCGCGAGCTGCGCCTGGAGTGACTCGAGGGTGCGCGATCGGCTCGATGGGCTGGTGCGCGCGTACGCGCGCCTCGTGGTGCGACGGCCGCTCGTTCCGCTGCTGATCGCGGCCCTGCTCAGCGCGGCGTCGGTCCCCGGGCTCTTGCGCGTGCGCTTCGCGTCGGACCTCGCGTCGTTGTTCCCGGACGGCCCGGCGGCGACCTCGGCCGCCGCGCTCCGCGACTACCTGAGCGCGTTCGCGGGGCGCGAGCCCATCGTGACGCTGTTCACCGGAGCCGACCCGGAGCGAGTGCGCCGAGCCGCCGAGCGATTTCGCGACCGTGCGGCGCGTCACGCCGAGGTCGCCTCCGCGGTCGACCGCATCGAGACGAGCGAAGCGACGACCGACGATCCTGCGATCGTCGTCGGCGACGTGCTGCGGCTCGGTGACGTTCGGCTGCGCCGTCGGCTCGAAGAGCGCCTCGCGCCCGACGAGATCGATCGGGCGGTCGCGCGAGCGAGGACGCTGTTGCTGGCGCCCGGCGGCTCGGCGCTGGCGCCCGACGTCCGGCTGGATCCGCTGGGCCTGCGCGGGCTCTTGTCGTCGTCGTTCGCGCGACTCGGCGCGGGCATCGGGCTCGACGACGAACGCCGGCTGACGGCGCACACGAAGGGGCGCGCGCGGCCGTACGCGGCGCTCGTGCTCGTGAGAGCCAGGAGCGCGACGCTCGATCTGGATGCGGCCGAGCGCGTGCTCGGGAAGCTGGGTGCCGACGCGCGCGCGGTCGGAGCCACGACGGCGACGCCGACCGCCGCATCGCGGCTCGCGGTGGCGTTCACGGGACCCGCGGCGATGGGACCGGCCGTGCGCGCGATGATCAAGCGCGACCTCACGACGTCGTCGGTCGTCGCGAGCGTGCTCGTCGTGCTCGTGTTCCTCGTCACGTTCCGCCGCGGTCGCGCGGCGCTGGCCGTCGTACCGCCGCTGGCGCTCGGCGGAGCGTGGACGACGGCCGCCGCGGGCTTCGCGCTTCCGGGGCTCGACGCGATCACGGTGGCGTTCGGCGCGATCGTGCTCGGCCTCGGCGCCGATGCGGGGATCCACCTGTACGCGCGGATCCTGCAGGCGCGCGAGACTGCGGGCGTCGAGCCCGAGCGCGCGATCGAGGAGGCCGTCGTGGCCACCGTTCCGACGGTGCTCGCCGCGACGGCCGCGACCGCCGTCGCCTTCGGTGCGCTCGGTCTCGCGGAGCTGAGACCGGTGCGTCATCTCGGCTGGCTCGGCGCGCTCGGCGACGTGCTCACGTGTGCGTCGATCCTGCTGCTGGTCCCGCCGATCGCGGTGTTGCTCGAGCGGCGCGCCCGCCGATCGCGCGTCGACGGAGCGCGACCCGGAGCGGGCGCGAGCGCGCCGTGGATCGCGCGGTGTGCGGCGTCGATCGCGGGGGCTCGGTCGCGCGCCGTGGCGTGGCTCGTCGTCGCCGCGTCGGTCGCGGTCGTGGGGACTCTGGCCGCGGTGGGTCCGCCGCCGCTCGCACGATCGATGGTGTCGGTTCGTCCGGCCTCCCTGGCTCCGTTGCGTACACAGGACGAGCTGTTCGCGCGCTTCGGGGGACGACCCGGGCAATGGCTCGCGCTGGTGGGGCCGGGGCCGCGCGAGGAGGTGCTCGTCGCAGGCGACCGGGTCGCGGAGCGGCTCGCGGCGTTGCAGGCCGTCGGGCGCGTCGCGGGTTACGAGGCGCTCACGACGATCATGCCGGCGGAGGCGACGCAGCGCGCGCGCCTCGAAGGAAGGCCGCGCGCATCGCTCGAGCGTGCAGCCCGGCTCCTCGGCGAGTCGCTCGAGCGTCGCGGGTTCGCGCGCGCGCCCTTCGAGCCCGCGATCGAAGCGCTTCGGTCGCCGTCGATGCGTACCACGCCGGTCGCCGCGCACTCGGTGGGAGGGGCGCTGCTTCTCGATCGCCATCTGGCGCGAACGCGCGACGGCTGGCTCGCGGCGCTGCCCGTGCACCCGCCGCCCGGGGCAGAGCCCGCGTATCTCGCGTCGGTGCTGACGTCCGCGCTTCGTGACGTGCGGGTCGCGGGACGCGGCGTCGTCCTGACCGGCTATCCGCTGCTCGAGGCCGAGGTGGCCACCGCGTTGCGGCGTTCGTTTCCATGGGTCGCGGGCGTCGCGGCGTTGCTCGTGCTCGTGGTCGTCGTGATCGCGCTCGGCGGAGGAGGACACGCGAGGAGCCCCGTGAGCGCAGCAGCGGCGGCGTTCGTCGCGCTCGCCGCCATCGTCGCGGAGCTCGCGCTCGTGATGATCGTGCTCCGCGTCGCGGGTGTGTCGCTCGACGCGTATGCGTTGCTCGCGCTCCCGGTCGTCGTGGGGATCACGATCGACGAGACGTTGTTCGTGCTGCACGCGACGCGCGCGAGGACCGAGGGCGCCGCGGACGTTCGCGAGCGCGTCGCCGGCGCGGTGCGCGAGACCGGCAGAGCCACGCTCGGCACGACGGCGACGGCAGTCGCTGCCTTCGCGCCGCTCGTCGGGTGCGAGTTCGACGGGCTTCGCTCGATCGGATGGGTCGGCGCCACGGGCGCGGCGTCGGGGCTGGTCGTCGCGCTCGTCGTCGTGCCGGCGCTCGTTCGAGTCCTCGGTCCTACCGCTTCTTCGGCGCCGGCGGGAGATCCCCGATCCGGAGGGAGCCGCTGATGTCCTCCCAGGCGGGCACGAGGTAGTCGGGCGCTACGGTGAGCACGCGAAGCCGGAGCACCACCCGGGTGACCGGAGACGTCTGCGAGAAGCGCACGCGTTTGCCGGACGATTGCTCGAACACGGCTTCGGAGCCGGGCCGCGGGAACGGGTGCGACAGCTCGATCACCTCGCCGTCGCGTTGCTGGCCGCCCACCAACCTCGCTCCGATGAGCGGGTGGCTCGGGTCCGACTGCCGGCTCGCCTGGTCGACGACGTCGATGCACGTCAACGACGAGTCGAGCGCGTAGACGCGATGGCGCGTCCAGATCTCGAGCGCGCGCCACGGACCATCGATGAGCGATGCGGCGCCGCGCTCGTGGACGAGATCGATCTCGACTGCCGGCGTACGCGCGCGGCGCCGGACCACGTGACCTCCCGTGCGCTCGCCACCGCCGTCGGTTCCGTCGCCCTCTTCGCGTCCATCGTGTTGCGCCGCAGGGTCGACGACGGTGCGCTCGTCATCGGGGACGCCCATCGCGCCGTGCGGGATGGCGAAGCCTTTGCGGGTCGTCATCCCCACGCGGCCCTTGGGCCGTTTCGGGTCGCTCATGGAGCCCGAGGCTATCACGCTGCGGCTGCGCCTTGGCCATCGTCCACCCTTCGGGTGAGGGGGATCTCGCGGGGGTGTACGCTCTGCCGGAAATGACGCTGCAAGCAGACGTGGTCGTGATTGGTGGCGGTCCGGGAGGCTCGTCGGTCGCAGGGTGCCTCGCGCGCCGCGGCCGGTCGGTGATCGTGCTCGAGAAGGAGCGGTTTCCCCGCTTCCACATCGGCGAGTCGCTGTTGCCGCGGTCGCTCGAGGTCTTCGCGCACCTCGGTGTGCTCGACGAGCTCGAGCAGACGTTCCTTCGCAAGCCGGGCGCGCGCTTCTTGTGCTCGGCGACGCGGCGAACGAATCAATACCTCTTCCGCGACGCGTTCGGCGGAGGCTTCCCCTACGCGTTCCAGGTCCCGCGCGCCGACTTCGACCACGTGTTGCTCAAGCACGCGGCTCGCCTCGGGGCCGACGTCCGCGAGCAGACCGAGGTCACGGAGATCGTGCGCGACGATCGCGGCCGGCCCGTGGGCGTCGTGGGCAAGGACGCATCGGGAGCACGGTTCGAGGTCTCGGCGCGATTCCTGGTCGACGCCACGGGACGCGACACGTTGCTCACCTCGGGCCGCCCCGAGGCGAAGAGCCTCCTGCCTCGTCTCGATCAGTCGGCGTTCTTCACGCACTACCAGGGCGCTTTCAGGCAACACGGCGAGCTCGAAGGCAACATCCAGATCATCGTGTTCGAGCACGGCTGGTTCTGGCTCATCCCCTTCCGCGGCGACGTCGCGAGCTTCGGCGCGGTCTGCAACCGATCGTGGGTCAAGACGAAGCGGCAGGACGAGACGCTCGAGTCGTTCTTCGATCGCACCGTCGCCGAGAGCTGCTGGGCGACCGAGATGCTCTCCGGCGCGACGCGCGTGCGGCCGGTCGGCGCGCTGGCCGACTTCTCCTATCGCGTGACCGACATGCGGGGCGACGGATGGCTCAAGGTCGGCGACGCCAGCGGGTTCATCGATCCGCTCTTCTCCACGGGCGCTCATCTCGCGATCAAGGGCGGCTACGAGGCGGCCGTCGCGATCGACGACGCGCTCAGGGCCAACGACGTGTCGAGCGCGCGGTTCGACACGTACGAGAAGCGCGTTCGTTACGCGGCCGAGCTCTTCCTGGGCGCCGTGCAGGCTTTCTATCGAGGCGAGCTGCGCGAGCTGCTCTTCCTGGAGCCCCAGCGTCCCACGTTGCGGCGCACCATCACGTCGATGCTCGCCGGCGACACGTTCCACGACAAGCCGCCGACGTGGGCGCGATTCCTCAAGGAGCGGTTCCCACCCGAGCTCCGGGCGTCGTGATCGGACGCGCGGCGCGCCTCGCCTGGGTGACCGCGCTCGTCGCGGCGTGCGGGGACGATCGACCGCCGCCCGTGCCTCCCGCGCAGATCTGCACGCCCGGCGAGAAGCGGTGCGAGGGCGACGTCGCGATCGAGTGCGACTCCGCAGGGCGCAACCTGACGCGCACGAGCTGCGTCGAGATGGGAGGCGGATGCGCGCCGAACGTCGGATGCCGACCGTGCGTCGCCGGCGAGCGCCATTGCCTCGGCGACACTCCCGTCGTGTGCAGGCCCGAAGGTGGCGGCTTCACCCTCGAGGAGCCCTGCGATCGCTCGGCGGGGCTCGTGTGCTCGCTCGGCTCGTGCCAGGACCTCTGCGCGCAGCGCCGCGAGGAGGGCTCGTACATCGGCTGCGAGTACTACGCGATCCAGACGGCCAACCCGCAGCTCGCGCGCGAGTTCTCGTTCGCGGTCGCGATCGCGTCCGCGGGCGCCGCCGAGGCTCACGTCCACATCGAGAACGCCTCGTTCGCAACCGACGTGATCGTGCCGCCCGACGGCCTGTCGGTCGTGCCGCTGCCGTGGGTCGCCGAGCTCAAGGGTCAGGGGCCGTTCGTCTACGATCGGTCGGTCGTCGCGCGAGGCGCGGCGTTCCACATCACGAGCGACGTGCCCGTGACCGTGCACCAGTTCAGCCCGCTCGAGTTCCGCCTGAGCGGCGACTGCGTGCCCGCCCTCGACGATCAGCTGCCGGGCGACGGTCGCTGCTACTCGTTCACGAACGACGCGTCGTTGCTGCTCCCGGTGCACACGCTGACGGGTCGCTACATGGCGATCTCGCGGCCGTCGCTGACCGTCGACCTGCACGAGGGCGGGGTGCTGTCCGAGCCGGGCTTCATCGCCGTCGCGGCCGTCGCCGGCGGCACGACCGAGGTCGAGGTGCTCCTGTCGACGCCGGCGGCCCCGTCTGCGGACGGCGCCTTCGCCGGGGGCGACGCGGCCGACAGCGTCACCGTGACCTTGTCGCAGGGCGATGTGCTGCAGGTGCTGCCCCGCGCGCCGACCACCTGTGCAAACGCCGTCCCGGCCGACAACGACGTCGTGAGCCGCTACTGCGACAACGGCTCGGACACGGACCTCACGGGCACCATCGTGCGCGCGTCGCAGCCAGTCGCGATGATCGGCGGGCACGCGTGCGCGTTCATCCCGTTCGATCGGTTCGCCTGCGACCATCTCGAGGAGCAGATCCCTCCCGCCGAGACGTGGGGCAACACGTACGTCGTGCCCCGGACGCACGCGCTCGCCGACGAGCCGAACATCGTACGCGTGCTGTCGGCGACCAACGGCAACCGCGTGGAGCTCGATCCCCCGCTCGTCGAGCCTTTCGTGCTCGATGCGGGTCAGCACCGCGAGCTCGAGACCCGAACGAGCTTCGTCGTGACCGCGAGCGCGCCGGTGCTGGTCGCGGAGTTCCTCGTGGGTCAAGCGTACGGCAGCGCGGAGCTCGACGGGGAGGCGCCAGCCGGCGATCCGGCGATGGCGCTCGTCCCGCCGATCGAGCAGCTCCGGCGCGAGTATGTCGTGCACGTTCCGTCGACCTACCAGCAGAGCTGGATCTCGGTCGTGGCGCCGGCGGGGATCGCCGTGACGCTCGACGATCAGGTCATCGACTCGCTGCGCGCGCCCGTCGGGTCGAGCACCTGGGAGCTCTTCGAGACGATCATCCGACCCGGCGAGCACGACCTGGTCGCCGCCCAGCCCTTCGCGGTCTTCGTGCACGGGTTCGCCGCGTACACGAGCTACTTCTACGTCGGTGGCCTCGACCTCGAGCCCGTCATCGAGCCCCCGTTCTGAGCGACGCGCGCGACTAACCCAGAGATCGGGGGAGCTGGTCGGATGATCGCGACGGAGTCGGCGGTGAGCGCAAGGCGCGGTGAGGAGGAATACCGCGGCGTATCTCGACGAACCGCAACGCCGCGATCGCCGGTGAAACCCAGCGAGGGCCGATCAATCTTCCCGATCTCCGGGGTTAGCCCCGCAACATGCGCAGGCGTTGCTCGACCTTGGCCACCATCGCCTGCATCGCCGGCGTGGCGTGCTCCACGAACGCGCGGAAGTGCTTCACGGCGAGCGGTTGCCTGTACGTGCGGTCGGCGGCGGTCGCGAGGTTGAAATGGAGCTGCGGTGACTTCGGGTCGAGCGCCAACCCGCGTTCGGCCGATTCGATGGCTTGCGGATAACGACCCAGCGTGAGCAGCGCCTGGGACACGTTGATCCAACCCGGCACGAGCTTCGGGTCGAGCTCCACGGCGCGCTGTGCGGCCAGGAGCGACTCCTCCTGACGTCCGAGCCCCGCGAGCGCGAAGGCCTTGTTCGCCCACGCGAGCGCGAGCTGCGGATCCAGAGCCAGGGCCTCCTCGTGGCAACGGAGCGCCTCCGCCATCCGACCTTCACGGGCGTGTCCATTGCCTCGTTGCATGGCGTCGAGCGCCGGGGGCTGCGATGGCGTCGCGGGCGCGCGTGCCATCGGCGGCGCTGCAGCCGCCTGCCCGTGGTCTGCGCCGGGATGACTCTCGTTCGCGTCGGGATCCCACGGGAACGACACCAGTCGCATGCGTCGATCGGCGGGTGCTCCGAGGTTGACGATGATGTTGTTGTGCTTGCCGACCTGCTCCACGAATGGCGGCAGGAGCGCGACGTTGCTCACGATGACGATCTCGCGGAGCGCACCCGAGAAGAGCATCGCGCCGCACATCGACAGGTCGACACGCGAGATCGGGATCGGCGGCTGGATGGGCGCGAACAGCGGGTCGTCGTCCTGGACCGGCGCCGGCGGCTCGGCGTCGCCGGCGTAGCGGATGACGTACCCGACGCCGTCGGTCGTGATCACATCGAAGAGCAGCTCGTGGTCGGGAGGGACGTAGGGCCACTCGCGAAGGCGCGGCGCGCTCGCCATCCAGCTCATGCAGGCGATCCGCGTCGGATCGGGCTCCCCGGTCTTCTCGCGCAGGATCTTCACCGCGCACACTGCGAAGGCCTCCGCCATCCCGCCGTGCGCGACGCGTTGGAGAACGGTGGGCCCGGGTCGCCCGTGGGGCAGGGGCATCGTTCGCCCCGGCGGCGCCGCATCGCGCGCCGTCACCGCGTTCGCGTGGGGAGCGCTCGCCACGACCGCTCCGCAGTAGATGCAGCGAGGCTTGCCGAGCTGGAGGGGACGACTGCACTTGGCGCAGAGGGACATCGCGACCTCCTCGAGCGCAATCATCACACCAGGCGGCACGCCCAGTCGCTGGAACGATGGTGGACGTCTGCCTGACCGGACGAATCGCCCGCTACCTCGCCACGAACCTGGCCACCCTGGTCGCTCGTCCGTGCGTGAGGCGTGCCCCTGTCGAGCGGTATGCGGGTCATGGCGCAGGTCACGTCTGTCGGCGCGATCCGCCCTTCATCATCACCTGGAGCTTCTCGCCCATGAAGGCTCCGAAGAGCGACAACATGACGCCGAGGATGCCCGCGACGATGTACTCGAGGATGCCCGGGCCGAGGCCTTCCGGCGTCGTCCACATCAGGTACATGATCGTCGGCACGGCCGCGACCAGCGCGGCCACTGCGGGCTCCGCGAAGGTGCGACCGGGCGAGATCACGCCGATGAGGAAGCCGCCGGACAGCCATACGATCAAGCTCACGGCGAGCCCGCCCCATCCCTGGGGGTCGTATCCCGGGATGATCTTCGGCGCGATGACGAGCGCGACGCCCTGGATGATCGTGTAGACGACGAACCCGATGAGCGCCCACTTCAGCGCGAAGCCCTCTTGCTGGAATCGCCGGGCTTCCTCTTCCTCGGGCGTGTAGTCGGGGCGCACCTCTTCGAGGCGAGCGCCACATTGCAGACATCGAGGAGCCGTCTCCTCGTTCTTCGCGCCACACGTGTGGCAGATCACTTCGCGCGCCGCCATGGCGCGGCATTGTCGCCCCAACCGTTCGCCGCGCGCAACATCGTCGGGCTATAGTGCCGCCCGGGTGTTGGTGGTACGCGAGCGCGAGCCTCGTGGGTGGTTCGAGATCTCGAGCGAGGGATGGCGGCGGATGGCAGCCGCTCGCCCGCCGGGGAGGCTCTTGCTCGAGGGCATCCAGAACGCGCTCGATGCCAGCGCGATGGAGGTCTCGGTCGAGCTCTTTCCCGATGGTTGCGTGATCGAGGACGACGCGATCGCCGGGTTTGCCGACGAGCGCCTGGTCTACACGGTGTTCCTGAGCGACAAGCCCGACGAGCCGACCAAGCGTGGCCGCATGGGACGCGGCTTGAAGGAGCTCATCGCATCGATGGACGGAGCTCGCGTCGAGACGGTCGGTACGACCGTGACCTTCGACGACGCCGGCCGACACGTCGCGCGCAACCAGCGGACGCGCGGCACGCGCCTCGAGCTCGATCGCACCTTCAGCGCTCCCGAGCTCGACGAAGCGGAGCGCCTGCTGCGGCTCGTCGTGCCGCCGCGCGGAACGACGCTCAAGGTCAACGCGCGACCCGTGCGGCGCCCGCGCCTGCACCTGGTGCTCTCGCCGGTGGATCTCGAGACGGTCGTGGTGCGCGACGAGGTGGAGCGCGTCGTCGAGCGCGACACGAGCGTCTCCTTGTACGCGCCGCGTCGCGGCGAGGAGGGCCACCTCTTCGAGATGGGCATCCCCATCGGTCCGCTCGGGACGCCGTGGCACGTCGACGTCGGCCAACGCATCCCGCTCGGAGAAGGGCGCGACCGTCCTCCCGAGCGCTGGCTGCTCCGCCTCAAGACCATCCTCGTCGAGAACCTCATCCACCGGTACCTCGACCGGCGCGAGCTCCGAGCCGATTGGGTGCAGGAGGTGATCGCAGGCGGCCGTCTCGAGGCCCGGACGCTCGACGCGTACGTCAGCGCGGTGTTCCCGCGCGGCGCCGTGCTCTCGAGCGGCAGTCGCGCCAACGATCGCGCGCGACAGATCGGCGCCCACGTCGTCGACGTCGCCACGATGCCGAGAGGTGTCGCCCAGACGCTCAAGCGGGTCCTCGAGTCGTCGGACGCGTACGTCAAGCGCCGCGCCACGGAGTTCGGCTCGACGCCCGTCGTGCCCGATGCGACCCAGGCCGCGTTCGGCGAGCTCGTGCGGTGGCTCGCTCGCCAGATCGCCGGCAGCGTCGTACGTGTCGAGTTCTTCCGTGCCGAGCCGACGGCGGACGGCCTGATGGAGGACGCGACGACCGACACCGCGGCGCGCCTCGTCCGCTTCAACGTGCTCGGCGGGCTTCGATTCGACGACCCGTTCGACCCCACGACCCTCGGCGTCGTGCTGCACGAGCTCGCGCACCTCGACACACCCGAGCACGACCGGCGGTTCATCGATCGGCTGCAATTCCTCGCGGGAGCGGTCGCGCGCCTCTCGTCCGAGGAGGGCCCGCGTCTCGTCGAGCGCTTCTACGCCGGCGTCGGCAAGCGCGATCCCGACACCGTGGTGGGCCCGATCCCACCGCGGTTCGCGACCACCGACGACGTCACCGAGGTCCGCGGCGACGCGACCGAGCCCGCGAGCGGCGCGCCGCCTGCCGATCCGGACGTCCCTTCCGATGTCTCCTGACCGCCTCCATCGCTGGCTTCTCACCGTGCTCGTCGCGCTGCTCGCGTCGTCGTGCGCGAGCGCCGCAGCGACGGGCACATCCAACGCCGCACCGACCACGGGGCAGACCGACGACGGGCGCGTGCTGCTCCGCCGCATCTGGCGTCCCGGCGAGGTCCATCGCAGCCGCCTCATCGTTCACAGCACCGCCACCGTCGCGGGAGGGCCGCCCGTCGTCGTCACGTCCGACAGCTCGGACACGCAATCGGTGATGGAGGTCGCGCCGGACGGAGTGGCGCTCATCGAGGAACGTCAGAGCGCGCTGCGCATGCGCGGGCCCGACGGACAACCCATCGTCGACCCGCAGTCGGAGGGCATGGAGAACGTCGTGTTCCGCTACCGCATCACGCCGCGCGGTCAGATCGTGGGGCTCGTCGATGCGCAGGGGATGACCGACGCGAATCGCGCGTTCGTGCAGGGGATCGTCGAGAGCATCGTGCAATCCGCCACGACGTTTCCCGAGCAGCCCGTGGCGCTCGGTGACACGTGGCGCGAGGAGAGGCCCATCGTCCGACACACGGAGATCGGCGTGATCCGCATGACGCGTCGCGCGCTGTGGACCTTTCGCGGCATCGAGCTGCGCCAGGGACGTCGGATCGCGCGGCTCGAGCTCGCGTTCGAGATCGTCGCGGAGCCCGTCACCGTGCCCGGCGGGAGCGTGCGCGCAGGAGGTACCGGTCGCGGCACCGTGGAGCACGACGTGGGTGTCGGCCGGCCGGTCACGAGCACCGTGGACTCCACCATCGTGACCAACGTCTCGATGATGGGTGGCGGTCAGATGACGCTGACCGTCCGAACCGAGATCCAGTCTTCGACGATCGACTGAAGACGCCTGCGACGCCTACTTCTTCTGCGCGAGCTCCGCGTACGTGCGTCCGGGCAGTGCGGCCTTCGACACCGGCGCGCCCACGGTCTGCCACCCCGGCTCGCTGACGCGCCCGAACGGATCCACCGCGCCGAGGATCCCGGGACGAAGGTCGACCACGTCCGCGTAGCCCTCTTGGAGGAGGATCTGGGCAGCCCGCAGCGAGCGCATCCCCGTCTTGCAGCCGATCACGAGCTTCGCGTCCACGGGAAAAGTCGCCTTCACCACGGCCACGAAGTCCGGGTTCGGTCGGCCCATCTCTGCGATCGGCACGTTGTACGCGCCCTCCGGATGCCCTTCGTCGAACTCCCGAACCGTGCGCACGTCGAGGTACGCGTAACCCTCTTCGCCGAGGAGCTTGCGTGCCTCGTCGACCCCGACTCGTCTCACCGTCATGCCCCGCGTCTAGGGCAAGGCCGCCGCGCGGGCAAGCTGCGAAGCGCGGTGCGGCGCCTACGGAACGTGTAGTCTCTCGCCGGCATGGCCGCGCTCGGACGCACTCTCGATCGCGCGATTCGTCGCGTCGTGGACTTGGCCGTGGCATTCGACGTCACCAACCCGCTGCAGCGCGCGCTCGACGCGCGACGCCGCGAGGTCGTCGAGAGCTTGCTGGCAGGAGAGCAGGGGAACGTCGCCGACGTCGCAGCTCGCCTGGGCCGGGCCGAGCCCGACGCCCACGACCGGCTCTCGGCGTTGGCCGAGCGTTCGTTGGCCGTGTTGCGCCACGATCTGCGCGACGCGGTCTCGGGCCCGCTGCGGCTCTACGCCGCCATCGACGGTCGTCTGCCGACGCGTGAGTCGGAGCTGCTCGACGATCCCGCTCTGCCCGCGGGCATGCGGCGCCAGATCCTCGAAGACCTCGACCACATGAACCGCACGCTCGGCTCGTACCCGCGGTTCCTGGATTTGCTCGCGCCGTGGCTCGCCACCGACCGGCCGACGCGCATCCTCGACCTCGCCGCGGGGCACGGCGGGTTCGACCTGGAGCTCGCCCGCGAGGCGCGCGCGCGCGGGATCGCGCTCGAGATCACGGCGACCGACCTGAAGCGCGAGTACCTCGACATCGGTCGCGTCGTTGCGGAGCGCGAGGGGCTCGATGTCCGCTTCGAGGTGCAGGACGCGCTCGACCTCTCCAACCTCCGGGCGCCAGGCGCACCTCGGTACGACGTCATCACGTGCACGCAGTCGCTCCATCACTTCCCGGTGGGTCTCGTGTCCGTGATGATCCACGAGGCCGCTGCGACGTCGGCCGTGCTGTTCATCGACGGCTACCGCAGCCTGACGACGTTGCTCGCGGTGCCGTCGATCGCGCTGCGTTTCGGTCACTACGGGATGTTCCACGACGCGTTCGTCTCGTCGCGACGATTCTTCGTGCCGGAGGAGCTGCGCCTGCTGGCGTGCGTGACCCCGGCGGCCGAGCGTACGCGCGCGTTTCGCATCCCGCCCGGCTTCACCGTGCTTCGCATCGATCCGCCGACTGGGGCGCCCGCTCCGGCCGATCGCGCTGCCGGCTCGCCACGCCGCCTGCCCGTCCTCTGATCGCGTTCGGCCGCATCTCGGGCCTGCCGCGCCGGCGCGCTACGCTCCCCGCCCGCTACGGAGGTCTCGACGTGCGTCTTTCCATCTCTCTTTCTCTGGTGTCCAGCGCGCTCTTTCTCCTGCCCGCCTGCGGCGACGACGACGGCGGCACGCCATCGCGCGATTCGGGTGTCGCCGACGTGCGATTACCCGACGACGCACGGCCCGACACCGGCGGCGATCTCGATTCGGGTCGGGATTCGGGAGCCGAGCCCGATTCCAGCCGAGCCGACATGGGCAACCCGCCGGACACCGGCTCCCCGACCGATGGCGGGCTCGCCTCGGACACCGGGCCGACGACCGACATGGGGACCGCCGCCTGCGAAGACCCTCCTGCCGGTCCGTCGCGTCCCGTCCCCGTGGAGTGCAAGCCGTGTCGATTGCCGGGGCCCGGGATGATCATGGGCGGCCTCTGCGCCGAGGACTCGGATTGCACCGAGGGCGACAATGGTCGCTGCGGCTACTCGCGAATCGGCGGGCAGTGCAGCTACGACGAGTGTTTCTCGGACAACGATTGTATGCCCAATCAGGTCTGCGCGTGCGACGGCGGTTATGGAGGCGGCAATGCCTGCATCGACGCCAATTGCCACGTGGACTCCGATTGTGCCGGGCGCGCCTGCGCCCCGTCGCTCGGGGACTGCGGCCACTATTTCCCGCCCGTGGGCTATTACTGTCACACGGCCGCCGACACTTGCAACACCGACGCCGATTGCCCCGGCGGCTATTGCGCCTACATGCCGGCGCTCGGGCACTGGACCTGCAGCATGGCCGAGTGTGTGGGGTGAGCTCGTCGCGAGACCCGCGGACGCGCGTCCCCTCTCCCCGCACGGCGGGCAGAGGCAGGGTGAGGGGCCGAGATCGCACGATTGCGCCCTGCCTGGCTCTCTTCGTCTGTGGCTGCGCGGCCGAGCGCGCCGAGCCCGTCGATCCTCTCGAGGGGCCGTCCGATCCCGTCGAGGCTGCTCGCGCGTTCGTGGCCGACGCACGTGTCAGGCGGGCCGCGCTGGAGGCCAGCGTCGCCGTCGCGGACACGCCGTATGCACGGGCTCGGCTCGATCACTATTCGCTCTCGGGCACGAGCTCGGCGAGCGCTCGCCCCTCACCCCGACCCTCTCCCGATTCGGGGAGAGGAAGCCTGGTCCCGAGCTCCTCGGATCCGATTGCCGATTGGGATCTCGCTCCCGTGCTCGAGCCCACGGTTCGACCGCTCCGCGTGTCGCGCCACGAGGTCGAGGAGGCAGGCCCGGTGGCCACGCTCGCGCCCGACGCCGATCTGGCCGCGTTCGTCGCGGCCGGGCGCGACGCGTTCGAGCGTTACCCGGTGCACATCGATCCTCGTTTCGCAGTGCTTCGCGAGGGGCGCGAGGTCGTCGATCGTCACGGGCTCGACGTGCGCGAGGACGGAACCGTTCGTGGCGCAGTCGAGGTGCTCGTGCCCGACGGGCGGTGGCTCGTGGCGCTCACGTGTGCCGCCTGCCACGGCGCGACGACGGCGAATGGCGACTACGTGCCTGGGCTCACCAACGATCGGCTCGCGCTCTCGGAGCTGCTCGGCGACCCGCGTTGGGCGCCAGGCACGATGGACGTCACGGGCGACGCGATCGAGAACCCGGTGCGTCCCCCGGATCTGCGCCCCATTCGATTTCAGGAGCGATTGCACCACAGCGGCAATCTCGCCAATGGGCGAATCGCGCGCATGGTCCGAATCGACACGCTCCTGGCGGAGCGATTGGCCTTCGAGGCTCGCCCCGATCGTTCGATCGTGGCGGCGATCTCCCTGTACCTCGATTCGCTCGCCGACACATCGCCCGCCTCGCCGCTCTCGAGCGACGCCGAGGCCGTGTTCGCGCGTTCCTGCGCCTCTTGTCACCGAGGCGATTCGCGATCGGGACCCGTCGTCGATGTGGCGCGGGTCGGCACCGATCCGCTCGCGACGTCGGGCGCGCGTGCGACGGGCGGTTATCGAGCCCCGTCGCTCGTCGGTGTGGCGGACCGCGGCGCGCTGCTCCACGACGGCAGCGCCCGCGGCCTGCGCGGCCTGCTCGGTCTCGAGCCCTCCGAGCACCGCGGTCACCCGTTCGGCACCGAGCTAGACGTCGCGGATCGCGAGCTGCTCGCGCGCGCCCTCGGCCCACGCTGATCGCGTCATTCCGGCAGCGTGAATCGGGCAATCTCGCGCGAGAGCTCGCTCGTCGTGATCCCGTCGAGCGGCTCGGCGAAGAAGACCACGTGCGTCGCCGCGGGATCGTTCTCGACCTCGACGAAGATGAAGCCCGGGTCCGGGCAGGTGGGAACCCGCATGAAGCCGCCGTCGCCGTCGGGCGGAGGAGGGACCTCGAGCGACTCGGGAATCAGCTCGAAGATCCCGCGCGTGAACAACGTCCGGTCGCTCGCGTCGCGCAGCTCCACCCAGCTTCCCGAATGGACGCCCACCATGAACGGCCCGTCTTCGGGGGAGATGACGGTTCGCTCGAGGATGTCCTCGAGCACGATCTCGCCACGCCCCATCGCGTCCTCGGCGTAACGGAAGCCGAGGCGCATGTTCGGGCTCGCGGGACGTGCCGCCGCCTCCGTACGGCTGACGGGCATCGCCCAGCCGTCCCAGCAAGACTCGCTCCCGGAATCGGGCGACGGGCCCGAATCCGTGGGCGTCGACGAATCGGGGGGCATGGACGAGTCGGCCGTCACGCCCGCGTCGCCGCTGGACGCGTCCGGGTCCTCGAGACCGAGGTCCTCGCGGAACTCCTCTTCGGCTCCCGCGGGCAGCTCCATCGATTCCGAGCACACCTCGAATCCATCGAGCTCGAAGTGATTCGGCAGCGACGCTGGGCAGGTGAATCCCTCTTCCGTGATGCCCGCGCGATAGAGGCAATGGCGTGCACCGCCGTAGTCACTTCCAGTCCCGACCCCACAATCGTCCGAGGGGGAGTCGTCGCCGCACGCCGCGACGCCGAAGACGATGCACGCAATCGGCCCGATCATTCCAAGGTGACGAATGGCTCGCATGAGGTTTCTCCGTTCTCGACCTCGCCCCGGGCAGGGCGGAAGGGCTACCCATCTCTCGGGCGGGGGTCCTCGGGGTCGCTGACCCAGAGAATCGACAATCGGGTGGAATCGCGGGCGCCTCGCGTGGCGGCACGCTCCTCGAGGCCCTTGAGAAAGGGCCAGAGCTTCTCCTCGTAGAATCGCCGCAGCTCCGCTCGGTCTTCGCGGCGCATCCGGAAGCTCACCGTGCGTGCAAAGGCAGCCGGTGAATCTTGCCTTCCGACAAGGGTGCTTCGGGTGTGGGGCGTGGGAGGCTCGGAAGGCGAGCTCTCGAAGAACCGGGCGTGCACGGTGTCCACGACGTGGTCGAGAAGGCTCGTGAGGGCCGTCAGCCGTGCTCCCCATCCAGGTCGCACGAGACGATCCTCGGCGCGCGTGATCTCGAAGGTGATCGTCCGACCCTTGCGCTCCACGACGCGGCCCTCGCGCACGAGCGTCGCGAGCGCGACATCGATCGCTTCTGCGTCCGTCCGCGGCAACACCTGCGCGAGGCGTGCGCGGCTCATGGGCCCCGCCCAGAGCGTGAATGCGATGCGTTTCGGCAGATCGTGCTCGACCTGCTCCGCGAGGAAATCCGTCTTGAGCGCGCGCGAGAGCCGGGCGCCGGTCGGAGCGCTCAGCCCGAGCCGCGCGCAAGCCTCGGCCACCGTCATGCCCGAGGCGCGCAGCTCCTGGAAATAGGCGAGCCGTACCCATTCCTGCACTTGCCGCGCGGGCACGGAGAGCTTCTCGGCGAACCGCGTCGTGGCACGCAGAAACGCGTAGAGCACTCGCCGCTTCGGGCTGTCGTCACCGTCGGGCACTCGAGCGATATCTATCACAGGAGATATAAATGGCAAGGTCGGGCAGGCGCGGCACGTGCTTCGAACCACCGCACCGGCCATGGAGCGCGCGCCGAAGCCTCTCTCGCGACGACTGCACCTCCTGCGCGCGACGCTCGCGACACCGCATCGTTTCGCACGCCTGAGGGCTGCGGCGCTCGTCGTGACGCTGGGCGGGATGGTTCTGCCGGCGTCGTTCGGCGTGGTCGGCTTCGACGCGTGGGACGGCCGTCACCGATGGCTCGGGCAGCGGACGGACGCGTTGGGAGGCGTGGTCTCCGTGATCGTCGGCGTGATTGCGTTCTACTTGGTGACGTTCGTCGTCAACGCGTTGTTCGGGCGCCTCTTCTGCGGGTTCGGCTGCCCGAGCGCCCAGCTCGCGCGCTCGGCGGAGCGCGTGGAGATCGCGGCGCGGCTCGGGTCGCGCGGCGGATCGAAGCGCGCCGCCATCGTCCGCACGGTGACGCTCTCGCTGCTCACGTCGGCGGCCGCGTCGACGTGGGTCGTGCACCCTGCGGTCGTCGTGGAGGGCAGCCGGAGCGCCCTCGCCGCCACAGCGCTCGCATGGCTCGCAGGGGCCGCGGTGCTCTCGCTCCACGGGTATCTCTGGCGGTGGCGGTTCTGTCGGACGGCGTGCCCGATCGGCGTCTACTACTCGTTCGTCCAGACCGCGCATGCAGCGCGGTTCGACATCCACTTCGAAGAGCACCGAGCCCCGTGTCGCGACTGCGGTGCATGCGACGAGATCTGCCCCGTCGAGCTCGAGCCACGGCGGCTGCATCTGCCCATCGTCGGGCGCGGCGGCCTGTCGTTCGACGGCTTTCCCGCGCGCCATCACTGTCTCGCGTGCGGCGACTGCGTGCAGGCGTGCGAGATCGCGCTCCGCAAGCGACCGACGGAGCGAGTCCCGCTGCGCCTCGGGTTCGCGAAGAAGGTTCGTCTGCCCGACGACCGAGACGCACCCGATGCGCCTCGGTCCGAGGTTCTCAGGCCGTGAGCTGAACGTCGGGCGCGAAGCGGACGTGGCTGACGGCGGGCAGGTGCACGCCGAGCTCGATGCGTGCGACGGGATCTCGGCTCGGATCCTTCGCATCGAGCACCACGACGCTCGCGCCGCCGCCCTCGGGCTCGAGCACCCACGTCAGGAGCCAGCCGTCGTCCTCGTCGGCGCCTCCGGGTCGCGGAACGAACGACGGCGGCGACGCGAGGGCCTGCTCGCCCGCGAACCAGCTGGTCGTCGCGCCGGACTCGACGTCGACCTTCACGATCCCCGAGTAGAGGAAATACGCGCCCGCGTCGGGGCACGTCGCGCTCGGGCGCGAGGACCCGTAGGCGAAGCGGTAGGGCTTGCCCATCGACGCGTCGGCGACCTCGGGCGCCTCGAGCGGAAGATCGCCGAGGTCGCGTTGCGAGACGATCCGTCCGTTCGCCACGTCGACGACGTAGCGGCGGGGGACTGGACGCGGGCCGGATCGCACCGCGACGCCGAGGCGCTCGCGATGGGAACGCGCGGCCGCGGCCGTGAAACGGATGACGCCGTCGTAGGTGACGGCGTCGACGATCGTGTGTGCCCCGTCGTCGAACGCGTTGAGGACGTGGAAGGCGATCACGACACCCGGCATCGGCACGCGTACGGGACCGCCTTCGCGCCCGCGCGGCAGAAACACCAGGTCCGCCGTCTTGCCTGCCGGCCACGAGAACGCCTCGAAGATCGGCTGCGCTCCCCAGAGGGCACGCGCGACCGAAAGACGCGCCGGCAGCTCCATCAAGACGTACCAGCGCTCGGTCGCGCGATGATCGTGGATGAAGGCGGGCGACGCTCCGAGCGAGTGGAGCGTCGACTCGGTCACGACGCGGAAGCGATCGTCGAGCTCCACCATCTTGAGCGCATCCGGTCGAAGGCCGCCCTGCTTCTTGAGCCAACCGACGAGATGGCCGGAGCGCGGGTCCGCGTAAGGCATCGGGCTGGTCTCCCAACCCTTGGACACCGCGCCGCTCCAGCGCTCGGGCCCGATCGTCGCGAGCGTCTTCGGGTCGAGCGCGAAGTGCCCGGGGTCGGCGCCGGCGACGATCTTGCCGCCCCAGGCATAGACGTCGTGCATGGCGGTGTTGCCGAGATCGAGCGCGAAGAGGTTCGACCAGCGGCTCGGGAGGTTGGTGACGAGGCGGCGCTTCGTCATCCGGCCCGAGCGTGTCTCCTCCTCGTAGACGGGAGTCCTGACGAAACGCGACCGGAACGTGCAGCGCCCGTCGTCGAACGAGAGGCCGCAGATCAGCGCATGGCCGTCGAAGAAGTTGAGATCGTCGGCGCCGACTCGGAGCAAGCCCGGGCCCGTGCGGAGGAAGGTTCCGCGCAGCGCTCCCGGCGCGACGCCTTTCGCGACGAACGCGTGCTCCTCGGGCTGGCTCTGAAACGCGGCTTCGTGGATGGACGACACGGCACCAGGCTACGCCGCGGCAAGCACGCGGGTCTCGGATTGTTCGCGTCGGATGGCGACGCCATGCACCGACGAGCAGATATTTTTTTGCCTTTTCTTGGCGACGTCGATCGCGTCATGTATCTTGTCTCGGCGAAGGCGGAGGCCATTGGGCTTCCGAGGTAAGCGATGGCGGACCCCACGCGACGCAAGCCGGCATTCTCGGTAACGAGCAGCCGAGGCGTCACTTGCGAGATCGTCTTCGCTGCCACGGGCCCCGGGAATTCTCCCGAACCTCGTGTTGTGGTTCCGCGGGTCTCGGGGGCCATCGGTCCCCTCAACAAGAACGCTCTGCCGGAGGCGCGACCATCTCGGTCGAGGGCCCGAGAGCGCGGGCATTTGCCCGGGGAGAGTCGAGCGACATGAGTACAGACAAACGCCTCTTGCAGGAGGTTCGTCGCTAGCCTCCTCCACGAGGCCCACCCGGTACGGGCGACGAGGCCGGCGGCGGCTCCCTCGGGTCACTCGACCTCAGGAATCTCCCCGGCCCGGCGACTGCGCCGGGTGCTTCGATCAACGAGCAGTGGATACACCGGAGGGCGAGGTCGGAAACGGCCTCGCCCTTCGTCTTTCTTGCCCGGGGGTCTGGCGAGCAGACCCCCGCCCCTCGCGAGCAAGTCGCGAGGGGCACCACCCCCTGCAGAAGTTGCCAACTCCGCTGGCGCTCGGCTGTGTCCTCCGGGGAGTTGCCAACTTCTGACGCGCGGCGCTTCGCTCGAAGACTCGCTTCGCTACGCGGCGCCGCCTCGGGTCGGCGGCGCGGTCGAACGTCGCGGTTCCCTCGGTGTCGGCGCGATGCGGCCGAACCATTGCGGTGCGACGACGTCGACTGCTGGAGGCGAGCCCACGCCATGTTCCTCGGCGGTGCAGGCACGGCGTTGGTGCGGTTGGCGTAGCTCAGGCGAGGGGCAGACGGCGGCCGCCGTTCGAGGTTCGCGGGCGCGACGGCTCGTCCTCGCGCGCTACGGCGAGATCGAGGCGGTCCCAGAGATCGCGGTCGAGCAGGTGCGACGGGCGCACGTTGCCGAGCGCCGCGAGCATGCTCTCGCGGACGCCCGGAGCGCGCGCCTCGAGGTCGGCCAGCAGCTGCT
>JADZFZ010000909.1 GCA_020854145.1 Deltaproteobacteria bacterium | reverse complement strand
GCGGGCGGCGCGCTCGCCCGTGACTCGAGGACCGGCTCGCTGGCGCGAGTCGCGGCCGGCGCGACGGGCGGAGCCGACGCGCGGACCTCCGCCATCAGCGCGATCAGCTCGCCGCTGTCGTCGAGGCTGGGCACGGAGTCGCTGCTGGCGGTCAACGCCGGAGGCTCGCTGCGACGCTCCGGGGGATCGCTCTTCGTGGCGCGGGCGGTCGCCGTCGAGAGTGGCAGGACCGGCACCGGGATCGTGACGGCCGGACGGAAGGCCTCGTCGAGCGCGAAGGGGTCGAGCGGCGGCTCCGACGGCGGCGACGCGGCCGGAGGAGGTTGCGGCTCGGCGGGAGCAGCGCTGGTGCGCGGCGCCGGCGTGCTCGACGACGGGCGCGAGGGGCGTGGCGCGGGCGCAGCTTCGGCGGACGGTGGAGCGACGAGCGCCGCCACGGCCGCTGCGAGGGCCGAGTCTTCGCCGACGAGCTCGAGCGTGCGGCGTTGCCCGAGCGTCCGCGGCGTGTCGTCGGCGCGGCCGAGATCGGGGTCGGAGAGGCGCAGGATCGGGGGGTCGGTGATGCGCGCGGTCGGTGAAGCGCTCTCGCGAACGGGGGGCGTGCTCTGGCGCGGCGCGGGAGCGCTCGCACGCGGCGGAGGATGCGCCGTCGAGGGGCGCGCATCGGGGGGCGTCGGCGGCGGGGTCGTCGAGCGTTCGGCGACGTCGGACAGCACGACGGCCTTGAGCTCGGGATCCGACAGCCGGATGGGCTGCGGGGGCTCCGACTCGCTCCGCACCGGCCGGCTCGACGGACGAGGGGGTGGGCTCGTGCGTGCCTGCAGCATCTCCGCGAGCCGGTCCTCGCCTTCGAGCCCGCGCACGGCGAGGATCGCACCGCGCCGCGCGAGATCGACGAGGCAGGTCTCGAGGACGTGGCCCTCGACCTCGCCGCTCGTGATGAGGGCGCGCGGGCTGTCGCCGTCGCGCAGGCGAGCGATGAGCGAGCGCATGGGCTCCGGCGACGTGCTCTCGATCGCGTCTGCGGCCGCATCGTCCACGCGCACTCGGCTCGCGCGGACGAGCGCGCTGCCCGAGACCGCGTCGATGGCGGCACCGATGCGCTCGGCGGCGTCGCGCAGCAGCTCGTCGAGGGTTCCGTGCAGGGTGGCGCGCACGCTCGACGTCGCGCGCTGGACGGTGAAGCGACCCGAGCGAAGCCCGACGAGGTTGAGGAAGGCGGCCGCGCCCCGAGCGAACGTGCCGTCCACGGCGGTGCGCGTGACGTCCGCCGGCGCACCCGCGCGAATGTCGAGCTCGAAGAGATGCGCCGCGTCGCGCACCACGATCCGCGCATCGGGCCAGTGCCGCGAGACGACCTCGACCAGCGCAGGGAAGCCGAGACGCTCGAGCCTTCCGCGCACGTCGTCGTCGCGACGCAGCGCCGCTTCCACGCGCGCGCGGGGTCGGAGCACCTCCTTGACGCGAAGGAGCGCCTCGGCCGCGCCGACCTCCTTGCGCAGGTACGCGTTGGCGGGCGCGTCGAGCTCGCGCATGCGCTGGAGGAAGTCCTCTTTCCACGAGAGCACGATCACGGGCACGTCGGCGAGCAACACGTCGCGACGCAGCTCGCGGAGCAACGCGAAGCCGTCGAGCCCGGGCATGAGGATGTCGGTGACGACCAGCTCGGGCCTCTCGCGACGCGCGACGGCGAGGGCATCGGTGCCGCTGAACGACTCGTGCACGACCATCCCGGCGCTGCGCAGCAGGCCCGCGAAGAACCACACGATCGACGGGTCGTCGTCGACGACGAGCGCGCGACGCCCTTCGAGGGCGACCTCGCCCGCCGTCGAGTCGGGGAGCGCGTCGTCCGTGCCGCCCACGAGCGCGAGCAACGCCGGACCGCGTCCGGGAGGATCGCGGAAGTGAACGCGACCGCCGGTGCGGCGGGCGACGTAGGACCGAATGCGCGACACGGCGGCCCACGTCGCTGCCAGCACCTCGCCGCCACCGGCGAGCGGCACCGTGAGGTCGGCTCCTCGGTCGGCGGCCGCGACGATGCCGCGACGCACCTCGTCCGCAACGCGCTCGGCCAGATCGTGCAGGTTGAGATCCGGCAGAGCGTCGGGCGGCGCCGGCGCGCCCTGCGCCGCTGCGACGACGCGTGCGATGGTGGCGCGAAGCTGCGCGGGATCGATGGGACGCTCGATCGCGTCGTCGGCGCCGATCTCGCGGACCGCGACGGGATCGTTGGGCGCACCCGTCGGCAGGACGAGCACGATGGGCACGAAGTCGGTCAGCGGATCGGAGCGCAGCCGTCCGACGAGATCCACACCGGGGCGGTGAACGATCGCGCGATCGGCCAGGACGACGTCGGGCGCGGTGGAACGCGCGAGCCGCAGCGCTTCCTCGGGATCGGCCGCGCCGGTGACCTCGAACGACTCCACCGCCAACATCGCGCGCACGGCGGACTGCGTCTCGACGCCGTCGACGACGAGCACCGAGACGACCTCGGGGCCTCTCGCGGTGGAGGTCGGCGCCGCCGCGGTCGGAGCTCGACGCGAGACCGACGGGGCCCCGTGGGAAACGTCTCCGGGCGCGTCGGGGCTCGCACCCGCACCGGGGCGCGCGACGGCTCCCATTCGGAGCGTCGAGTGGGCGCGACGCCCTTCCGTTCCTCGCTCCGGCGCCCCCGCAGCGGCGCCGCCGGGAGATGGCTCGGCCGGCACGACGGAGCCCATGCGCGAGGTCGGTGCAGGCGGAAACGGAGCGGTCGTGGGTGCGCCCTCCGAGCGGCCGGTGCCGACGAGCGCCGGCAACGTCGCGACGAGGTTCGCGAGCTGGTCGAGCTCGTCCTGGTCGAGCGCGCGCCCGAGCGCACGCGCCTGGTCGAGAAGATGGACCGCGTCACGAAGCGCGTCCTCGAGCGCGTCGAGCCGGAACACCTGGGCCGACGCGAGCAACGCGTGCACGCGGCGACGCATCTCCTTCTGGGGCTTCGCGCCGTCGGGGCTGGCGGCGAGCAACGCGAGGCCAGCGCGCAGCTCGGAGGCCTTGCGCGGAAGGCCGTCCATGAAGCGTCTGCGCGCAACGGCGAGCGTGCCCTGGTCGGACCCCTCGTCCCCTCCGTCGGTCATGCCGCCGACACTGTACCGCGCGGCCCGCGTTCGTGGACCTTTCCCGCAGGGGCGCGGTCGCGGGGCTCACGCGGTGTCGCCGCCACCGGGACGACCTCCGTCAACGGGGGCCGCCGGTCACTCGACGCGGATGCCGTGCGCTTCGAGCGGGCCGCGGAGCGAGGGCCCGATGTCGCGCACCTTCCGCACCGTCGTCGTGTAGCCGTACTGGAGGATCGTGCGACGCGCGGCGAAGTTCATGGGCGCGTACATGAACATCGTCGCGTCGGTGGCCTCGGGCTCGAGCATCACGAAGGTGACCTCGGGGTGCTGCAGCCGCGCGAGCTCGAGCTGCAGGTGAAGGCGCGTGCGCACGCTGATGCGGAAGGCCTGGTTGTAGGACCAGAGGAACCCCTTGTCGCGCACGTGACGCATGCGACCGTGGCCCGTCGGGACGGCGCGCGACGCGGTGTCGAGCCGCACCGGCACCATCGGGTTGACGACGAAGACGAGGTCGCACCCGTGACGAACCGCGACGTCGACGCTCGCCACGCGACCGACGCCGCCGTCGATGAAGTCGCGACCGTCGATGGTCACGGGCGCGTAGAACGGCGGTAGCGCGGAGGACGCGCAGATGGCGCGCGAGACCGGGACGTGGCGCCAACCTTCGTCCCCGAAGATCACGCGTTCGCCGGTGTCGAGCTCGTTGGCCGACACGAAGAGGCGCGTCGGAAGCTTGTCGAACTCGTTGGCGATGCCGCGGCGCTGGAAGAACTCCACGAAGAACCGCTCGAGCGCGTCGAGGCGGAAGATGCCCGTGGGAAGCGAGTCGTAGAAGCGCTCGATCTCCTGCCAGACGTCGATCTTCGTCGGTCGCGTCGTGACCGAGAGAAGCAGTCTGCGCACGGCTCCGGTCCCCGAGCGCAGCACGCGTTTCCATTCGTCGACGTCGAGCTCGAGCAGATGCTTGCGGTCGAGCGGGAAGAAGTCGTCGGCCGGGTCGAGCAGCGCACGATAGAGGCGCTGGACGGGGATGCCGCCCGCGAGGGCCGCAGCCACGGCGGCACCGCTGGAGGTGCCGACGTAGAGACGGACCTGGTCCGCACGAAAGCCGGGAAGGCTGTCCTCGAGCGCCGCCAGACAGCCGACCTGGAACATCGCGCCGGTGACTCCGCCACCGGGGATCACGAGGCCGATCGCGCGCGGGTCCACGGTGGTCATCGGGCATCCTCCGGTCGGCGTGCACGGCGTAGGACGAGCGCGAGCGCGACGGCTGCAGCGAGCGCGACGGCCGTCGTGGCGACGACGAGCACGAGCGGTGCGTGGCGCGGCGTCGCCTCGACCACGTTGACGCCCGGCACCGCGACGAGACGTGCCGGGACGACGAACGGTGCGGCATTGCACGCCGCGTGGGCGAGCAGCGGCGCCACGGTGGAGCGCGACGCGAGCGACAACGCGCCGAACGCGACGCCGGCCACGAACGCGCCAGGCGCCCGCCACACCGACGCGTGCGCGGCGGCGAAGAGCACGGACGTGACGAGCAGCGCGATGCGCGGACCGTGCGCGCGACGAAGACCGCGTAGGAGAAAGCCACGGAAGAACGCCTCTTCGGTGAGGGGCGCGACGACGACGGTGGCGAGCAGCGCCACGAGCGCGCGCCCGGCACCCGATGGCTCGAGCACCTGCCGGAACGTCGCGAGCTCCCGGCCCGACATCGGCACGACCAGCTGGGCGGCGTTTCCCATCTCCGTCAGCGGAACGTACATCGAGAGACCGAGCAGCAGCGAGAGCGCGGCGACGGGAGACGTGACCGGCTCGAATCGGACGGCGGTGCGCAGATCGACGCCGGGCTCGTAGACGCGTATGCCGAGCGCGAGGGCCGCGACGACGCCCGCGGCTTGTGCGCCCGCGAGCGTGGCCACATCGGCGGCCGATGCGGGAAACAG
>JADZFZ010000908.1 GCA_020854145.1 Deltaproteobacteria bacterium | reverse complement strand
CGGGCTCTTTCTGCGGAGGTCGACCATGCGCCGGACTGTCCTCATCGCGCTCGTCTCGTGGCTCGCAGCCTGCGAAGAGGAACAGCTCCCACCGTCGACCTACTACGACGAGCAGATCGCGCCCATCCTGCAGGCGGGCTGCGTCGGGCAGACGACCGGTTGCCACACGGTCGACGCGTACGGTGTGGCGGCGGGCAACCTCGATCTCTCCAGCTACGACGCGCTCGCCCGCCGCTTCGACGTGCTGCCGCCCTATGGGCCCTACCCGCTCGGGCTCGTCTTCCTCAAGGCCGGGCCGCCGATGGACGTGACGGTCGACACGTTCGACCCGCCGGATCCGGCGCAGCCCGACGTCCGAGCGGTGCGCGTGCGCACCGACGTGCGACACAACGCGGGCGTCGGTCTCGAGCCGGGCACTCCGGCCTTCTCGCGCTTGCAGCGCTGGATCGCCGACGGCTTCGCACGAAACGGCGCCATCCAATCGCAGGCGCGCGGCAACAGCGGCAGCTGTGCGCGCGGCGTCGGCATCACGCCCGGCTTCTCAGCCGACGTCGCGCCCGAAGACACGGTCTCGTACGAGCGCTTCCGCAACGAGGTCGCACCCGTGCTCACCGAGCGTTGCGCGGGTGGCGACTGTCACGGCGCGGCGCTCGCCGATCTGCACCTCACGTGCGGCGCGGACGAGGCGGAGCAGCGATGGAACTACTTCGTCGCGCGCCAGTACCTCGACCCGATCGTCGAGCGCTCGGAGCTCACGCGCCGTCCGCTGTCCCCGACGCAGGGCGGCGCGTTCCACGGCGGCGGGACGATCTTCGAGACCGCCGACGATCCTGGCTATCAGGCCCTCTCGGCTTGGGCGCAGGACCTCGCCGAGCGACGGCCCGATCTGCTCTCGAGCGGCGAGATCACCGAAGGTCTGCGCTTCTTCGCCAACCGCGTGCAGCCGGTGCTCGTGCGTCAGGGCTGCATGTTCCTCGCGTGCCACTCGCCGCTCTCGTTCCACGAGCTGAAGCTCCGCGGCGGCGGCGGCGGCTCCTTCGCGCGCCCGACGACCCAACGCAACTACGACCTCGCGCGCCACTTCCTCGCGCTCGAGTCGCCCGATCCGAACGCGAGCCGTCTCGTCGCGAAGAACCTCTTCCCCGCGGAGCTCGTGCCCGGCGGGCAAGGCATCGTGCACCGCGGCGGCGCGCTGCTCGAAGCGTGGGGACCCGAGGATCCCGCGACCCCCGACGACTGCGAGGGCATCGACGCCGCCACCGCTCCGCTCGACGAGGTGCCCGCCTACTGCCTGCTCGTACGCTGGCACGCCATCGAGCGCGAGGAGGCCGTTGCGCGGGGTGACGTGCTCGCCGCGACCGAGCCGATCCGTGGGGTCGTCTACGTCGCGCGCCCGATGGGCCTCGGCTCGCCGACCGACTTCGACACGTACCGCCCAGGTGCCGATCTGCGCGTCGCGACCGCGGAGATGAACGACGCGGGCGAGACGACGCTCGGCGCGTCGCGGAGCCTGCTCGGCGCGTGCGGCCTCGATCCGGCGCGCACCGACATCCGCGGCACCACGGCGTCGTGGGACGGGACGCGGATCGCGTTCGGCGCACGCCAGAGCGAGAGCGCGCCGCTGCGCATCTTCACGATGGACGCGGACGGCTCCGCGTGCGCGAGGCGCGACGATCTCGCGAGCGACACCGACGCGATCGACGGCATCCTGCTGCACGACTTCGACCCGGCGTTCGCGCCCGACGGGCGCATCGTGTTCGCGTCGAGCCGCGGCAACCTGACGGCCGAGACGACCGGCTACGCGGGCCCGACGCGCACGCCCGCCGCGCTGCAACCGAACGCGAACCTCTACGTCTTCGATCCCGAAGGCGGCGAGGTCCGCCAGCTGACCTACCTGCTCAACCAGGAGATGTCGCCGAGCTTCCTCGCCAACGGGCGCGTCGTCTTCACGGCGGAGAAACGCGAGCCCGGCTTCCGGCAGCTCGCGCTCCGCAGGCAGAACCTCGACGGCGGCGACTACCATCCGCTCTTCGCGCAACGCGACAGCTTCGGCTTCTCCGCGGGCACCGACGTCATCGAGCTGCTCGACCACGGCCTGGCGTTCATCGCCGGCGACTTCGACGCGCCCGACGGCGCGGGACAGCTCGCGATCGCGAATCGGTCGATCGGTCCGGACCAGAACGATCGCGATCCGGCCGATCGCTTCTATCTCCACTCGATGACGACGCCGGGAGCGAATGGGCTCCATCGCTCGCCTGCGCTGCTGCCGTCACGTCGCATCCTCGTGTCGTGCGCCCAGGGCGCCACCGCCTCGGACCGCGGCCCGTTCGACTGGGATCTCTGCGAGGTGGATCCGTCGACCCGCCAGACGCGCGTGCTCTCCGCAGAGCCCGGCGTGGCCGAGGTGGACGCGGTCGCGCTCTTCGCGCGCGAGAACCGCGGCGTGTACGTGTCGCGCACGGCCACCGGCGAGGCCAACGCGTCCGCGACCGTGGTGCCCGGCGAGCTCGACGCGCACATCTACTTCACGGACTTCCCGATGATCGCGACGCTGATGTTCTCGAACACGCGCGTCGGGCGCCCCATCGATCCGCGCATCGCGGGCTTCGACGTGTTCGAGGAGCTGCCGCCTCCGAGCAGCGCGACGAGCTTCGACGCGCTCGCGGCCGACGCGGTCGACGACGACCACGGCACGATGTACGTGAGCCGTCGTTACCTCGGCAACGTCCCGCTGCTCGCGGACGGCTCGGTGCGCGTGCGCCTGCCGGGCGGCGTGCCGATCATGCTGCACCCGACCAACGCCGATCGGGAGCGGCTCGACTTCCAGCCCGGTGGGCTGCTCGAGGGCCCGATGGTCCAGCGCGAGACCATCCAGTACTACCCGGGCGAGCGCATCACGCAGTCGATCCCGCGCCGCTTCTTCAACGGCGTGTGCGGCGGCTGCCACGGCTCCATCACCGGCCGCGAGGTCGACGTCGCGCCCAACCTCGACGTCCTGACGGGCGCGTCGCAGACGCTCGCGCGCGAGGCCGAGCCGGTCGACATCTACAACGCGCCCTCGCAGCGGTGATCCGCGAGAACGTGCAGGCGCGAGCCCCCGCTCGCCCGCAGGGACGAGATCGCCCGCAGCCCCGGCGGGCAAGAAGGGGCTCGCGTTGCGAGCGCGCCCCCCTCTTGCGACTCCCCCGGAGCAGAGAGCCCTACGCCATCGCGGACGGAGCTTCGAGCGACGGAGCCGGCGTGGGCGGCGGGATCGGCTGCCCGTTCAGCTTCGACGTGAGCGCCTCGCGGGTGCCCGAGCCGGGCACGAGCTTCGGTACGCGCGGGTCGAGCGAGTGCGCGTGCGCGAACGCGCGCATCGCGTAACCCATCTCGTAGAGCACGCGGCCTTCGGCGCGATTGACCGGCACCGTGTCGCGCTCGCTCGACGGCGCGCGACCCGCGGCGCGATCGATCGCGTCCTGCAGATCCTCGGCCGCTGCCCACGCGGCGTCCACGTCGGCGCTCCGGAGGTCCACGCTCGCGACGAGCGCCTTGCCTTCGCGGTCGGTGCGACGGACCCAACGTTCGGCGAGCTTCGCGACCCCGTGCAACGAGTCGACGAGGTCGTCGGTCGCGCCCGCGGCGGCGTCGATCTCCTGCTCGTCCGCCTCGCTGTCGCTCGCGAGCTGCTCGAGCGCGTGCTTGAGGTCGATCAGCACGGCGCGCGCGCGCTCGGTCGCGTGCGCGAGAGCCTCCTCGACGGGACGCGAGTCGTCGCGACCGGAGCTCTGACGCGCGCGCGCCTGCTGCAGCGCCACGACGCACTCGGCCAGCCAGGCGAGACGCGCCTTGCCGTAACGGCGGATCGCGTCGCCGTGGTGCTCGAGCGTGCTCGCGATGGTGTCGATGAACGTCATCGCATCGCGCTCGACGACGTCGGACTTGGTCTTGGCACCGAGCTGATCGCATCGCGCATCGGAGACCTGATCGCCGAACGCATCGCGCTGCGCGTCGGAGAGCGGCGGCAACCGGAGCACGAGCGCTTCGGCAGCGCTCAGGTTGCGCTTCGGAGCACGCGCGGCGGCGGGCTTCTTCTTCGCGCTCGCGCGCTTGGTGACCTTCGCGGCCTTCGCAGGGGCTTTCTTCGCCGCCTGCGCCTTGGGGGCTTTCGCGGCTTTGAGAGCTTTGGATTTGGGGGCGGGCTTCTTCTTCTTCGCAGCTGCCATGGGGCGGACCGTACTGACATCGCAGCCGCGGACACAAGACCGGATGAGCGGGCGCACGCGGGTGGCGTGCGGGAACGAACGTTCTGCGACGGGTCGTGGGCGGCCCTCGCCCTGCGCACGAACGGTTATCCGTCACGCACGGGTCAGTCGCAGTGGACCGTGCCCGCACCGCCGTAGAGCGCGGTGCCCGTCGTGCGGTTGTTGACCGACATACCCGCGCACGACGGGTAGTCCACGTAGGCCACGGTGACCCAGTCGTCGGTCTCGTCGAGCCGGATGCCCGGGTACTCGGCGACGAGCGGCCCACCGGGTCCGCAGTACACGCGCACGGTCGCGGTCGTCGGGCCGTCCCCAGGCGCGAGCGGCTCGGAGGCACCACCCATCCGTCGGACGGGCAACGAACGCGAGCAGTAGTAGTGGGCGCTGACGTGGTAGCGGCCCGACGCAGGCTCGGTGTTGATGGTGATGTTCTCGGGTCCGTACCCGTTGGTGTCGTCGCGATCGAGGTTCGGGTTGCCCCGGCCCCCGGGGCCGCCCCAATCGGGCCGATCGTTCGCGAAGAAGCAATCGTTGTACGTCCACCAGCAGCTGCTCGCGGTGCATGCCGGCGACCCGTCCGCGCGCGTGAGGTGCACGTCCGCGTCGCCGTACGCCGTGTCCCACTGCAGCTCGACGTGCAGCAGTCCGGGCGCCTGCGACGTGATCGTCGTCGTGCAACACGTGGTCAGGCCCTCGTCGTCGGTCACGCACAGCTGGACCGTGTACGTGCCCGACGCGTCCAGGAACATGCTCGTCATGGCGGTGCTCGCGGGAGACGGGCTCGAGCTCGAGCCCGTCGGTCGCGAGGTCACGCTCCACGCGTACGTCACCATGCCGCCGTCCGGGTCCGAGCCGCTGCCGGTGAGCGACACCGTCGAGAGCACCTGCTGCGTGATGGGCGCCGGGCACGCGACGATGGGCGGCGACGACGGGCACACGCCGCCTTCGTCCGTCATCGCGTCGCAATCGTTGTCCATCGTGTCGCAAATCTCCGTCACCGGCCCGGTGCCGCCCGTGCACGTGCCCCACGTGCCCATCGCGGTGCACGTCTGCGTGCCGAAGGCGCATGCGCCGACGTCGGTCCCGCAGTTTCGCGTCATGCCGGCCGTGCACATGCACCCTTCGTCGGTCATGCCGTCGCAGTCCTCGTCGCCGCCGTTGCAGTCCTCCGTCGCGGGACCCGTCGCGCCCGTGCACATGCCCCACGCGCCGGCGCTGCACGTCTGCGTGCCCGCGACACAGTCACCCGTGTCGCTGCCGCACGGCCGCGTCATGCCCGTCGTGCAGCCGCAACCTTCGTCGACCACGCCGTCGCAGCTCTCGTCGAGCGCTCCGTCGCACACCTCGGTGCCCGGGCCGACCGCGCCGGTGCACGGCCCGTAGACGCCGCCCGGCATGCACGTCTCCGTGCCCGCCACGCACGTCCCCGTGTCCGTGCCGCACGAGCGCGAGCTGCCGACGACGCAGCCGCACCCTTCGTCGATCATCCCGTCGCAGTCCTCGTCGCGCGAGCCTTCGCAGACCTCCATCACGGGACCGATCGAGCCGACGCAGCCGCCGAACACCCCCGCGCTGCACGTCTCCATACCGCCGCTGCACTCGCCGGTCTCGGTGCCACACGGGCGCGCGATGTCCTCGTCGATGGCGCCGTCACAGTCGTCGTCCAGGCCGTTGCACGTCTCGAGCAGGGGACCGGAGGCACCCGCGCACATGCCCCACGCGCCCTCCGCACACGTCTGCGAGCCCGCGTTGCACTCGCCCACGTCGGAGCCGCAAGCCTGCGACAGCTCCTCGTCGGTGACGCCGTCGCAGTCGTTGTCGAGCCCATCGCACGTCTCCGGCTGCGGCCCGAGCCCACCCGGGCAGGGCTCCCACACGCCGGCCACGCACGTCTCGACGCCGCGCGCGCACTCGCCCACGTCGGAGCCGCACGGCCGCGTCAGCTCTTCGTCGATCGTGCCGTCGCAGTCGTCGTCGATGTCGTTGCACTCCTCGAGCGCGGGCCCGATCGCACCCACGCACTCGCCGAGCATCCCGCCCATGCACGCCTGCGTGCCGGGCTGACACGCACCCTCGTCGCTGCCACAGGGCACCGGGGGGTCGGCGTCGCTGCACACGCAGCCCTCGTTCGGTGCGCCGTCGCAGTCCTCGTCGAGGCCCTCGGCCTCGCATCGCTCTGCGCTCGGCGCCATGTCGCCGGAGCACGCGCCCCAACGGCCGAACTCGAGCGAGCCCTCGCAGGTCATCATCCCGTCGCGGCAGACGCCGACGCCGCGCGTCGCGGGATCCCCACGGAAACACGACCGCACCTCCCCGGGGATGCAGGCGCAATCTTCGTCCACGGCGCCGTCGCAGTCGTCGTCGAGCCCGTTGCCGCCGCCCGTCGCTCCGCAGATCTCCATCTCGCAGCGGCCCGGCGGCATCGCCATGTCGCGGCCCGCGTCCCCGCCGCCGTCGCGCGCGGCGTCGGGGTTGCCCATGTCGACGAACACGAAGCCCATGTCGGGCCGCATCGTCCTGCCGTCGTTGCCGTCCCCGCAGCCGAGCCAGCCCGCGGCACACGTCGCCACCAGCCACGTCCATCGCCCACCCATCGCGCCCCCGACCCTCTGCGGTGCGCGGGCGAGATGGCCGCCTCCGCCCTTCGAACGACCGTGAGACCCCATGGTCCGGTGAGTCGCCGGACCCGGTGCCTTTTGTGGATCGGACGCCCGCGCGAACGCGAGACGCGGCAAGGCGTTCGGGAAACGACGCGCGACGTGGCAAGCTTCGTCTCGAGGAGCTTGCCGTGACGCTGACCACCTGTCCCCAGTGCTCGCGCCACGTACGTTCGAAGGAACGCACGTGCCCTTTCTGCAACGTCGCGCTCGTCGGCGTCGCGCCGCGTCAGGGCGTCGCGCCCGACGCCCCCGTGCGCTGGCCTTCGCGCGCGGCGGTCTTCGCATTCGGGGCGAGCGTCGCCGCGACGGGATGCGGCGGCGACGATCCCGAGCCGCGCGCCGACACCGGCCCGCGTGCGGACACCGGATCGATCGAGGCCGGCACGCCGCCTCGCGACATGGGGACCCCCCAGGACTCGGCCACGCCGCCGATGGACGCGAGCGACCCTCTCGACGCGACCATGCCACCGCCCGATCTCGGCCCCGACGAGATGGACGTCGGGATCGCACCGCCGTATGGCGTGCCCGATCCGCCGCCGCCCCCCGAAGAGGCCGGCGTCATGCCGCTCTACGGGCTTCCGCCTGCGGATCCCGTTCCCGGCGCCTGAGCTCGGCGCGAGCATGCCAGCCGTGTCGTCGCGCTCCGTCGTGTTGGCCGCGCTGCTCGCGCTCGTCCCGACCGCGTGTGGCGACGATCCGGATCCACGGACCGACGCGGGCTCGGCCCGCGACGCGCGACCGTTGCCCGAAGCCGCGCCGCCCGACGCTGGGGACGGCGACGCGGGCGATGCGGGCGATGCGGGCGCCGAGGAGTGCGCGATGTCCAAGTTCCGCACCTCGGGGCTCGCCCAGCCCTTCGGCGAGGGCGCGTCGTGCGACTTCCTGGTCGTGTGCGCGAGCAGCCCGATCACGGGAGCGCTCCGCGACGCGATCCTCGGTGCGTTCCCCGAGGCCGACTGCCCCTCGATGCCCGACTACACGTGCCGCGCGTCGGACGTGGCCTCGTGCATCACGCACGTGGCCGATCTGGATCCCGACGAGGTCGATGCCGGCTGCGCCATCAGTCGCTTCCCCGAGGTGACCGGGATGGTGTGCGCCGGCGACCTGTGACGGCGGCGCACGCGTGCATGACGGACCCGGCGAATCGCACGGGGCTTCGGCCTCCACGCGGGCGAGACGTCGTTCCCGCTCGGCGACGGCATTCGGGCGCTTCGCAGCGGGCGCGCGTCGCGCCGACCCGCGGACGCTATCGGCGGGCGTCGAGGGAGCGGAGCACGGCGGGCGTGATCTGATCGAGCGTCAAGACGCGCGTCCCGCGGTGGTCGCGACGGAAGGTCTCGGCACGCACGGGATCCACGGGCACGAGATCGGGGCCCATCGGGCCGATGGTATCGCTGCCTTGCACGTACCGGACGGAGGCCGCGGGCCGGCGACGCTGGGCGTAGTACTCGGTCACCCAGGGCTCGCGCAGGCCCGAACGACGATCGCGCAGCGTCTGGAGCATGCAGCGAGGCGAGTCGAAGAAGACGGGCCTGCCGTTCTTCGTGCCTCCGGCGATCCAGCGCGGGTTGCGGTCCACGTACATACCGCAAAGATCGCAACGCCTCCGATCGCCGGATGCGTCGTTGCTGCAGGTCGCGAGCGCGAGGAGCGCGAAGCCGGCGACCAGCGAGACGACGAGCAGAACCGTGGGACGAAAGGGGGTCAAGGGCATCACCCGAAGAGCGAAGCGCCACCGGTCGCGAGGGCGTACCGGACGACGGGGATCAGACCGAAGAACAACGCGGAGGCCCATCCCACCGCAGCATAGGCGCCGATGCGACGACGTGCGCGCGCGAGGGTCGCGTCGAGCTCCGCCGGAGCGGCGCCTGCCAGCCCCCGGGCACGCCGTGAGCCGAGCTCCACGACCGCGAGCGAGAGGGCGCACGCGAGCCCGACCAGCACCGCACCGAAGAGTGGAAAGCCGAGGCCGGCAGCCTCTGGACGAAACAGACAGAACGGACAGAGGTGGTGGGGCGTCTCGTAGGCGTGCGGAGCGACGAACCACAGGATCGCGGGGAGGGCCGCCGCGGCCGCGACGACCCCCAGACCGGCTGCCGCGTACGAGAAGCCTGCCCCTCGACGTGCGAGGAGCGCGAGGGCAGCCGCGAGGCTGACGCCGACGGCGGCCGCCATGGCGGCTCCCTCGCGGAGCGGTGCGCTCTGCATCGCCGCGTAGCCGGCGGCCGCGTCGTCGAGCGCGACCGAGCAACACGACGCGACCACCTGGAAGTCGAGGTCGAGCGCGAAGGCCGCGAACGCCGCCGCGTCGAGCACGACGAGCGGCACGACGAAGAGCAGCGCGACCAGCTTCGTGCGAAGCAGGAGCGGACGTTCGAGCCCGAGGTCGAACCGATGGAGCGCGAGCCACGCGGCGCACGCGAGCGCCGCGACGACCGACGCCCCGAGCGCGCGCAAGCCCCAGTCGCTCGAGCCGAACACGCCGTAGGCGCACATCGCGCCGCGGATGGACGAGCTCAGCCGATCGCCCGCGAGCACGAGGAGCGCGAGGTTGCCGAGCGTGACGAAGAGCCCGACCTGCACGAGCGCAGCGACGAGCTCGGCGCGCCGCTCGACGGCGAGCACGCCTTCGCCCGAGCGCTCGAGCACCGCGACGCCGCGCGCACCGCCGGGCACGGCGCGCATCACGCGGACCGCCACCACGACCGCGTAGAGGCCCAGCGCGGCCGATGCCAGCGACGCCAGCAGGCGGGCGAGGAGCCACGGGTTCGAGAGGTTGGCGAGCAACGTACCTGTTCTGGGATTCTTCGGGTCTCGCGTCGAGTCAGCCCGTGAAGCGGCGCAGGCGAAGCGCGTTGCCGATCACCGACACGCTCGAGACGCTCATCGCGGCACCGGCGATCATCGGGCTCATCAACAAGCCGAGGAGCGGGTAGAGCGCGCCTGCGGCGATCGGCACGCCGAGCGCGTTGTAGAAGAACGCGAAGAGCAGGTTCTGGCGCACGTTGCGCACGGTGGCCGCCGCGAGGCGACGCGCGCGCACGATGCCGCGCAGGTCGGGCGACAGCAGCGTCAGGCCGGCGCTCTCGATGGCGACGTCGGCGCCGCTGCCCATCGCGATGCCGACGTTCGCCTCGGCGAGCGCAGGCGCGTCGTTGATGCCGTCTCCGGCCATCGCGACACGACGCCCCTCGGCGCGCAACCGCCGCACGAGCGCGGCCTTGTCGGACGGCAGCAGGTCGGCCTCGATGCGCGAGAGGCCGAGCTTCGTGCCCACGGCCTCGGCCGCGGCGCGCGTGTCGCCGGTCGCCATCACGACCTCGATCCCGTCGTTGCGTAGCGCGGCGAGCGCGTCGGTCGCCGAGGCCCGGATCGCATCGGTGAAGACGAGCACGCCTGCAGCCTTGCCCTCGAGCGCGACGGCCACCGCGGCCTTGCCCTCCGCGTGTGCGGCCTCGATCGCCCCGGAGACCGGCCCGAGCTCGACCTCGCGCTCGCGCAGGAAGCGCGTGCTCCCGAGCAAGAGCGCTTTGCCGCCGACGTGCGCGCTCAAGCCCGCGCCCGGCGTCGCGCGCACACGGCTGACCGCCTCGAGGCGGAGCTTGCGCTCGTTGGCCTTGCGCACGACGGCGGCCGCGAGCGGGTGCTCGCTCGCCCGCTCCGCGCTCGCCGCGAGGGCGAGCAGCTCGTCTTCGGTCACGCCTTCGGTGGTGACGATCCGTTCGAGCGTCGGTTTGCCTTCGGTGAGCGTTCCGGTCTTGTCGAGGACGAGCACGTCCACGCGCGCGAGCGCTTCGAGCGCCTCGGCGTTCTTCACGAGCACACCGAGCTGCGCCCCGCGACCGGTCGCGACGGTGATGGACATGGGCGTGGCGAGGCCGAGCGCGCACGGGCACGCGACGATGAGCACCGAGACGCACGCGACGAGCCCGTGCGCGAACCGCGGCTCGGGGCCGACCAGATCCCATGCGACGAACGCCAGACCCGCGGCCAGCACGACGGTCGGCACGAACACGGCGCTCACCTTGTCGGCCAGACGTTGCACCGGAGCGCGGCTCCGTTGCGCCTCGCCGACCATGCGGACGATCTGCGCGAGCACGGTCTGCTGTCCGACCTGCTCCGCGGTCACGAGCAAGCCTCCGTCGCCGTTGACCGTCCCACCGATCACGCGATCACCCGGCGACTTGGACACCGGGATGGGCTCGCCGGTCATCATCGACTCGTCGACCGCGCTCGTGCCCTCGACGATCGTGCCGTCGACGGGGACACGCTCTCCGGGGCGCACGCGCACGCGTTGCCCCATCCGCACCGAGTCGATGGACCGCTCCTCCTCGCGCCCATCGCGCTCCACGACGAGCGCGGTCTTCGGCGCGATGCGCACGAGCGCGCGCAACGCGTCGCCGGTTCGACGCCGCGCGCGGAGCTCGAGCACCTGCCCGAGCAGCACGAGCGTCACGATCACGCTCGCCGCCTCGAAGTACACCGGCGGGCCGTGCTCGCCCGTGAACGTGCCGGGCAGCGCCGCGGGGAACGCGACCGCGGCGACGCTGTAGAGGTACGCGGTCGAGGTCCCGAGCCCGATCAACGTGAACATGTTCGGGCTGCGGCTCTTGACCGACTGCCACGCGCGCTCGAAGAACGGCGCGCCGCCCCAGATCACCACGGGCGACGCGAGCGCGAGCTGCACCGCGACCCCGATGGGCATGCCTCCCACGCGCACGCCGTTCAGCGCGTGCGCGACGTCGGGCACCATCTCGATCATCGCGAGCACGAAGACCGGCAGCGTCAGCAGCGCCGAGATCCAGAGGCGGCGCGTCATGTCGCGCAGCTCCGGGCTCTCGGGCTCCTCCGCCGCGACGATCTTCGGCTCGAGCGCCATGCCGCACTTGGGGCACGTGCCCGGCGTCGGCTGCTCGACTCCCTCGCACATCGGGCAGAACCAGACGCTCGCCTCGACCTTCGACGCATCGGCCGACGCCTCGCGCTTGACCCCGTGCTCGTCGACGTACTGGCCCGGGTGCGCGCGGAACTTCCGCAGGCACGAGAGCGCACAGAAGTAGAACGTCTTGCCGTGGTGCTCGTGCTCGGCGGCCGCGGTCTCGGGCGACACACGCATCCCGCAGACCGGATCGATCTCCTTGGCCGCTTCCTCCGCCGCGCTCGCGGTGGGCATGCTGGCCGACCCGGGCGCGAGGCCGAGACGGCGCACGGGCTTCTTCGCCGGTGTGGTCACGCGAGCCAGTTAGCACCGCGCGCTCGATCCACGAGCCCCGAGCGTGTGCGGCCACAAACGCAGGACGACCCCGCCGGTTTCCCGGCGGGGCCTACGCTGGCGAGGATCCGACTTCTCACAGGACCAGGCTCCCTCTCCCCGAATGGGGAGAGGGTCGGGGTGAGGGGTGAGGGGACGCGCGTCGATGAGTCGGGACGCGGGCTCTGATCACCGCGGGTTCGCGGCCCGCGGCGCGCGCGCGCCGGGACGCGCGGCGCCCGGTCGCGCAGGGGCGGCCGCGGCGCGCGGGCCCGCTCCGCGTGCCGCCACCGCTCGAGCAGCGGCAGCGGGAGCAGCGGCTCCTCGACCCGGTGCGCGTGCAGCGGCTCCGCGTGCCGGCGCCGCCGTCTGTGCGCGCGCGGCTCCGGGACGCGCGGGGGTCGCAGCCGCGCGTGCACCGCCGGCCGCTCGTTGCGGTGCGGAGGCGGCTGCACGGGCGCGGGGTCCCGCGGCCTGGGCGGCGGCGCGGGCGGCCCGAGGCGCACGTTCGATCATCGGCGTCGCACGCGGCGCGGCAGCGCCCGTACCTTCCGCGTCGCCTTCGGCCTGCGCCTGGGCTCGCGCCTCGCGTCGCGCACGCACCTCCGCCCGTCGCAAAGCGGCGATCTCGTCCGCGGTCGCGCGGCCCACGGTGATCTCCAGGTTCGAGCCACGCGCCACGATTCGATACCGGGGATGCTGCACCCGCTCGTGGAAGTTGATCGTCAGCTCGGACGTGTTGCCCGTGTTGACCACGTTCGCGCGCACGACGTCGGCGTCGCGGACCGCGATCGGACCCGCGCGATCGACGGCGATCGCGCCTTCGACCTGCACGGTGAACCCGTTCGGGACCGCACGTCCGCGGATCCCCTGGATGCGACGATTGAAGCGCATCGTGTACGCCCGACCGCCGTGCACACGCTCTTCGCCGAACGTGCGCGCGAGCGGTCCCGATGGAGCCGGCGGGCGCGGTGCCGCCGCGGGAGCGGTCTCTCCGTCCGCGCCCTCGGCACCTGCCGTCCCTTCGCCTTCGGTGCCGGCTGCCTCTTCGGGCCGAACGTCGAGCGCGTAGGGAGATCCCGGCCTCAACGTGCGCGGCGTCGGGTAACGCGGTGCCGGCATCGGCCCCGCCGCACGGCTCGGATCCCCGACGCCGCCCGGCACGACGTAGCCGCTGCCGTCGGGCGCAGGCTCCGCGGCTTCGCCGCTGCCGTCCGCCATCTCGCCGCCTTCGCCGTCCTCGATCGGCGGCGCGAGGTCACCTTCTTCGCCGCCTTCCGACGGAGCCGCGGCCGCAGCCATCGCCGCCGGGGCGGGATCGGGCATCGCCGCGGGAGCCGCCGCGGGAGCCGGTGCGGCGGCCGCGGGAGGCGCCGCCATCTCGCGGTGCACGTCGAACCGGTCGGGCTGCTGGTCACGCGGCCAGAGCGCGTAGACCGCGAGCACGACAGCCGCTGCGCTCGTCAGCCCGAGCGCGATCGTCTTGAAGTCGATCTTGCGCGCGGGCTCGCTCTCCGCACGCCGTCGTGCCGACGCGATCGACTCTCGCGCAGCCGGCGGCGGCGCGGTCGTGCGCTTCTTCGGTCGCCCGGCGCGCTCGGCGATCTTCGCGTACACGCGCTTGGCGCCGGCCGTGATCGACGCGAACGCCGCCGCGAGCCACACGAGGAGCTTGGCGCCGAGCCACGACAGGGCAGGTCGCGCTTTGGTCGCGCCCTTCTTGAGCCCGTCGAACGCTGCCGAGCGCGCGCTCTTCGAGATGCGTTGCACGTCGGTCATCCACTTCGGACGCATCGCGGTGGCGAACTCCACGGTGCCGTCGTCGCGATCCGCGGACGGATCACCCAGGTTCGCGTCGGGTGTGCGCGCGCGCATCGGGGGCTGCACCGCCGCGGACCGCGTGCTCGGAGTCGCGTCGCGCCGCGCGCCCTTGGTCGCCATCGGCTCGGGAGCGGCTGCCGTCGCCTCGCGCTCGGCCGTCACCTGGATCGGAGGCGGCGGCAGCTCCGCGTGTCGCGACGACGGCCGCGACTCGACCGCCGCCTTCGTCGGACGCTCGGAAGGCGAGTTGCCCCTCACGGCGACCCTCTCCCCGTTCGTCGGGAGGGAGCCTGGTCGCGAATCTGTCGATTGGTTGCGTTTGGAAGACGACGCCTTCGAGGCGCTCACCGGGTCGAACACGACGCCGACGACGAGCCGCGGGACCTCTGCGTCGCCGTTCTGCTCGAGGTCGATGGACGCGATGACGCCGCTTCGCTCGAGGCCACGACCGGCATCGACGAACGCCCGCGCGCCGATCCGGAGGAAGCCCAGGTCGCTCGACAGCGTCACCAGATCGTCGGCGAGGTGCTGCACGCTCACGCGCAGCGGCGTGTCGACTCCTTCGACGACGAGGCGCGCCGGACGCGTCGCCTCCGTCTCTTCGACGTCGACGTCGACGTCCTCGGGCGCAGGCGCCGGCGCAGGCGCGACCTCGACGGCGTGCACATCGGGCGCATCGTCGGGCGGTGTGTCGAGGGGCGCGACGAGGCGCTGCAACGCGGTCTGCGCTTCACCGTTCAGCTTGGTGAAGTGCAGGCCGAGCTCGCCGACGTCGTCGCGAGCCCAGACGACCTCGCCCTCGGCGCGCAGCATCTGCTGCGTCACGGGATCCTCGAAGCGCGCAGCCAGGCGCGTCCCGGGATCCGGAAGAAACGGCGTGCGCACGCGCATGCCTGACACACCGAGGTCGAGCCCGTCGGCTTCGAGCCGCTCGATCTGATCGTCGCTCGTGTACGCGAGCTCGACCATCACGTCGAACGGGATCCGCCCTCCTCTTGAACGACGCTCCACGGCCGATTCCATCGCCACCTCCCGGAGGTACGTCGCGGGGAGCCGACGACGACCGTCCTGCCCGGGACAAAGACACGGGCGATCGAGGTGCGTCCAATTTCTTACATCGTGGGAT
>JADZFZ010000907.1 GCA_020854145.1 Deltaproteobacteria bacterium | reverse complement strand
CGCTCGGGCGTGTTGCGACCTCGCCGTCCGCCCGCATGCGCGCGCGGCGGGCTCACTCGGAATTCACGCCCTTCGCTGGCGCTCGGGCGTGTTGCGACCTCGCCGTCCGCCCGCATGCGCGCGCGGCGGGCTCACTCGGAATTCGGGACCAGGCCCCCTCTCCCCGAATGGGGAGAGGGTCGGGGTGAGGGGCGAGCGCTCGACGAATTCGAGCGAGGCAGTGGGCACCGACCCCATGGACGCTCTGCGTGATTTTCGCAGGGGGGCTGGGCGCCCCCCTGCAACCCCCGTCCTTCGCTGGACGGGCGGGCGCGCAGCGCCGTCTGTGAGACACGGCACGCCGATCGCGGATCCGTTGGGCGAGGCCGGGAGTATGGTCGCCGTCCCAACACGGAAAGAAGGGGAGCGACCATGAAGACGAACATGATCTTCTTCGGCTGGAACCACCCGGTGCGTGGCAAGGAGCGCGTCTCGGCCGAGCACTTCCAGCAGATCACCGGCTGGTTCCAGGAGCTGCAGGCCAAGGGCACGCTGACGTCCTGGGAGCCCGTGTTCCTGACGTCGCACGGCGGCGACATGAACGGCTTCTTCATCCTGCGCGGCGACGGCGACAAGCTCGATGCGCTCGAAGCGACGCCCGAGTGGATGGAGCACACCATCCGCGCGAGCCTGCACCTCGATGGCTTCGGCGTCGTGCGCGGGTTCTCGGGCGCGGCGGTGATGGAGGCCATGGGCACCTGGTCCAAGTTCATCTGACGTCCGAGGGCGACCCTCTCCCGACGCCGGTTCGCGCGGGAGAGGGTCGTGCACCCGTGTCGCGCGAGCAGGACGTCGAAGAGCCGCGAGTCCTCGCGCACGATGCGCGGTGGCTCGTGCTCGACAAGCCGGCTTGGCTGGCCACGACGTCCCCCGACGCGAGCGAGCCGACGCTCGCGCGATGGGCACGCAGGTACGCGAGCGGCGCGGAGATCGTGCACCCGACCTCGCGGCTCGACGTCGGCGTCACGGGGATCTGCGTCTTCGCGCTGACCCGCGAGGCGAACGAAGCGCAGCTCGCAGCGCGTGCTGCGGGAACGTACTCGCGGACCTACGTGGCGCTCGCAGGCATGACGACCACTGCGAATCCGCCCCCGCGACCCATCGACGCGCGTCCCCTCTCCCCGCAACGCGGGGAGAGGCAGGGTGAGGGGCCGACTTCGGGCGCGAGCGGTGCGTGGGAGCAGTCGATCGCCGTGCACCCTCGCGATCCGAGGCTCCGAGCGGTGGTGGAGCCCGGACGCAAGCCTCGGCCTCCGGTGATGGAGGCGCGGACCGAGTGGCGCATCGTCGAGGTCACGAGCGGCGTGGCGCTGCTGGCGCTGCGACCGAGGACGGGGCGCACGCACCAGCTGCGCGTGCACGCCGCGGCCGCCGGGATGGCGCTGCTCGGAGACGCGGCCTACGGCGGCCTGCGTCGCGTCACGCTGGCCGACGGAACGGTGATCGGCCTCCGTCGTCCCGCGCTCCATTGCGCGCGCGTGCGCATCGACTGCGCCGGTGACATCGGGACGCTGGACGTCGCCGCGGCCGTGCCCGCGGATCTGCGCGATCCGTGGCGCGCGCTCGGCGGACGCGACGACGCGTGGGACGACGCGCGCGGTGGCCAGCCACTCAGAGCTTGAGCTGCGCGAGGCGGTTGTTGACCTCGCGCGACAGTGCGAGCTCGCGTTCGCGCGGGAGCGACGCCGTCGCCGAGAACAGGGCGAAGCACACGAGCTCGTGCAGCGTGCGGTGCAGCGACTCGATCGGCTGCTCGGAGCCCGGCTGATCGAGCGTCTGCGCGAGCACCGCCGAGTCGAGCGTCCCGTCGTCGCGGAGCGCGCCTTCGACGAGCCCGCCGAACCCGCTCACGCCGAGCCAGTCGCGCAACGTCTCGCGCGTCTCCTTGAGCTTGCCTTCGTCGTTCGCGGCATCGAAGACGAGCTTCAGGATCGCGCCGAAACGTTCGGACGCCTCGTCGACCTCCAGCTTGCGCAGCGTGCCCGACTGGCGGATCTGGACGTGACCGCCCGTGAGCAGGTGATAGACGACGCGCGTGACCTCGAACTCGTCCATCTGGAGCTCGCGCATCATGTCTTCGATGCTCGCCTTGCCGTCGCACAACGAAAGCACACGGATCGCGAGCGGCTCGATGCTGGGGCGCGCGCCGGGGTTCGAGTCGCCGAGCCCGCGCTTGGCTTGAGCCTCGACCACGACCTCGCGCGACGGGATCCTGCTGCGGAACAGCTGCATCTCGTCGATGCGCTGGACGCCCTCGAGCAAGATGGCCTGCAACGGCAGGTGGACGAGCGGGCCGAGGGGGCCCAGATCGGGTCGTCCGAGGAACGCGAAGACCCCTTCGTGGACCTGCAGCATCCCGAAGACGATCTCCTTGGCCTGGAGCTGCAGGTACTTGAAGAGCTCGCTCTCGGTGAGGAGCCCGCGCTCGACCATGAGGCGGCCCATGCGGCGCGACGGACCGAGATCGCCGACGAGCGCGGAGAGCATGCCTCGATCGACGACCCCCAGGCGCACGAGGAGCTCGCCCAGCCGGTCCTCCGGCGCGTCGCTCGACGCGTGCGTCACGATCCCACGATCGATGATCGCGGTGCGGCCCACCTCGCGGGTGACGATTCGCAGCTCGCCCGTCCACGCGAAGCTCGCGATCGCGCCGAGCAGCTCCGTCACCGACGTGCGCGAGACGACCTCTCCGGCCAGCACGACGCGAGAGCGGAGGCCTTCGGGCTCGTCGGCGACGAGGAGCCCGACGTCCTCGGCGAGGAAGTGCACCGCCCACTGACCCGCGCGGCGGCCGAGGGTGGCGCGGTCGCTCGAGCCCTGTGCCTCGAGGCTTCCGTCGGCGCTCACCGCGACGAGCGCCGTGGACTTCGGGTCCATGCGGACAGGATCGCCCGAACCCGTGCGTTCTCGCGAGTTTTCGGGAGGGTCGAGGCCGTGAGCTTGGCGGCGCGCCAAGCGTCCGCGCCCTGGTATAGTCCGCGGTCCGGATGAGCCGAGAATCCAGCGATCGTCCCCTCCCGAGCCCCTCGCACGACGGTCCGCGAGCCAGGCTGGGGCCCGGCCATGGTCGTGACCGGTACGCGGATCTGGCGCTCGGCGTGTACGCCGAAGACGTCGTCGGCGGACGTCACGTGTTGGTGGTGGGCGACGCCACGTCCGGGCTCGCGGAGCGGCTGGTCGAGATCGGAGCGCGTCACGTCACGGTGGCGGATCCCGACGTCGTGCGCGCACGGTTGACGACGGCGCGGCTGGCGGACGTCCGGATCGCGCCGTGGGACGGAGGTCCGCTGCCGTTCGCGGGCGGGGCATTCGGCGCGGCGTTCGTGCCCGACCTCGGTGCCGTGGACGGGCCGGCGCTCGTGGACGAGCTCGCCCGCGTGCTCGGTGAGGACGCCGTGCTCGTGGCAGCGGCGGGCAACCCCGATGCCCCTCGCGGGCTCGCGAGCGAACGCGCCGCAGTTCCGTACTACGAGCTCTACGAGATGTTGAGCGCGCGGTTCCCCGCCGTGCGGATGCTCGGACAGAGCCCGTTCGTCGGATGGGCCGTGGTGGACTTCGGTGCGGCCGACGGCGACTCCGCCGTCACGCTCGACGGCTCGTTGGTCGAGATCCCCGAAGATCCCGAGCGATTCGTGGCCTTGTGCGCCGCGACGGACGTCGCGCTCGAGCCCTACGTCGTCGTGCAGGCTCCGATGGTCGAGCTCCTCGGCGGAGACGACACGGCGACGGAGATCGGCGCGCCGGTCGGTCCCGCGGAGGTGATCGCGCGCGCGGTGGCCGAAGCAGAGTCGCGGGTACGCGCCGAGGTGGCGAGCACACGTGCGGAGCTCGACGGTGCGCGCGCCGAGCTCGACCGCACCGCCGGAGAGCTCGCCGCCACGGAGCGCGAGCTCGAGGCGACGCGTTCGCACGTGGCCGACGTCGAGACGGCTCGTCGAGCCGCGCACATGCGCGTCGACGAGCTCTCTGCGCGCGTCGCGGAGCTGACCGAGGAGATCGAGGCACGCGACGACGAGCGCGATGCCCAGAACGCCTACGCCGAGGACATCGAGCGCGAGCTGGCCGAGAAGGCCCGCGGGCTCGCCGAGAAGGACCGCGGGCTCGCCGACAAGGATCGCGCGCTCGCCGACAAGGATCGCGCGCTCGCGGCCCTTCGCGACGAGCTCGGACAGAGGACGCGCGAGGTCGAGTCCGCGGCGGCGCGCGTCGCCGAGCTCGTCGCGGCCATCGACGAGCGCGAGGCCGCGCTGTCGGTCGTCGACGAGGAGCGCATCCGACTCGCGCGCGAGCTCACCGCTGCGCGCTCCGAGATCGAGCTGCTGCGGGCGTCGCAAGCGGAGGACAGCTCGGGCGACATCGATGCGCTCGAGCGCGCGATGCGACAGCAGGGCGACGAGCTGCGGGCGCTCGAGTCCGAGGTCGTGCGACGCGACGGGCTGATCCGCGGCCTGGTGGCCGAGCTCGCCGAGGCGCGTGCCGGGCACGGGGAGGGCGACGAGGTCACCGTCCCGCTCGAATCGACGCTCGAGACGCCGCGCGAGGCCGTGCTTCGGGCGGGGCTCGGGCAGGCGCACGCCGAGCTCGCCGAGGTCCACGCGGCGTCGGCGCGCGAAGCGAGCGCTCACGCGCGCGAGATCGAGGAGCTGCGTGGCGAGCTGGCCAACGCCCGGGAGCAGCTCGTCCAGGCGGAGGCACGCCGCACGGCGACGTCGTTCCGCGTGGACGAGATCTCCTCCGAGCTGCTCGTCGCGCGCGCGGAGAGCGATCGCACCAAGGCCGAGCTGATCGCTGCGCGCGCCGCCGAGGGCGAAGCCCAGCAGGCCGCCCGCCGCGCGCTCGAGGAGACCCGTGCGTTGAGCGAGGCGCTCGACGACGTCGACGAGGATCGTGCGCGTGTCAGCGGGGCCTTGTTGGGCGCGCTGCGGCGAGTCGCCGAGCTCGAGGTCGAGCGAGACGCCCGCGCACGCGCCAACGACGTCGAGCCGTGGAAGAACGAGGTCGAGTCCGCCCGCTTCGAAGCGAAGACGCTCGCCACCGAGATCGAGACGATGCGGGGCCGGGAGGCCGAGCTCGTCGGACGCATCCGTGGCCTCGCGCTGCGCAACCGCGAGCTGACCACGGAGCTCGAAGACGCCAGCAAACGGGCGGCACGCGCGGACGAGGACGCGTGGTCGTCGCTCGCGTCGCGCACGGCGCTGACGTCCACCGCGTCGGAGCTGGAGGACCGGTGCCGGCGTGCGGAGGTCGAACGGGGCTCCGCGCTCGAGCGGGTGGCAGAGCTCGAGGCGAACGTTCGCGCGTTGCGCGAGCGCGCCGACGACGCCGGCATGGAGATCGCGCGCATGCGTGCGATCGAAGCCTCGTTGTCGGAGCGAATGCTCGACGTCCAGCAGGACGCCGAGCGAGCTCAGAAGCGCGTCGACGAGCTCGAGGTGCGCGAGGACGCGCTCAAGCTCGAGGCGGCCCGGCTCAACGCGCTGGCTTCGTCGTTCCAGGACCGCGCCGAGGGCCTCGCGCAGGAGCTCGAGGGGACGAAGCGGGGGTTCCGCGCGCGGCTCTCCGAGCTGTCGGCGGAGCTCGATCGACGCGCGCACCGCGAGCGCATCGTCGCGGGCGAAGCGAAGTTCCTGCGCGAGCGGATGCAGGAGTGGACCGAGCGCCTCGAGGCCGGCGAGAAGGCCGCGACGAAGGCGCTCGAGGATCTCGCGTCGAGGAGCGACGAGCTCACCGAGCTCGAGGCGAGCCTCGCCCGCGCCAACGAGCTCGCGGCTTCGCTCGCCGGGGAACGCGACGGGTTGCGTCTCCGCCTGGTGGATCGATCGGAGGCTTGGGCCAACTTGCGCGAGAGGCTCGCTCGCGCGGAGCACGCGTCCACCCCCGGTGCCGATCGCACGGAGGACACGGGCCGCGAGCTGGCGTCGTTGCGGGGTGAGCGCGATGGCCTGCGACTGCGTGCGCGCGACCGTGACGCTGCCCTGGCAGCGCGCACGGATCATCCGGGGAGCGTCGCCGCCGTGGCGCCGGAAGCTGCCCGAGCGCCGGCTCCCGCGCCCCGTGCCCAGGCCCCATCGGAGCCAGCCGCCGCCGATCTCGAGGCCGCGCTCGTCCGTGCGAGCGACGTCGAAGCAGAACGTCGCTCCATCGAGGAGCGGCTCGCGTTGGCGGCCGCTTCGTTGCGCGAGCGCGACGAGCGCCTCCGCGCGACGGAGGCCGAGCTCGCCGAGGAGCGCGCAGCCACGAAGGCGCTTCGCGACAGGATCGCGGAGATCGAACGATCGGCGTCGGACCTGAAGTGGTACCTCGGCGAGCGCGACGCGAAGATCCGCGGGCTCGAGCACGAGCTGCGGGGCGCGGCCGACAAGGCGAGCGCGTTCGGCGAGCGGCTGGAGCAAGCGGCACGCACCGTCGCCGAGACGCAGTCGCACCTCGAGGCGCGCGTCAGGCACCTCGAAGGCGAGCTCTCGGCATCGCGTGGTCGCCACGCCGCGCTCGAGGAGCAGCTCGCGACCCAACGCGAGCGTCTCGCGGACGCCGAGAGGCGCGCGACCGAGGCGGCGCAGCGGGCGTCGGAAGAAGGCGAGCGCCGCGTCAGAGGCGCAGAGGAAGCGACGATGCGCGACCCGCAGGTCGTCGTGCTCCAGCGCGAAGCGGCCGAGCGGGACGTGTTGCTGCGTTCGTTGGCGGCTCAGCTCGAGGAGCGCGACGACCGCGTGCGGATGCTCGAGCAACGCCTGCAACAGGTCGAGCGCGAGCGGCGCGTCGG
>JADZFZ010000906.1 GCA_020854145.1 Deltaproteobacteria bacterium | reverse complement strand
TGCGAGCCCGCGTGCGGCCAGGAGGTGGGCGACGCGTGCTGTGAGCCGGGATGGTGCGCTGGGCTTCTGCGGTGCAACGACGACGACCTCTGCGAGTCTTGCGGGCTCGACGGCGAGACGTGCTGCATGGACGGCGCCTGCGCGCTCGGGCTGGTGTGCACCGGGATGGACCGATGCGCGCCGTGCGGCCAGCGCGGCGAGCGCTGCTGTCTCGGCGGCGCGTGCGGCGACTCGCTCGTGTGCACCTCGGAGAGAGAGTGCGCCGACGAGTGCGGACGCAACGACCGCGTATGCTGCTTCGGCGGAGGGTGCAGCGGGCCCGACCGCGCGTGCGACGGCGATCGCTGCCTGCACTGCGGCGCCAACGATCAGGTCTGCTGCCCTGGCGACGAGTGCGACGAACCCCGGCTGACCTGCCGTAGCGGTCGTTGCGGCTGACGCGAGATCCGACGCGACGGCCCGTGCGTAGGGGTCATCGGATGTCACGTCGATGCGCGACGCGTCTTCACGTCTCCGTGCGCCCGAGTCGCGGCGCTTCCAGATCGGCCGTCGCCTCGGCGCCGGCGGCATGGGCGTCGTGTGGGAGGCGTTCGATCGGGAGCGCGGCGAGCAGGTCGCGCTCAAGACGTTGCCCCGTCTCGAGGCCGACGCGCTGCTCCGGCTGAAGAACGAGTTCCACGGGCTGCTCGACCTGCATCACCCCAACCTGATCGACCTCGGGGATCTCGTCGCAGAAGGCCAGCAGTGGTTCTTCACGATGGAGCTGGTCGATGGCTGCGACTTCCTCGAGTGGGTTCGACGGAGCGACGACCGCACGAGCGCACCGACGCTGGCCCCGAGCATCGACACGATCGTCTCGGAGCGACCCGTCGCCGCGGGAGCCGTCAACGACGCCGCCTTCGCGGAGCGCGTGTTCCAGCACCTCGCCGTACCCTCGAGCGCGGCGCCGCCCGATCTGGCGCGCCTGCGCTCCGCGCTGTCGCAGCTCGCCTCGGGCCTCTCCGCGCTGCACGACGCGAGGAAGATCCACCGCGACGTCAAGCCGTCCAACGTCCTCGTCACCCGCGGTGGTCGGCTCGTCCTGCTCGATTTCGGGCTGCTCCTCGACCTCGTCGGCACACGCGCGACGCCCGAGCAGGCGCTCGTCGGGACCGTCGACTACATGGCGCCCGAGCAGGCAGGCAGTCGCGAGGTCGGGCCCGCCGCCGACTGGTACGCCGTCGGCGTCATGCTCTTCGAGGCGCTGACGGGACATCTGCCGTTCCGCGGCACGCCCGTGGAGGTGCTCGTCGCCAAGCAGCTGCGCGAGCCGCCACGACCGTCGCACGTCGCGCCCGGGATCCCCGACGACCTCGATCGGTTGACGGTCGATCTCCTGCGCCGACTGCCCGAGGCGCGTCCGCCCGGCTGGGAGGTGCTGCGCAGGCTCGGCACCGCAGAGGTGTCCGACGTTCGACTCGTTCCAGCAGGCGAGCCGTCGCGCCCGTCGTTCGTCGGCCGGGGTGACGAGCTGTCCGCCCTGCGGGCGGGGCTCGACGACGTCCGACGGGGTCGCGGTCGCGTCGTCTGCGTCGCCGGCCCATCCGGCGTCGGAAAGACGACGCTCGTGCGAAAGCTCCTCCAGAGCGTTCGCGACACGGCGCCCGAGGCCGTCGTGCTGGCGGGGCGCTGCTACGAACGCGACTCGGTCCCGTTCAAGGCGGTCGACGGCGTCGTCGATGCGCTGACGCACCATCTCCGATCCCTGAAGAAGCAGGAGGTGGCGGCGCTGCTGCCGCCGGACGTCGCGCTCTTGCCCATGTTGTTCCCCGTGCTCGCGCGCATCGAGCCGGTCTCCGCCGCCGGCACGCGACGTCCGACGGTCGCGGATCCGCAGGCGCTTCGTACGCGTGCGTTCGCCGCGCTCCGGACGCTCCTGTCGAGCCTCGCCGAGCGTCGTCCGCTCGTCGTGACGATCGACGACCTGCAGTGGGCCGACGCGGACAGCCTCGCGCTGCTCTCCGCCGTGCTCGCGCCACCCGACGCGCCGCCGCTCTACCTCGTCACCACCGTGCGGACCGAGACTGCCGACGACGCCGCGCGCCTGCTCGCCGCGCTGCCACCGGGCGCCGAGCTCGTGTCGCTCGACAGCCTGCGCTCGGAGGACGCGACGGAGCTCGCGCGCCTGCTGCTCGCGACGAGCGGACGCGACGGGGTGGAGGCGAGCGACATCGCACGGGAAGCGCACGGCCATCCGCTGTTCATCGACGAGCTCGTGCGTCATCTCGCGAGCGGTCACACGGCCACCCGTGGTCTCCGTCTCGACGACGCGATCGTGGCGCGGGTGGTGCGGCTCGACGCCGCGTCGCGCGCCGTGCTCGAGGTGGTGTCCTCGGCGACGCGCCGCCCGACGCTGGCGCTCGTCGCGAACGCGACGGAGCTCACGATGGGAGAGGTCGCGCGGTGTCTGTCGGGGCTTCGCGCCGCGCGGCTCGTACGCACGTCGGGCACCAAACGCTCCGACATCGTCGAGACCTATCACGACCGCGTCCGCGAGGCGGTGTGCGCGAGCCTGCGCCCCGAGAGCGCCGCGTTCTGGCACCGTCGCATCGCGCTCTCGCTCGAGACCGCGGGCGATGCGGACGCCGAGGCGCTGGCGTTCCACTGGCGCCACGCGGGAGAGCGCGAGCGCGCGCGGCGTCACGCCATGCGCGCGGCGGACGAAGCGATCGCGATGCTCGCCTTCGAGCGGGCGGCGCGCCTCTTGGCGACTGCGCTCGAGCTCGATCCCGGCGACGGCCCCGAGCGCGCTCGGCTGCTCGCTCGTCGTGCCGACGCGCTGGCGAACGCGGGACGCGGGCCCCAGGCGGCGGACGCGTACCTACAGGCCGCGGGCGAGGCGGCGAGCGCGGAACGTGTCGAGCTCTTGCGTCTCGCAGCCGAGCAACTGCTGCGCAGCGGCTACGTCGACCGAGGCGCCGCCCTCGTGCGCGAGGTCGTCGAGGCCGTCGGCGTCGGCCTGCCGCCGACGCCGCGACGCGCGTTGGTCTCGTTGCTGTTCCATCGCGCGCGCCTGCGCATCCGAGGGCTCGGATGGAAGGAGCGCGAGCCCTCGACGATCGCCCCGAGCACGTTGTCGCGCATCGACACTTGCTGGTCGGTGGGCATGGGCCTCGGGATGGTCGACACGCTGCGCGCCGCGGACTTCCAGACACGCAACGTCCTGCTCGCGCTCGAGTCGGGCGAGCCACGTCGCATCGCACGCGCGCTCGCGTTCGAGGCCGGGTTCGTGTCGACCGCGGGCGGCCCTGCGCAAGCGCGCGCCCGCCAGCTGCTGGCGCAAGCCACCGCGCTGGCGGATCGGCTGGACGATCCCCGCGTCCTGGGCTTCGTCCAGGCGACCGCTGGAGTCGTGCCCTACATGGCGGGGCGTTGGTCGGAGGCGCTCGCGGCGTTCGATCGCGCGGAAGAGCACCTCGTCAACCGTTGCACCGGCGTGACGTGGGAGCTCGACAGCGTGCGTCAGTTCCAGCTCAATGCGCTGTACTGCGTGGGACGATTGCGCGAGCTGTCGCGTCGGGTGCCCGAGCTCGTGCGCGACGCACAGCAACGGGGCGACCTCTTCGCGGCGACGAACTTCCGCACGGGCCTGCCCGCTCTCGTGGGCCTCGTCGCCGACCACCCCGACGCGACCCGAGGCGACGTGCGCGACGCGATGTCCCTGTGGTCGCAGCACGGCTTCCACGCGCAGCACTTCTACGCGATGAACTCGGACGTCTCGACCCATCTCTACGAAGGCGACGGAGAAGGCGCGCTCGCGGAGGTGCTCGACCGTTATCGCGCCCTCGAGGGCTCGATGTTGACGCGCGTCCAGATCGTCCGGTTGACGGCGCTCGATTTGCGTGCACGCGCGTACCTCGCTGCCGCGCTCGACACCCGAGAGCCCTCGCGGCGGGCGGATCTGCTCCGGCGCGCGGAGGCCGACACGCGCGCGATCCTGCGCGAGAAGATGCCCTGGTCGACCAACCTCGCGGAGCTCGCATCGGCAGGCATCGCGTGGGCGCGTGGCGACACCGACGGCGCGCTGCGCTGGATCGATCGTGCGTCCTCGGGGTTCGCCGCGGACGACGCAGCCGTCTTCGGAGCCGTGGCGCGATGGCGTCGCGGTGAGCTCGTCGGCGGCGCCGAGGGCCACGCGCTCGTCTCGTCGGCTCACGCGATGCTGGACGCCGAAGGCGTGAAGGCCCCGCGGCGGTGGGTCGGGATGCTGGCACCGTGGGGCCCGAGCTTCGCGCGATGAGGCCAGAGGTGGCGATCGTCGAGGGAGTTGAGCTGTCCGCTCGCTGGCCCTAAAGACCGCCGATGTTCGAGCTGACGCTGGAGGGTCCCGGAAAGAACTGTCTCGGCTCCGAGATGCTGCGCTTCATCCTCGACGGCCTCGCCGAGGCGGCCGGCCGCCCCATCCTCCTGCGGGGCCACGGCGACGCGTTCTCCGCGGGGCTGAACCTCAAGGAGGTCGGGAGGCTCGAGCCGGACGCGATGCGCGGCTTCCTGGAGCTGCTCGAGCGCTGTTTCGTTTCGCTGTTTCTCTACCCCGGCCCCACCGTGGCCGTCGTCGGCGGTCACGCGATCGCAGGCGGCTGTGTGCTGGCGCTCTGCTGTGATCATCGCGTCGCCACGACCAACCCCAGGGCCCGGATCGGTCTGAACGAGGTCGCACTCGGTTTGCGTTTTCCTCCTATGACGATGGGGATCGTGCGTGCTCGCGTGCCCCTCCGGCACCTGAACGAGGTGGTGCTGGGAGCCGGGTTGCTCGCACCCGAGAGGGCGCTCGCGCTGGGTCTCGTGGACGAGCTCGCCGACGATCCCGAGGCGGTCGGCAGGACGCGCCTGGCCACGCTCGCCGCACATCCAGCCGACGCTTATCGCCTCGCCAAGCACGATCTCCGCGGCCGCGCGCCCGAAGACGTCGCGACGCCGGCGGCCAGCGAGCGCTGGGTGCGCGAGTCGCTGTCGATGTGGACTTCGGACGTCGTGCGGCAGAAGATCGCGGCCGCGCTCGCACGATGACACGCGCCATCCGCATCCACGAGACCGGCGGCCCCGAGGTGATGCGCGTCGAGGACGTCGAGACCGGCGCGCCCGCCGCGGGACAGGTCCTCGTCGCGCAGCGGGCCATCGGCGTGAACTTCATCGACGTCTACCACCGCACGGGGCTCTATCCCGTCGCGTTGCCTGCCGTGATCGGCCAGGAGGCCGCCGGGGTCGTCGAGGCAGTCGGGCCGGACGTGGCCGACCTACGCGTCGGCGATCGCGTCGCGTACGTCGGTGCGCTCGGTGCGTATGCGGAGCGACGCGTCGTCGCGGCGGATCGCGTGGTGCCGGTGCCGAGCGCGATCGGCGACGACGTCGCGGCAGCGGCGATGCTCAAGGGCATGACCGCGCGCTACCTGCTGAAGGACACGACGCGCGTGGGGCCCGACGACACGATCGTCGTGCACGCGGCGGCCGGCGGAACGGGTCAGCTGCTGGTCCAATGGGCCAAGCACCTCGGCGCGCGCGTGCTCGGGGTCGTCTCGAGCGACGCCAAGGCGGAGATCGTGCGCGCGCTCGGTGCGGACGACGTCGTGGTGACGCTGCGCGACGACCTCGTCGAACGAGCCAAGCGCCTCACCGACGGGCGTGGGGTCTCCGTGGTCTACGACTCCGTCGGCCGGGACACCTTCGGTCGCTCCATCGCGTGCCTCCGGCCCCGCGGCATGCTGGTCGTGTTCGGGCAGTCGTCGGGCCCCGTGCCGCCCATCGATCTCGGGGTGCTCGCGCGCGCGAGCCTCTATCTGACGCGGCCGACGCTGTTCACCTACGTGGCAGCACGCGCCGACCTGCTCGCGAGCGCCGCCGATGTGTTCGACGCGATCGCCGGCGGGATCCTGTCGGTCTCCGTGTCGAACCGCCTACCGCTCGAGCGCGCAGCGGACGCGCACCGCGCGCTCGAGTCACGCGCCACGACGGGCGCGACCATCCTTCTTCCGCACGGAGCCTGAACGCCTGCGGTCGCCCCGAGCGCCCTCGGCGGACGCGGCGGGTCGCTTCGACGCGGTCGCCACGCGCGGCTTGCTCGCGGGGGGCGACGTCAATCGCACGATCTCCTCGCCGACCGCCGGCGCGTCGTAGGGCGCACCGAGCTCCGTCGCGACCTGCGCGCCGAGCACGAGCGCCAGCAGGATCTCGGCGAGCGCATCGGGCCTCACCTCGGCGGCCACCTTGCCCGCGGCCTGGCTGCGACGAACGGCGGCGGCGATGCGCTCCCGGATCTCGAGCACGACCATGAGGCACTTCGCGCGCAACGCGGGCGAGCGGCTGCAGGCCTCGAGCAGCTGCGCCACGCGCACCTCGGGCGTCAGGCGCAGGGCGCCCGTGCTCATCGCGGTGACGAACGACTCGACGATGGCCGGGAGGTCGTCGGAGCTCTCGCCCACGAACGAGCCCAGGAAGCCCAGCAGCGCGTGCTCGACGACGGCACCGACGAGGTCGTCGCGCGACCCGAAGTGCACGTAGAACGCGCCGCGCGTGTAGCCCGCGCGCTCGCAGATGGCGTCCAGGCTCGCTTCGAGCCCCTGCTCGCGGAAGAGCTCGCCCGCCGCTTCGACGAGGCGCGCGCGGGTGCGCTCGGGCACGCGCTTCCTTTCTTCGCCGTGGGTGACGGTCATGCCCTTGACATACGGCGTCGTATGTTGCATTGCAAGGCCCAACATACGAATGCGTATGTTCGTCGAGACCGACGTACAGGCAGCACAGGAGGCCCGATGCTCGCTATCCCCGCCGCTTTGGCCGCACCGCTCGACCCGACGACCGCCTCGTCCACGAGCACCTCGTCGAGCGAGACCGCCGTCACGCCCGACCGCGCCGCGTTGCCGCGCACGTCGCGCCTGGCCGTGGCCGTTCGCTTCGTGTGGGTGTGCGCGGTGTTCGCGTGGTTCGGTCTGCGCCGCGTCGTGGGCAGCGTCGATGGACCGACGGCGTTGCGGCTGGCGTTCGAGCGGCTCGGTCCCATCTACACGAAGCTCGGCCAGCTGGTCGCATCGGGCGAGGCGCTGTTTCCCGCGCGTTACTCGGAAGCGTTTCGCACCTTGCTCGATCGTGTGCCGCCCTTCCCCTTCGCCGACGTGGTCGCGACGCTCGAGGGCGACCTCGGCGTGCCCGTGACCGAGCGCTTCGCCGAGATCGATCCGAAGCCGCTCGCGGCGGCCAGCATCGCGCAGGTCCACACGGCACGGCTCGACGACGGCCGTGCGGTGGTGGTGAAGGTGCAGCGTCCGGGGATCCCGGCGCTCGCCGCCGCGGACGTCGCGATCCTGCGCCTGTTCGCGCGGATCCTGTCGCGCGTCTCGAAGCTGGCGCGCGGTGCGAACGTCGTGGCGGTCGTCGAGGACTTCGCCACCACGCTCGCCGACGAGCTCGACTTCCGGCGCGAAGCCCGGCACATGCGCGATTTCAACGACGTCATGCGCCTCATGGGCAACGACCGCGTCGCGGCGCCGACCGTGATCGATCGGCTCACGCGGGCGCGCGTGCTGACGATGGAGCGGTTCAGCGGCTGGCGCATCGACGACGTCGTGGCCGTGCGCAAGAGCCCGTACGACCCCGAGCAGCGCCTGCTCGAAGGGATCCGGGCGTGGTTCCAGACCTTGATCGTGCGCGGCTCGTTCCACGGCGACGTGCACGCCGGCAACTTCATGCTGCTCGAGGACGGCAGGGTGGGCTTCCTCGACTTCGGCATCGTCGGATCGTTTCGCGACACGGATCGCCAAGGCGTCCTGCAGTACGTGCTCGGCTTCCAGCAGCGCGACATGGCGCGTGTGGCCGACGCGATGATCGCGATGGAGGCGTTGCCGCCGGGCGCGAAGATCGATCGCGACGGGCTCGTGGACGAGCTCACGCGCACCTTCGCGTCGGTCATCGAGGGCGACGACGCGCTCCACCTGAAGGACCTCGCCGGCTCGATGTTGCGCGCGGCGCGCCGACACGGCCTGCGCATGCCGCGCGACCTCGTGCTCGTGACGAAGCAGCTCGTCTACCTGGACCGCTACAGCCGCGCCTACGGCGGCGACAAGATGAACGTGCTGACCGACCAGCGTCTCTCGGCGATGATCATGGAAGACGCGATGCGCGCCGCGTCGCTCGCCTGAGCTCGGTGCTCGCCGAGCTGGCTGATCGAGGGAGCACCCACGCCCTGCGCCTCCACGCCAGCGTAGCCTGCGAGCCATTCCCCGACACCAGACAGCCCGAGCTCGACCGACTCCCCAGACTGCACCGAACGCTGCCGGGCACCGGTCCGTCCTGGGCCCGAATCGACTGCACTGCGACCCACCCCCGACCCGCCGCCGGGTACGCAATGCATCTCAATGGCGCCAAATGGCGGCGCCCGCGGTCTCTCTCCCTCGCTCGCCGCCGCTCGCGTACGCCGCGAACACCAACCTCGGTCCGGGATCGAGCGCCGCCGCCGCCGCCCGCGCACGCCGAGAACACCAACCTCCGTGCGGCGTGAGCGGAGCTGTCGATCGCGGCGTCGACCCGGCCGCGGGTCTCAGGGAATCAAATCCGGTCGGGCTCGGCGCAGGAGCTCCAGGACCGAGTCATCGCCGCTCTCGATGGCCAGCCGCAGGCACTCGGCGAATGAAGATGTGGCGAGGTCGTGCTTCGCAGCCCGAGCATACGCGCTCCCGAGAGCGAATCGGGTTGCTGGATCTGCCGGCCTGGCGTCCACGGCCACCAGAAGGTACTCAATCGTGCGGCCCTCATCACCCATCCGCTCCGCCACGATCGCTGCGTTCCGCGAGGCCAGCGACATCCATGACGGTTCGTCCGACGAACGGGCGTCCTGGATCAGCGCGTCCAGAGCAGCGAGCGACGCTTGAGTATCGCCCTGGCCCGCCAAGACCAGCGCGGCCTGCAATCTCGCACGGCGATCGTCGATCATCCCATCACCTCGGCATAATCATCGGCCTGGGCGGAAGACCATTCAGACACCGAATGTGGTTTCTGCAGGCGTTATCCATACACAGATCATACACGGCGAGGACCAAACCTCGGTGCGGGTCTGCGGGGTGCGAGCCATTCCCCGACACCGGATAGTCGGAGCTCCACCGACTTCGCCCGGTTGCACCCAACGCGGCCGGGCACCCGTCTGTCCTCGGCCCGAATCGAGTGCTCTGCGACGCACCCCCGACCCGCGCCGGGGTCCGCAACGCGTCTCAAACGGCGCCAATTGGCGGCGCCCGCGGACTCTCTCCCTCGCTCGCCGCCGCCGCCCGCGGACGCCGCGAACACCAACCTCGGTGCGGGATCGAGCCCCTCCGCCGACAACGCCTGGCACGGTCCCTCTCCCCGTTCCTCCCCCGTCCCTCATCGAAGCACCGTCCCAGCCGCCACTTTTCAGGTTTCAGCAACGCGCGGAGCGTTCCCCTCGATGAGGGCCCGCAACCTGAGAAGGGTCGACACAATCCTCCCGGTGTCCTGGTCGGCACGAAACCTCACACCCGGCAGCTTGAGGTCCGATTTCAGAGATGCGAGCGGAATCACTGCACCCACGGCATGAAGATTGTCCTCGACTACCGACAGCACCCGCAGCAACGATGCCCGATTCTCAGGATTGGCGACGATCGCTCGCAGTCCGAGATCGACTAC
>JADZFZ010000905.1 GCA_020854145.1 Deltaproteobacteria bacterium | reverse complement strand
TGAAGACCGGCTACGTCGCGGCGGGGAAGATCATCAACCTGCACGTGCCGGAGCTGTATTCCATCGTCCGGGGCAAGGTGGGCAAGAAGGTGGAGTTCGGACTGAACTGGGGCATCACGCGATTGCGTGGGGGCTACTTGCTCGCGCGCCTGGCGGCGCACCGCAGCGAGTTGGTGGACGCAGCGTTCGCAGTGAAGTCGGTGGAGGACCACATCGCGCTCTTCGAGAAGGCGCCGCGGGCGTATGCGTACGACCGAGCGGGCTACAGCGCGGAGAATCTGCGCTCCCTGAAGAAGCTGGGAGTCAGACAAGTGGGCCTGGCCCCCCGCGGGCGCTGCCAGTGGGCGGTAGGCGAGAGAACGAAGCGCGAGCTGGTGAAAGAGCGCGCGCTGGTGGAAGCCGGAATCGGAGCCGTGAAGAGCAGCCGCTACAACTTCCACCGTCCGCGCGCGAAGTCCAAGCGGATGATGGGAGCCTGCGGTCAGCTCGGCGTGCTCGCGCACGACGAGCCCCTTCGCTCTCGCGAACGCCGTTCCGGTTGCCGACGTAGTCGCCTGGCTCGGGCTCGACGAGGGCGACCGTCACGTGCGCTGCCCCGGCTGTGGCGAGGCCGACAAGGGCGTCGCGATCGTGGGCAACGGCCTCAAGTGCCAGCACGCGCGCTGCGCCGGCAAGGGCGTGCGCGCGGGCTTCCGCAGCGTCGTCGACCTCGTGATGGAGGTGCGCGGCGTGGACGCGAAGCAGGCGGTCGAGCTGCTCGCGGCGAGGTTCGGGTTCGCCGCGTTCGGCGAAGGCGAGCGGCGAGGCGAAGGAGCGCCGAGCCCACTGCCCGCGTCCATCGACGCCACGCTGCCCAGCATCATCGTCAACGACCGGCAGCACCGCGATCTCATCGAGGACGCCCGTCGCGCGGTCGTGGCGTCGAACGTCGAGCGCCTGGAGAAGGCGCTCACCGCACTGCCGAGCACCGCCGATCCCCAGCCCCTGTTCGTGCGTGCCGGCCGCGTCGTCGGCCTCGGCTCAGACGAAGGAGCGCCAGCCCTCAACGACACGACCGACGCGGCGATGTACGGCCTGCTCGTGCGCGTGGCCAACTGGTTGCGCGTCACGCGTGACGAGGAGACGGTGTCCGTCGCGCCGCCGGGCGACGTGTCGCGCGATCTACTCACCTACCCGCCGCGCGAGCTGCCGGAGATCCAAGGCGTCGTGACGACGCCGGTGTTCGGCGCCGACGGTTCGCTCGTGACGACGGCCGGGTACCATGCGCGTGAGCGGCTGTGGCTGCACGTCGATCCTGCCCTCGGTCCGATCGGCGTGCCCTCGAACCCGAGCCCGGCGAACATCGCCTTCGCGCGCGACCTGTTCCTGAAGGAGCTGCTCGTCGACTTCCCCTTCGTCGCCGACGGCGACCGCGCCCACGCGCTCGCGGGCTTCCTCCTGCCCTTCGCGCGCCGGCTCATCGACGGGCCGACGCCGCTGCACGTGCTCGAGGCGCCCGCGGCAGGCTCGGGCAAGGGGCTCATCGCGACGGCGATCCAGCTTGTCGCCACGGGCACGAACTCCGAGCCACGCAGCCTGTCGCCGGTCGAGGAGGAGTGCCGCAAGATGCTCACGGCTGAGCTGACAGGTGGCAAGTCGATCATCCTGCTCGACAACGTGAGCGAGAAGCGGGTGCTCGACAGCGCGCCGCTTGCGTCGGTGCTGACCAGCGAGGTCTGGCGGGACCGCGTGCTCGGCGAGACGCGCATGGTCTCGCTCCCGAACCGGGCGCTGTGGCTCATGTCGGGCAACAACCCGCGCTTCTCTCTCGAGATTGCCCGACGCTGCGTGCGCATCCGCATCGACGCCAAGCGCGACATGCCGTGGCGCCGCGCGGACTTCAAGCACGACCCGCTCATCGGCTGGGTGCGCGAGAACCGCGGGCTCCTGGTGCGAGCGGCGCTCGTCCTCGTGCAAGCGTGGATCGCTGCCGGGCGCCCACGGTGCTCGGCGAGGCTCGGCTCATTCGAGTCGTGGGCCGCCGTCGTGGGCGGCATCCTCCAGGTCGCCGGCGTGCCGGGGTTCCTCGGGAACACCGACGACTTCTACGAGTCGTCCGATGCCGAGGGCGGCGCCTGGCGCGAGCTCGTCGCGCTCTGGTGGGAGCGCTCGAAGGATGCGCCGCTGCGCGTAACCGACGTGAACGCGCTCTGCGCCGAGCGCGAGCTGTTCGAGGACCTACGCGGCGACGGGACCGAGCGGTCGCAGCAGACCAAGCTCGGCAAGGCGCTGCAGGCGAGCCGCGACCGCGTGTTCGGCGGCTTCCGCATCCAGCTCATGCGCGACGACAAGCACAAGGGCCGGAGCTACATGCTCGTGCCGGTCGGAGAGGAAGGCGAGCGGGCTGCGCGGGCGAGCGGCGAGTGGGTGGACGACGCCGAGACCGGGCCGACGATGTGCGAGGGCGAGGTCGATCCGTGGGCAGCATGACCAGCGGGTCCGGGTGAGGAGCGGGGGACCTGGGGGACGCGGGGGACCTCAGGGGGAC
>JADZFZ010000904.1 GCA_020854145.1 Deltaproteobacteria bacterium | reverse complement strand
GGAATGTTCGTGAACACGCGGAACACGTTGCTCGCAATCGGATGCTTCGTTCTGACGGGGATCGCGTCGGTGGCGCTCGCGCACCCGACGGCCAACGCGCGGCGCACGGCGGCGCAGTGCCGGGCGGGCGGGCTGACGCCGACACAGGTCAACTACTGCATCGCCTGTGTCCAGCGGCCCCGCCCGCACCACTACCATCCGTTGCAGCGTGCCGGGAACCGGTGCGACCTCAACGGGACCGGCCGATAGGTCGTCGGCGGCGCGTCGATCGAGCTCCGTCGAGCCCCCTCGCAACGATCGAGCTCCGTGCTGGCTGGTGGCGGGGCTGTGCTCGCGGCAATCCGGGGCTGCGCTGCGAGCCTGACCCTCCCGTGACTCCCCCGTGAAGAGGGGTTTCGAATCCGATTGGTCTCCGGCCGCGTAGTCGCCGCCGACGACGGAGGTTCCATGTCGCTGCCGCCCGGGCCGCAGAGCGCGGCCATCTTCCAGACGATTCGCTACGTCACCAAGCCCATCCCGCTGTTGGAGGAGTGTCGCGCCAAGCACGGCGACATCTTCACCCTGAAGCTCGTCGGCAGCGGGGACTGGGTCTTTCTCACGAAGCCCGAGCATCTCAAGGAGATGTTCACGGGCGAGCCCGAGGTGTTGCACGCGGGCGAGGCCAACAAGAGCGTCTTCGGTGCGATCACCGGCTCGAGCACGGTGCTCACGATGGACGACAAGGAGCACCTGGCGCGCAGGCGGCTCCTTCTGCCGCCATTTCACGGCGAGCGCATGCAGGAGTACGTCGACATCACGCGCGACATCACGCTCGCGCGCGCGGGCAGCTGGGGAGCAGGCCAAGTGGTCACGATGCAGGCGGAGACGCAGCGGATGACGTGCGACGTCATCTTGAGAGCCGTCTTCGGGCTCGACGACAGCGCCGACGGCAAACGGCTCGGAGACCTGCTGACGCGTCTCGCGGAGATTGGTCTCGGCTCGCCCATCCTGCTCGTGCCTGCGCTGCAGATCGATCTCGGGCGATTCAGCCCATGGGGGAAGATCGTCCACATCATCGAGCAGACCGACGAGGCCCTCTACGCCGAGATCCGACGCCGTCGTACCGAGCCGATCGAGGGAAAGAGCGACATCATGTCGCTGCTCCTGCAAGTGAAGGACGAGGAGGGCAATCAGCTGTCCGACAAAGAGCTCCGCGACGAGCTCGTGACGATGTTGCTCGCGGGTCACGAGACCACCGCCACGGGGCTCGCGTGGGCGTTCGAGCGCGCGCTCGCATTGCCCGACGTGCTCGCGAAGCTGCGTGCAGAGCTGGACACCGTCGTGGGATCGGAGCCGTTGTCGCGCTCGCACCTGCCCAAGCTCGAGTACCTCGATGCTTTCGTGAAGGAGACCCTGCGATTCAGGCCGATCATGCCGATCGGCGGATCGCGCAAGCTGACGCGTGACACGAAGCTCGGCGGCTACGACCTGCCGGCCGGGACGACCGTCACGAACTGTCTCTATCTGCTGCACCGTCGGCCGGACGTGTACGACGACGCGGACGAGTTCCGGCCCGAGCGATTCATCGGCGTCAAGACCCCCAATCCCTACGAATGGACGCCGTTCGGTGGTGGGATTCGCCGATGCATCGGGCTCGCGTTCGCGCTGCTCGAGATGAAGGTCGTATTGGCAGCCGTGCTCGGCGGCTGGGATCTCGAGCTGACGGTGCCGGAGGTCGCGGTCGAGCGCCGCGGGTTCTTCATGGCACCCGAGGGTGGACCGCCGATTCGCGTGGTCGGTCCGCGTAGACGAACGTCATCGACGGGAGTGGGGTGAGCGATGGAGCTCGCGAGCGCAGTGCACGAGGACGTCTACGTCAAGGTCGCGACGTGGATGCGTGAGGTATACGGCGAGGCCGTGTCGTTCGACGAGTCTCGGCCCGTGCTCGGGCTGGGCTTCGGGTCGGCGCGCGTCGAGGTGAGGGTGGAGGCGTGGGGCGCCGACGACGCGGTGATCCGCGCACGCTCCGTCGTGGTGCGGGATGCACGTGTGGACGCGGAGCTCATGCGGTTCTTGCTGAGGGCGAACGACGACTGCTTGTTCGGGGCATTCGGCCTCGAGGAGAACGGCAGCGTGGTGTTCCAGCACACGATCGTGGGCTCGACGTGCAATCCACCCGAGCTTCGGTCGACGGTGATGGGCGTGCTGTCCGCAGCCGACCGGTTCGACGACGAGATCGTCGGCAAATGGGGTGGCAAACGAGCCGTGGATTGAGAAGCCACCTCGTTCCGTTCAGACGCCGCGACTCACTCAGCAGACGGTGGTGGAGAATCCCGGACGAGCGGCGAATCGCGCCACGTGATCCTCTTCGTCGCCGAAGAGCGCGTTGAGCGCGACGAGCCGCTTGAAGTACAGCCCCACGTCGTGCTCGTCGGTGACACCGATGCCGCCGTGGAGCTGAATCGCTTGCCGTACGACGTAACTGCCACCGGAGGAGAGCTGGATCTTGGCGGCGCTGACGGCCTTCCGGCGCTCGTCATCGTCGTCGCCGCCGACCTTCACGGCCGCCAGGGTAGTCAGCGATCGCGCCAGCTCGACCTGCACGAACATGTCGACGGCACGGTGCTGGAGCACCTGGAAGGTGCCAATCTTCACGCCGAACTGCTCTCGGGTCTTGAGATAGCCGACGGTCATGTCCAGGACCGTCTGACAGATTCCCAGGCCCTCGGCGCAGGCGGCCACTGCCGCACCGTCGAGGACTCGGTCGAGGAGCCGACCCGCCGTGCCTGGCGCTCCGAGGCGCGCGTCGTCCGCGACCGTCGCTCCGTCGAGGCGAACGAACGCGGCACGACGGCCGTCGATGGTGCGCGTCGGCGTGACGGTCGTGCCCAGAGCGCTCCGGTCGACGACGAACAGCGCGAGACCGTCGTCGGTGACGGCGGAGACGACGAATTGACTCGCGTGGTGCCCGTCCAGCACCCAACACTTCTCGCCCGACAATCGCCAAGCGTCGCCGGTGCGCTCTGCGCGGGTCGCGACGCGCGTCGGATCGTAACGGGCGTCGCGCTCCGCCCACGCGAGAGCGATCGTGGATCGTCCCTCGAGCATCGGTGCCAGCCAGCGCTCGTGCTGCTCGGCGGTTCCGGCGTGTCCGAGCGTCATCCCGGCCAGGACGACCGAGGAGAGGTAGGGCTCCGGGACGAGGGTGGTGGCGAGCTTCTCCAGGAGGATGCAGACGTCGACGAAGCTGCCGCCGAATCCCCCCGCGGCCTCCGGTAGCGGCAACGCGAGCCAGCCGAGCTCGCCCATCTGGCGCCACACCGCCGGATCCCAACCGACGGGATCGTCGCGCAGCTTGCGGAAGCGCGAGACGGGCGACGACTTCTGGGCGAAGGACGCGGCGGTCTCGGCGAGGAGCTTCTGATCTTGGCTGAGCTGAAAGTCCATCTCATCTCTCCGGGAGGCCGAGAATCCACTTGGCAATCACGTTGCGCTGAATCTCGTTGCTGCCGCCGTAGATCGTCGTGGCGCGGTAATAACAGAAGCTCGGCCCGACGTGGCGTTCGAGGGGGTCGACGAGACCGGCGTCGTCGTACCAGGTGAGCGAGCTCTGCCCCATGACCTCCATCGCGAGCTCGTAGATCTGCTGCAGGATCTCGGCGCCGCGAATCTTCAGGATGGACGACTCGGGTCCGGGTGCGTGACCGAGCGCCGCGCCGGCGAGCGCGCGGTAGTTGGTCCACTGCAGCCCGAGCAGCGCGACCTCCATGCGGGCGATCCGCGCACGCCACGCGGGATCGTCGAGCAACGGACGCCCGTGCGCCATCGTCTTGGCGGCGATTCGCTTGACGCGCAGGAGCGCGCGACGCGAAGAGCCCACCGCGGCGATCAGGGTGCGCTCGTGGCCGAGGAGCGCTTTGGCGAGCGTCCAACCGCCGTTGAGCGGGCCGACCAGGTTCTCCTTCGGGACGCGGACGTTCTCGAAGAACGTGTCGCAGAAGGCGGTGGTGTGCCCGAGCGTCAGCATCGGCTTCACCTCGACGCCCGGGGACTTCATGTCGATGAGGACGAAGCTGATCCCAGCCTGCTTCTTGACCGAGGCGTCGGTGCGGACGAGGCAGAAGATCCAATCGGCATACTGAGCGTACGTCGTCCAAGTCTTCTGCCCGTTGACGACGAAATGACCCTGACCGTCGTCCACCGCCGAGCACCGGAGCGACGCGAGGTCGCTTCCGGCATTGGGCTCGGAGTAACCCTGGCACCACGCTTCGTCACCGGAGAGGATCTTCGGGAGGAATCGCTGCTGCTGGGCGGGAGTGCCGAATTGCATGAGGAGCGGTCCCACCATCGAGAGGCCGAATGGCGACAACATCGGCGCACCCGCGACCTCGAGCTCGTCCTGGAGGATGAATCGCTCGGTGGCGTCGAGGCCCGGTCCGCCGTGCTCCTTCGGCCAATGCGGCGCGACCCATCCCTTTCGATAGAGGACGCGGTGCCACTCCATCACCTCTTCGTGCTCGAAATGGGCATCGTCTTCGGCCTTGGCCCGGATGCTCGGCGGCATCGAGTCCGCGATGAACCGACGAACGTCGGCGCGGAAGGCCTCTTGCTCGGGAGTGAACGACAGGTCCATGGCGACCGAACGTAGCAGCGCCGACCGTCGATCGATCGAACGATGATCGGGAGACGCGACCTTGCGCACGCCGCGAGCTTGCGTGCCCCGCCGTGATCGGCGACGAAGCCGCATGATGAACGGCCATTCATTTCGCCCGGGCGTCGGCGTCGCTGCCAGCTCGATCCTGTGCGTAGCGGCGATCGTGGGGTGCACGGCCGATGACGGCGGCGGGATCGTGGACCCGTTCGCGGCCCAACCGGACGTGTCCGAAGGCCTCGTTCTGGTCTCGGACGACTTGTCGGAGCTCCTCGAGCACGGCGCGCTCGAAGGCGCGTGCGAACGTTGGTCGGCCGCGCCCGACGACCGGCGGGCGATGCTGCAGTGCGGGAAGTGGATGTTCTTCTACGAGAGCTTCGAGGCGCCCGGCGTCCCGCGCGCGCTGGTGGAGACCGTCCTGCGCGAGCTGCCCGAAGAGGTCGGACCTTCGTTCGAGCGTTACGGGATGTTCGGGAACCCGACCCGCGATGACGGCCTGCCGCTCGGGCTCGCGCCGGCCGCTCCGATTCGCGACGCACCGACGGTGACGTTCACGTGCGCGAGCTGTCATCTGGGGCGGATGCCGGACGGCCGGTTCGCGATCGGGGCGCCCAATCACGAGTACCAGTACGGCAAGCACATCCTGGCGCTCGTGCTGACGCCGCTCGTGGCGATCACGCAACGACCCGACCAGCACGACCCCGACGCAATCGCGGCGATTCAGCCGCTCCTCGACCGGATCGAGAGCGACCCGACGATCCGCGATCGACTGCTGTCGGACCTGGCGCCGCTCGTGGGCTCGGGCGCGATGGTGACCCTCAGCCCGGAGATGGAGCGGCATTACGCGACGTGGAGGGGGTCGAATCAGGACTTCCTGATGGCACCGGTTCCGCTCGACGACGGCATTCACACGATCAGCAAGGTGCCGACGATCTGGGGAATCCCGAACGAAGACGAGATTCGTCGCGCGGGGATGCCCGACGCGATGCTCGCATGGACCGGCGGCGCCACGAGCGTCGGGCGGTTTCTCGACGGTTTCGTCGTGCTGTTCCAGGGCGTGCACGAACGGTGGGACCACGAGCGACTGCGGCCGCTGGAGGAGCTCGTGATGGCGTTGCGTCCACCGGCTCCCACCGTCGCGCAGGACGCCGAGCGCGTGGAGACGGGGCGCCGATTGTTCGCCGACGCCGGGTGCACCGGCTGTCACGACGGGCCTCGCGGTGGTGGCCGGCGGCTGTTCGACTACGAAGAGATTGGCACCGACGACGTGATGCGACGGTGGATGGATCCGGATGGCGACGGGCAGCCGTGTTGTGGGATCGATTCGGAAGGTCTGGATCCGCTGACCGGTCGATTGAAGTCGCCACGGCTGGCGGGTCTGCACGCTTCGAGACTCTTCTTGCACAATGGCTCGGTCGAGAGCCTGGAGGATCTGTTCTGCCTCGACGGGCACGAGAGGCCGACGATCACGGAGCCTGCGTATGGCGACGGCGGCCATCGATTCACGTGTGACGGCCTGAGCGACGACGACAAGCACGCGCTCATCGCGTTCTTGCGCTCGATCTGAGGGTCAGAGGCAGACGGAGGAGATGGACCGGAGACGTGCGGCGCACTCGGCGTCGGCTTGGCTTCGCGACGTGGTGCCGGCGGCGATGGATGCCCGGTAGTCCTGGAACCTGCGACGTGTCGAGTCGCAGAGGGGGCCCCGGACGAGGGTTGACGAGCAGGTGCACACGCGCTGCGCGTAGGCGTCGCAGCTCGGCACACCGAGGGTGGGGATGTCCTGATCGGTGCGCTGCGGGCAGAGCTGACGCGCCGAGTCGCGCAGCCGCGGGCAGATGCTCTCGAGGGATTGGCGGCTGGCGGGGAGGGAACGGCGCCAGGCCTCCACCGAGTCGTGGGCTGCGTCGCACTGGGGATCGCGAACGGCGGAGTCGGGACAGCTGCACGCGAGTCGGGCGTACTCGTCGCAGGCGGGAATCCCCAACGGTGCCGGAGGCGGACGGCCGGCGGGCCCGGCGGAAGGCCCCGCCGGCGCGCCGGATGCCGACGGGTCGCTCGGCATGGGGAAGGACGGAGCCGTGGGAGCGGGCGGCAACGAGGGTGGGAGAGACGAGATCGACGAGCCGGGGCCGGGAATCGCAGGAGGCGGATTGACCCGGTCGGTCGGGCCCGTCGGCTGCGAACCGGCGGAGCGCTCGGCGGCGCGGTCCATCCACGAGCCGATTGGGCAACAGCACCCCGCCAGAACGAGGCAGGGGACGATCGTCGAGAAGGTTCGAGACAACGCGCCGTCCGCGCACGAGGGTACACCGACCGGCTACACTGCGGCCCGACATGGAACTGCATGCAGCTCCGGTGATGCTGGGCGCGCTGTGCGTGCTCGCGATCGCCTACCGATACTACTCTGCGTTCATCGCCGCGAAGGCCCTGGCGCTGGACGATTCGCGGGCGACGCCAGCGCACACGATGGCGGACGGGCACAACTACGTGCCCACGAACAAGTGGGTTCTCTTCGGCCACCACTTCGCCGCGATCAGCGGCTCCGGACCGCTCATCGGTCCGACGCTCGCAGCACAGTTCGGCTTCGCACCGGGATTCCTGTGGTTGCTGGCAGGAGTCGTGCTCGCCGGCGCCGTGCACGACTTCGTGATCCTGTCGGCGAGCATCCGCCACAAGGGCCGCTCGCTCGCAGAGATCGCCCGCGAAGAGCTCGGTCCGCTGCCCGGGATCGTGGCCATGGTCGCGATTCTCGCCATCGTCGTCATCGCGATCGCGGGGCTCGGCATCGTGGTCGTGGGAGCGCTGGCCGAGAGCGCGTGGGGAACGTTCACCGTCGGTGCGACGATCCCGATCGCCTTCCTGATGGGCATCTGGGCGTACAAGTTCCGCAAAGGGAAGATTCGAGAGAGCACGCTCGGGGGCGTGGTGCTCCTGTTCGTGGCGCTGGTCGTCGGAAAGTGGGTGCAGGACTCGCCCATCGGAGAGCACCTCCGATTCGACCGGACGACCATCACGCTCGCCATCGCGGGCTACGGGTTCATCGCATCGGTGCTGCCGGTCTGGCTGCTTCTCTGTCCGAGAGACTATCTGTCGAGCTACCTGAAGATCGGCACCATCGCGCTCTTGGTGGTCGGGGTCGTGCTCGTCAACCCGAGAATCGAAGCTCCGCTCTTCTCGCAATGGGTGAGCGGGGGAGGGCCCATCGTGAAGGGTCCGCTGTTCCCGTTCGTCTTCGTCACCATCGCGTGCGGCGCGATCAGCGGATTTCATGCGCTCGTGAGCTCGGGGACGACACCGAAGATGGTCGACAAGGAGTCACATGCTCGGCCCATCGGATATGGCGGCATGTTGATGGAGGGCCTCGTCGGGCTCACCGCGCTGATCGCGGCAACGAGCTTGCCTCAGGACGACTATCTCGCCATCAACACGGATCCGCCGGTGCCGATCTTGGCCACGGGCGAGGTGCGGTTCCCCGATGGCAGCACGCGGTCGGCGGGTGGCCGAGGGCTGGTTCGCGACCGTGCCGAGCTCGAACGACTGGGAGGTGCGCTGTCGCGGGGCGACCGCAGGCTGCTCGGGCTGCGCGACGGCGAGGGTGTCTCTGCGCTGGCGGGCAGGACGGTGCCGCTGTCGAGCGCACTGTCCTTGTCGAATCGCGCGCTCGCGTCCGCGGGATATCACGTGGATCCCGCCGAGCACGAGGCCAGCTCTCTGACGAACGAGGACTTCTCGCGCCTCGGGGTCCCCGTGACCGAGCTGCCTCGGTTGGCGGCTTCGACCAAGGAGCGGATCGCCGCACGAACGGGCGGCGGGGTGTCGCTCGCGGTCGGCATGGCGCGAATCTTCGCCGGGTTGCCCCTCTTGCGCGGTCTCGAAGGGTTGCTCGCCTATTGGTACCACTTCGCGATCATGTTCGAGGCGCTGTTCATCCTGACGACGATCGACACCGGCACGCGCGTCGGGCGATTCCTCGTCCAGGAGTTCCTGGGCAAGCTGTACAAGCCACTCGGCGAGACGGGCAACCTGCGTGCGGGGATCCTGGCCACGGTGCTCGTCGTGGGTGGGTGGACGACGTTCCTCTTGACCGGATCCGTGCAGACGATCTGGCCGATGTTCGGCGTGGCCAATCAGCTCTTGGCCGTGGTCGCGCTCGTCGTGGGCACGACGTACATCCTGCGCACGAGAGGGCCGAGATACGCGCTCGTGACGTTCTGCCCGCTCGTCTTCGTGGGAACCACGACCATCTCGGCAGGCGTCATGAGCGTCTGGACGATCTATCTCCCACTGACGCGCTCGCCCCTACCGGACAAGGTGATCATGGGATGGGTGGACACGGGCTTCGTCTGCCTGCTCCTGGTCTGCGTGTTCCTCATCCTGGGATACGCGGTGGCGACGTGGCGGAAGTTGCTGATCGCTCGTCGTGCGGCTCCCCAATCGGCAGCGACGGTAGGTTGACGTGAGCTTCGCGGTCGACCTCGCCGGGATTCGGTTGGCTCATTCGCGCATCGCGGGTGTGGTGCACCGGACTCCGGTCATGACGAGCGAGACGCTCGATGCGATGTCCGGGAGACGCCTGTTCCTGAAGTGCGAGAATCTACAGAAGGTCGGAGCGTTCAAGTACCGGGGCGCATCGAATGCCGTCCTGTCTCTCGATTCCGAGTCGGCATCGAGGGGGGTCGTGACGCATTCGAGCGGCAATCACGCACAGGCCCTGGCGCTCGCGGCCAAGCGGCGCGGGATCCCGGCGCACGTCGTGATGCCGAGAAACGCGCCGGACGTGAAGCGTCGCGCGGTGGAGGGATATGGCGCTCGCGTGGTGCCCTGCGACCCGACCCTGCAGTCCCGTGAGGACACGGCCGCTGCGGTGATCGCGGAGACCGGCGCTGCGATGGTGCCGTCCTACGACGATGCCCGTGTGATCGCGGGGCAGGGCACGGTCGCGCTGGAGCTCCTCGAGCAGTGCGACGGCGACCTCGACGTGGTCGTCGCGCCGCTCGGCGGCGGTGGGCTGTTGTCCGGCATCGCGCTCGCGCTGCGGGAGCTGCGCCCGCAGACGCTCGTGATCGGCGGCGAGCCGGAGGGAGCCGACGACGCCGCGCGCTCGAAGAGCGCCGGGATGTTGCTCGGACACTCACCGGGCAAGCCGAGCACCATCGCAGACGGGTTGTTGACGACGTTGGGCACGCTCACGTGGCCCGTCGTGCGGGATGTCGTCGCGCGCGTGATCGTGGTGGACGACGACGCGATTCGCCGGGCGATGCGGCTTCTATGGGAGCGCACGAAGCTCGTGGTCGAGCCCAGTGGCGCAGTCCCGCTCGCGGTCGTTCTGTCCGACGCCTTTCGCGACGTTCCCGGAGAGCGCGTGGGAATCGTGCTCTCCGGGGGCAACGTCGATCTCGATCGGTTCCGCTGGTGATCACGCGCTCCGGCCGGTGATCACCCGCCGTCGCCGGTGGCGGCCGCTGCGCCTCCGTCCGCTTCTTCTCCGTCGCCTTCCTCGACGCCGCTGACGGATGTCGGTGCCGGCGCGCCGCCACCACCGCCTCCACCCGCGCGCTCGAGGCTGGCGAGGTAGATCGTGGAGACCACGACCGCCACGGCGCCCATCCCGACGAACGCCCAGCGGACCTTGCTCCGGAAGACGAGGGCGATGCCGGCGAGGAACAGCGCGACGGTGTAGAGCACGCCGACGTACGCGAACTCGTCGCCGACCTCGTTGGCGCGGCGACCTTCGCCGAACTTCCGATCGGCGGCCGCGAACATCTGCTCACCCTCGGCCAGCATGCCGGTGAGGTACTCGGGGTCCTCGCTCAGGTCGCGGAAGAAGGTCGAGGCGAGCTGCTGCGGCGTGATCTGCGGACCGTCGTCGTCGTCCTCTTCCGCCTGTTGCGCGGGCTGCTCGGGCTGCGCGGTTGGCTGCGCCCCTCCTTCTTCGCCGCCTTCGGTCGGCGCGGCGGGGGTCGGTGCGGGCGCGGGAGCTTGGGCGGCGCGGCGAGCGTCCTCGGCCTGCTGTCGGTCGAGCTCGGCTTCGAGCTCCGCGCGCTGCGTCAGCGCGTGCGTCCGAGGTTCGGGAGGGAGCCCGAGCGCTTCGTACGCGTCGTCGCTGATCTGCGTCGTGAAGATCCAGCGGGCGACGTCGTAGGTTCGCTCCTGCACCGCGTCGTCTTCGGTGTAGATCGCCTCGAAGACCTGCTTCTTCGCCTCGACGTCCAGGTTCAGATCGCGGATGACCTGAGAGAGGTCTCGATTGAAGATGGTCGACGCACGCGTCGACATCGTGCCTGCCTCGCCATAAGCCTCGACGGATTGTCCGCCCCAGAGATCGGCTTGGTAACCGGCGAAGGCGCCCCCCACTGCGCCCAGACCCAGCAAGATGGCCGTGATCAGCTCGAAGATGTCGAAGGACTTCTCCCGTTCGTCGCTCATCGTTCGGTTCCTCGTTCCTGTGCTCCGCCCCGAGGCGGCGTGTCGATCGTTGGAGGCGCCAGTCTCTCATACGTGCCCACCTGCTCCGACCATTCCGTTCGTGGGTCGCGAGAGATCTCGCGTGCGGCCCGCCGCGAGTGGCGGGACGTCGCGACGCGCGGTAGTTGCGTGGCGATGAGGCGGACGTTTCTGGTGGTCGCGACGATTGTCGCAAGTGCGTGCAGCGCGACGGATGGCGCCGCCGGGGAGGATGCGGGGCCGCCGCCGGAGGTCGCGCGTCCTTACGACGAGAATGCGGATGCGAGCGCCGAGATCGCTCGCGCCCTCGAGCGGGCGCGTTCGGACGGCAAACGCGTGCTCGTCCTCTTCGGTGGCAACTGGTGCAAGTGGTGTCGTCGGCTCGAGCACACGCTTCGCAACGAGCCGCGCGTGCGCGACGCGATTGCCGCGGGCTTCCACGTGGTCCACGTCGACACCGGGGCTCGCCGCTCGGGGCGCAACGCCGCGATCAACGAGCGATACGGCAACCCGATGCAACACGGATTACCGGTGCTCGTGGTGCTCCGGCCCGACGGGCAGCTGCACACGACCCAGGAGACCGGCGCGCTCGAACGCGGCGACCGTCACGACCCCGAGCGAGTCCTCGCCTTCCTCGCGCGCGCGCGCCGCTGACGATCCGTGCTGGCGGGGGCTGCGTCGATTCCCGATCGGAGAGAATCGGCACGGAGGAGCGTCTATCCCTGCGTCACTTGGTCGGAACGGTGAGCCTCATCGCTGCGATGCTGCCGGGACGAGGGATGACGAACTTCGCGACCAGCCCGAGGATCTGCTCCATCGTGAATGGCTTGGGAATGATCGCGGCCACACCGTCCAAGGTCGCGAGGCGAGCGTCGCCGTGATGCGCAGTGACGAACGCGAATGGCGGAGCGTCCACGCCGTGGCGTGCGCGAAGCTCGCGGAGCAGCACGCTGCCGTCGGCACCGGGCATGTTGAAGTCGCACAGCACGAGGTCGGGCAGCTCGCCGTGACAGACGTCGAGCGCCTCGGACACGGAGCTCGCGGAGCCGACGCGATAACCGCCATATTGCAGGATTCTCGTGGCAACGAGCCTGATGGATGCGTCGTCGTCGACGACGAGCACGAGGCCCGCGCGTGGGGGCACGAAGGCTCCCTCGGACGAGGACACGACCGATGAAAGCTACGCCGTCGCTCGTGACGACACAACGCACTCTCCGCGTGGAGAGACGCCTTTCCGAGCGGGCGGCCGGAGCCGATTTCGTGGCATCCTGGATAGTTCCGGAGGTAGTCGATGATTCGTGACTGGAGCTTGGTGATCGCAATCGTGTTGGCGGGCGCCGTTGCCGCGGGTTGCGGCGGCGGTGACGCGTCCGACGAGCCGGCACCTGCGAGCACGGGGGCGTCCGGCGGCAGCTCGGGCGCGGAGGCATCGTGCAGCGCAGGTGGCGGCGACGAGTCGTACGGAGGCAGTGGCGAGCCGGGAGGGCAGGAAGGGCAAGCGACGCCGGAGACCGAGAGCGACGGTGAAGGAGCGGTCGGGCCCGAGTCGCCGTGACCACGTCTGCGTGACCGGTCGGGTGCTGCGAATCAGACCGGAGCGATGCGCTCGGCGGCGAGCATCCCGCACGCGGCGTGGCGGGAGGCGCCGCCGGAGTACCTGCGTACGAGCGGGACCCCGAGCACCTGAAGTCGGTTCATGAAGCCCTTGCGCTCCTCGTCGCTCGCGCGGCGATAACCGCCCTCTCGTGGGTCGTTCACGTCGATCAGGTTGAGGCGCAGCGGCACGTCGCCGAGCAGCGAGCGGAGCGCATCGACCTCGTCGTCGCCCGTGTTGACCCCGGACATCACGACCCACGCGACCGTGACGCGGCCCTTTGCGCGGCTCGCGTGCTCTCGAATCGCGGCGGCGACGTCCTCGATGGTGAAACGACCTGCGATGGGCAGCAGCTGCGCGCGCCGCGCGGGCACGGCGGACGTGAGCGAGATGATCAATCGATAGCGATGCCCCTCGGCGGTGTAGCGGCGAATCTGCGGGACGAGCCCCACGGTCGAGATGGTGATGGCTTGCGCGGAGATTCGACCCGCGCACGGATGCGAGAGGATCCGGGCGGCGTGAATGACCTCGTCGTAGTTGTGGAACGGCTCGCCTTGCCCCATGAAGACCGCTCCGGTGATGCGTCCTGGGGCCTCGTCGCGTACGCGGCAGAATGCGCGGACCATCTCCCAGGCTCGCAGATTGCGGTCGAGCCCGAGACGTCCCGTCGCACAGAACACGCAGCCCATCGCGCACCCGACCTGCGACGAGAGGCAGACGCTGAAGCAGCCGGGCTTCTCGAGCGGGATTCGCACGGCCTCGGACAGCGCGCCGTCGGGCGAACGAAACAGGTACTTCACGAAGCCGTCGTGTGGATCGACGGCCTTCTCGACGATCTCGAGGTCCGAGGGATCCGACGCGCGCGCGATGGCGCTGGTGAGCGCGCGCGAGAGCGGTCGCCGAACGATGGTGCGTGCTCCGTCGATGGCCACGCGATGCGCAATCACCCGCCGCGCCTCGTCGTCACGGATCGGGATGCCGCGAGCCGTGAGCGCGTGCGCGAGCTGCTCGGGCAAGAGGCCCCACACGGGCGGCACGAGAGGCACGGCGTCGGCGGCTGCAGTCGCGCTCGGTTGTGGCACGTAGCGGTTATAGCAGTCGTCGCGGCGGTTCAATCCTCGGGCTCGTCGGCGCGGAGACGGCGATGCACGCGGTCGACGTTCACGGGTGCTCGGCTGGCGTGCTCGGGGTCGACCAAGGCGGCTCGCGTCAGACCGAGTGCGCCGAATCGGTCGGTCACGTCGGCGGTGAGCTGCTCGACCCTGCGGCGCCTCTCGGCCCGTGCATCCGGAAACAACCTCGGTGAGGGCGGACCCTCCCGCAATCCCGCCACGGCGACGCCGGTCAGCCGGAAACGCCTGCCGCGCAGGGGGAATCGTGCGACCAGGGAACGAGCAGCCTCGAAGATGGAATCGGTGTCGGCGACGGGCTCCGGCAGTGTCGCCCGACGCGTGAACAGGCGGAACGCCGAGTCCTTCAGCTTCACGACGACGACGGTTCCAGAGAGTCGTTCGTGGACGAGGCGCGAAGCCACGCGGGCCGATTGATCGAGAAGGCAACGTTCGATGCTCGCGATGTCGACGAGATCGTTCTCGTAGGTCTCTTCGGCTCCGACGGACTTGGCCACGATCCCGGGGACGACGTCTCGCTCGTCGATCCCGCGTGCGAGCAGCTGTACCTCCGTGCCCCAGCGCCCGAGCAGCCCTTCGAGCGTCCGCGTCTCGGCGCGCGCGAGGTCGCCGATCGTGGCGAGGCCCGAGGCGCGGAGCCGAGGGGCGGTCTTCTGTCCGACGCCCCACATCCGCTCGATGGGCAGCGGGTCGAGGAAGCTCGCGACGTCGTGCTCCGCGACCACGACGAGCCCATCGGGCTTGCGGAGATCGCTAGCGACCTTCGCGACGAACTTGCACGGTGCGACGCCGGCAGAGGCGGTGAGCCCCGTCTCCGCGAGGATCGACTCCTTGATCCGGCGCGCGATGGGCTCGGCACCGCCGAACAGACTGCGGCTCGCCGTGACGTCGAGGAACGCCTCGTCGAGCGAGAGGCCTTCGACGAGCGGCGTGAAGCGCCGGAAGATGTCGAACACCCGTGCGCTCACCTCGGCGTAACGCCCCATGCGAGGTGGGACGACGACGGCGTCCGGGCATCGGCGCAGCGCCTCCCCCATCGGCATCGCCGAGCGAACGCCGTACGGGCGGGCTTCGTACGAAGCTGCCGCTACGACGCCGCGTCGCGAACGGCCGCCGACGACGACGGGCCGTCCGCGCAGACGGGGTTCGTCGCGTTGCTCGACGGACGCGTAGAACGCGTCCATGTCCACGTGGAGGATCGCGCGCACGGCGGCATTCATCTACCATCCGGCGCGATGGCGACACCCCCTCCGACGGAAGTTGCCGCGGGCGCGCAAGCACCCGTGGGTCCGGCAACCGTGATCTTCGAAGGAAGCCCGAGCTGGAAGGCGAGCTTCTGGTCCTACGTGTTCGCGGTGATCCTGTCTCTCGTGCTCATCGGCCTCGTGTGGCTGCTGGTCTTGCACCTCAAGCGCAAGAACACGCGCTACAAGATCACGGACCGGAGCATCGACTACGAGATCGGGATCTTCACGCGCAGGATCGAGACGCTGCCGCTCTGGCGCGTGAGGGACATCAGCTTCCAGCAAGGCGTCATGGAGCGCATGATGGGCGTCGCGCGGATTCGGATCCTGACGACCGACACCACCGACCACGAGCTGACGCTACGAGGGTTGCCCGGATCTCGGGAGCTGTTCGACAAGGTGAAGGAGGCGGCCGAGGTGTCTCGCCAGCAACGCGTGATGGGTGTGGTGGAATGATGACGACCGCGGCGATTCGATTCCCGACTGCAGACGAGGTTCCGGAGAGCGCGCGGGTCGATGCGTCACGATGGGCCAATCGATATCTGATTGGCGGCGAGGTACGAGAGTGGAGCGGCGAGAGCGCAGAGGTGCGTTCGCCGATCTGTCATCCCGCTGCCGATGGGACGCTCGCGCGCGCGATGGTGGGCCGCGCCCCGATGCTCGACGCCGACGAGGCCAATCGGGCGCTCGCGGCGGCGAAAGCGGCGTGGAATCACGGCCGCGGCGAATGGCCCAATGCGCGACCGGCTCGTCGAATCGGCTGCCTCGAGCGATTCGTCGAAGGCATGTTGCGCGTCCGCGAGGACGTGGTGCGCCTCCTGATGTGGGAGATCGGCAAGACGCGAAAGGACTCCGAGAGCGAGTTCGACCGGACGGTCGTCTACGTGCGCGACACGATCGACGCTCTCAAGGAGCAGGATCGCTCGGCAGGCCGGTTCGTGATGGAGGAAGGCACGATCGGCCAGATCCGCCGCTCTCCGTTGGGAGTCGTGCTCTGCATGGGCCCGTTCAACTACCCGCTCAACGAGACGTTCACGACGCTGATCCCGGCAGTGCTGATGGGCAACACGGTCGTGTCCAAGCTGCCCAAGTACGGGGCGCTCCTGCACCTCCCGTTGCTCGATGCGATGCGCGAGGCATTCCCGGCGGGCGTCGTCAACATCGTCCAGGGTGACGGGCCGAAGGTGATCGGTCCGATCATGCAATCGGGCGACGTCGACGTGCTCGCGTTCATCGGGACGAGCCGCGTCGCGAACATTCTCAAGAAACAGCATCCGCGTCCGAACCGGCTGCGATGCATCACGGGGCTCGAGGCCAAGAACCCGGCGATCGTCTTGCCCGACGCGAATCTCGACGTCGCAGTGGCCGAGTGCGTCAGCGGGGCGTTGTCCTACAACGGGCAACGGTGCACGGCGATCAAGCTCGTGCTGGTGCACGAGAGCATCGCGGGCAAGTTCGTCTCGCGCTTGTGCGATGCCGTCGACGCGTTGCCGGCGGGAATGCCCTGGGATCCGGGTGTGAAGCTGACGCCGCTCGTCGAGGACGACAAGCCGAAGTGGATGGCCTCGATGGTGGAAGACGCCGTGAACAAGGGCGCCATGGTCGTCAACACGCTCGGCGGGAAGACCGTCGGCACGTTCTATCGGCCTGCGGTGGTGTACCCCGTCAAGCCCGACATGCAGCTGTACTCGCAGGAACAGTTCGGGCCGATCGTGCCCGTCGCGACCTTCCGCGAGGACGCCGAGATCGATGCGTTCATGCGATCCAGCCCGTATGGTCAGCAGGTCGCGTTGTTCGGAAGCGACTCGCGTCGGCTGGCAGGGCTCATCGATGCGCTGGTCAATCAGGTGTCGCGAATCAACGTCAACACGCAATGCCGGCGCGGGCCCGACACGTTCCCGTTCACGGGCCGGAAGGACTCCGCCGAAGGCACGCTGTCGGTGTCCGACGCACTGAGGGCATTCTCGATTCGCGCGACGGTCGCGACTGCGTCGAACGAGGAGAACAAGCGAATCATGACGGAGATCGTGACGGGCCGGTTGTCGTCGTTCCTCACCACCGACTTCGTCTTCTGAGGGGCGGGCACGATGTCGCTGCCGCCGATCGAGGGACTCGCCGAGCTCGACGACGCGGCGCTCGCCGGGCTGCGAGAGGCGCTTCGGACGGGCGGCTACGACGGTCGTGTGATCGCCGATAGCGAGCGAATTGCGCCGGGATTGTTCGACGCGCTGCGTCTGCCGTTGGTGCGGCGGTTCCTGCGCAATCTGTCGGGGCCCGCGTCGGATCTGGCGTTGCTCCTCGCTTATCGCACCGCGGTGCCCGCCGAACGCGTGCGCGCCGCGCTCGGAGATTCGCTCACCGACCGGCTGATCCGAGCGGAGCTGCTCGAGACCAACGGCGAATCGATCGTCTCTCGGTTCATCCTGATGGCGTTCGAGGACAATTGGTATCTGTCCGACTATCTGGATGCCGATCGAGACGCGGTCATGGGTCCGGGGATGACCACGCTCCTGCTGCACCGGGCCCTCGCGCACTCGAACGCGCGCACGGTGCTCGACCTGGGCTGCGGTGCGGCGTCTCTGGCGATCGCAGCCGCGCAGCGTGGTGCGCAAGCGTTCGCGACGGATCTCTCTGCGCGAGCCGTCGGGATCGCGAAGTTCAACGCGCGACTGAACGGCGTCGTGGTCGACTGCAGGCAAGGCGACTGTGCCGCGCCCGTGGCGGGGCTGACGTTCGATCTGATCCTGTCGCAACCGCCGTACGTTCCGCTGCCGCAGGGCGCGGCCGGTTCCACGTTCCTGCACGGCGGGCGATACGGAGACGAGCTGGCGTTGCGGTTCGCGGGGGAGTGCGCGGGCCTTCTATCGCCGGGAGGCATGGCGTTTCTGCATTTCGACTCGGCCGTCAGGCAGGATGCCCCGCTCGCCGAGCGTCTCCGGGTCGTCACGGCAAGCTCGCTGGTCGACTCGATGGCGCTGGTGGAGAAGGCGCCCAGCCTGGATCACCAGGCCGTCGCGTATGCGGCTTCGACGTTCGAGGCGCTCGACGAGCGTTACCAGAGAGCGGTAGTCGACTATCGAGAGCATCTCGAGTCCATGGGTGCCTCCGAGATGTCGCGCCTGCTGTTGGTGCTGCGGCGCCCGCCCGAAGGCGGGGAACCGGGTGGCCGATACCGATTGGTCCTGCCGGCGCCGAGCTTGACGAAGCTGCGTGGTGACGCGGTGATGCGTCTGGTGAGCGCGCTGGAGCTCGCGTTGTCGAGCGAGAAGGATCTGCTCGGCTCACGCGTCGAGGTGCCGAAGGGGGCCCGCTTCGTCGAGGAGCGCGAGAGCGCGGACGCGCCGATGCCCGTGCGATTCGCGGTGCGAATGCCGGAGGGCTCGATTGCGCAGGACCGGGAGCTGGGCGAACGAGGGTGGGCGCTGTTCGGCCTGTTGGGCTCCGGGCTGACGATCGGCGAAGCGCTCGTTCGCTTCGCGGAGATGTGCGGGGAGCCGGCGGCGGTGCTTCGCGGCGAGGTCATCGGCTTCGTCCGCGAAGGGCTCGCGCGCGGTTTGCTCGAGCCCTCGGAGCAAGATCGGCAAGGACGAAGACCGGGGTCGTAGGGGAGCGCGCCCAGCCCCCCTACGAGATCATTCAGTGCTTGAGCGGGAGCTCGAACTCCATGTGGAAGGGCGAGCCTGCGAACTTCGGAGAGACCGCGCACGCGATCTGAACGGCCGGTTTGCCGTCTGCCCCTTTGCCGACCTGAGCCCGCAGCGCCGCTCCATCCTGGAGGCTGGGAAACAGGAAGACACTCGCGGCTTGCTCGAAGAGCGCTTTGACGTCCTCCGCGGATGCGCCCTCGGGAATCTGATCGCGGACCCACTGACCGAACCGGACGACGCGGCCGGTGAGGATCTGGCCAGGAAGGCTGGCTGCATCGGGGCTCGATCGCACGGTGGGCGCGATGCTCAGCACGACCTTGTCGGCGTTCTTGGCGCTCCCGATACCGAGCACTCCGAGCTCCGCGAGACGATTCTGCAGATTGATCGAGCAGAACGCTTCGGTGGGAAGGCTGGTCCCGGCATCGCGCCCGGAAGGAAGCTCCCAGGTGCCGCCGGCTTTGAACGCGCCATCGGAGCCGCGGATGCGACCGAACGCCCCAGTGTCGCGGTAGCTCGCTGCGAGCATCGCGGCCAGGGCGGTGACTGGACTTCCGAATGCGACGCGCTTGGTGGCGCCGATTCCTTCGCTCGCGACCACGACGCGATTGGCCACCAGGCAGAGCCAACGGGACGCCTCGTCGCCGCGGAGCTCGCCATAGGTCTCGGGCAACGAGCTGGCGTCGTGCTCGATCTTGCGCGCGATCTCGTGGGCATCGGCGGCGCCGAAGAAGGACGGGCTCACCGCGACGACGAACGGAGCGAGCGCGCCCTCGGCAGCCTGCGCGAGGGCGGTCAAGCGCTCGACGTCGTCGATGGCGTCGACGATGAAGTACGCGTCGGGCTGGTTGGAGGCGTCGGGATCGGCGCCCTCGAAGACGGCATCGGGCAACGCGGCGGCGTCGGTGTCGACGACTTCGACGGTCATGCCTGCGTTCACGCCGCACTGATCGACCAGCATCTTGAGGCCGCGCCACGCGCTCTCCCATCGCGCGACGCTCGGCTCCGCGAGGATCTCGTTGGCCGTTCGGAACACGGCTTCCTCGATGAGGTTGCGGGCGCCCCGCGCTGCCGCCGACGGCGTGACGGACTTCGAGCCGGCGCCTCCGGAGCGCACCGCGCGCACGAACGAGTCGACCGCGGTGGTCGTGGCAGGCGCCGTCTTCTTGGTGTCGAGGATCTCGTCGACACTGGCTGCGGGCGCGGGAGCTGCGGCTTCTTCGGCCTTGGCGGGCTCGGCCTTCGCCGCGGCGGCCGGCGCAGGCGACAGAAGCGCTTCGACCGCCGAGAGGATCTTGCCGGGGCCGACGGCGTCGGAGATGCGCTGGCGGATCGCGTCCGGCAGCGGCCTCTGGTTGACGTCGTTGCTCCCGAGATCTTCCGCGAGTGCCCGGAGCGCGGCGAGCGCGGGGATCGACGCGACGAGCTCTCCGACGGCGAAGGACTTCGGTTTGTCGAAGACGACGTCGAATGTGCGCGTATCCGCCGCGCCGAGGCGATCCGCCACGGTGACGCTCTTGCGCAGCCCCGCGGCGGCCATGTGTGTGTGCAGGTCGTCGGGAGTCACGGCAAATCGCCGCCCGCTCGGCGCAGGCGAGAACGTGCCCGCAACGACCCAATGCACCAGCGCGGCGTCTTTTTGCTCGGTCGACTCCATACGAGGCCTCCTCTCGAGGGAAGCCTCGGTACCACAACCGAGCGTCCGAACGCTACTGGAACCCGGCGTCCGGTCCGTAGAGGTCGGCGTCGGGCCCCGCGTCGTAGCGCAGCGGGACGCGCACGGTCGCGCGCATCACGCGCATCCGGTACCAGAGCGACGTGTGCGACGCGATCATCCGGCCGCGGGAGATGCGAATCGTGCGATCGGAGGACGAGCGCCGATAAAGGCGCGGCGGGACGGCGGGATGGCGCGGATCGCTGTCGTGCACCGTGACCTGCTCGTGGACGACGAAGCCCCCGCTGCCGAACTCCACGGAGGACGCGAGCTGGAAGCGCCGATTCCACCCGGAGGGGAGCTCGATCGTATCGTCGCGCGTCATCGGGAAGTTCGCGGGCCCGATGCAGCGGCCGTCCTCGCGAAGGACCTCGAGGTTGGTGAACCTTCGGTTGCGGAGCAGCAGCACCCGCGCGAAGCGCTGACACGTGCGCGGATCCTCGTCGTCGGTGCAGCGTTCGCCCTCGGCGACCAGCATGCGGAACGTGCCGGTCCGCTGGATGCGCAGGCGGGCTCGCTTGACCATCGCACGCAAGGTACCGGTCGCGCGGACGGCGACTCCACGATCGGTGAACTCGGCGAGGACGACGGGGCCTTCGCCTTCGCCGTTGTCGAACCGACGCGTGACGACCCAGATGAGCCGCTTGTCCGCATCGACGCGCGACATGATGAGGTCGTCGTCCGTGAGCCGGCTGCGCGTCGGCAGCGGATCAGGAGCTGGATCCGGCTCGAAGCATCGGCGTGCGTCGTGACTCTCGCGCCAGCGAACCGCTTGGCCCGAGCAGTCGTGCCCGCGATCGTAGGTTCCGGTTCGGCGGTTGTAGTCGGGCAAGACCAGCCGGTACCACTGCTCGGGGCGGAGGTTGCGGATCGGCGCGCCCGTGCGCGACTTCGTTCGTGCCTGCATGAAGCAAACGGGGCGCGGCGGCTCGCGCGGCGGGGCAGGGCGCGAGCTCGAGCACGCCGCGATCACCGACAGGGTGACGCCGAGACCGATCGCGAGAAGAGCCACGACGACGCCGCCGCGGCGACGGGATGCCTTGTGGCCCTCGGGAGCCCGCGTGGCGCGACGGGATGCGTCGAGGCTCGCGCCCCCGTCGGGGGAGCGCGTCGAGGTGAGCACTGGGGGGTGCTGTTCGCAGGTCATGAGTCCGAGGGCCGAGCACGGGGCGAGAGGAGCCTGTAGGGGACGCGGGGGTGAAACACGGGCCGCACCCGGCGGCGCGAGTATGGCCCATCCAGGGGCAACGTCGCGAAATTCTGCGTTGGCAGACGGCCGCAGGCCTCAACGTCGCGGAGCGTCGTTCGTGGGCGGCATTCTCACGGTCGCCGGTCGTGGTGGACGGCCTGCACGCGAGACCTGCTGATCGTCGAACTGCTCGCCCACGACGGTCGCGTAGGCGCGGGCGAACTCCGCTCCGAAGACGGCCGAGGTGATCTGCCGCTCCTCCTCCACGAACTCGCGGTGTCGCTGCACGTAGCGCTTCCACTTGGTGCCTGCGCCACCGAACGGCCATACGCCCTTGCCGACGTCACGCTCGATCTGTTGCGGCGACAGCTTCTGGAGCAGGCCGCGCACGCCCTCCATGAGGCCGTTCAACAGCGCGACCTGGTGAATCATGATGTCGGCGAACGCGGCGGTGAGCTCCTGGATACGTGGAGTGCCGTCGACGCTCCAGTCGAGCAGGTACGCGAGCACCTCGCGTGCTTCCTTCGCGCTGTGCAGAGGGGTCTCCTCGCCCATCGATCGGAGCGCCATCTCGGTCGCGAACTGGTCGTGACCCTTGCGGAGCTCGACGAACGACTTGCTGTACGCCTCGAGCGCGGCGGCGACCAGACCGAGCAATCGCTCGACGTCCTGCGGGGTGGAGGGCGACTTGCCGCCGGGCACGTAGTACTGCGCGAACTGCGACAGCATCTGCTGCGTCGCCAGCGCCGTGCCCATCGAGCCCGCGAGTGGAGCGCGATGAGCCGTCGCCAGCTCGCGGAACTGCTCTTCGTTCGTGATCTGGGGGAACTCGCGCTGGAACGCCGCGAGCGCGAGCGGGCGGCCCTGCTCCGGGAACTGCGTGACGGTGTGCTGCAGCATCCGTTGGAGCGAGGCCCACGACGCGCGGTACTGGTCGAACAGCGGACGCAGCGAGCCGATGGCCCCCGTCATCAGACGCGCGTGCTGCACGCCCTGGCTGACGTCGCCTCCCGCGAGCCCGATCTCGACCGTCGTGCGGTCGTACATCTGGCCCGAGCCCGTCGTGCCGAACACGCCCGTGCGCTGGGCGTTGAGCAGATGCGGAGGCGCCTCGGCGCGCCAGAGGTAGAGGCGCAACGAGCCGATGCGCACCTCCGTGTTGCCGTCCACCGGCACCGGGACGTTCTTCCCGATCCGCTGCCCGTTGACGAGGGTGCCGTTCGTCGAGCCGAGATCGAAGTAGAGCGTCGAGTAGTCGTCGAACCTGACGAGCGCGTGCCACTGCGAGACGAAGCCGGCGTCGAGCGCCAGATCGTTCAGCTGGTTACGCCCGAGGCGCACGGGCGACCGATCGAACGCGTAGTGCGTCGAGGTCTGCGCCTGCAGGTTGTCGACTCGCACGAGGAGCGGGAGCATCGATGGCGGCGCGGGGATTCTACCAGGATCCTCCCCGCGCCGCGCCTTCCTTGCGTGTCAGCCGTTCCGCCCGTCAATCCCAGTCGATGCGCCAGCCGCCGTCGGGGGCGATGCCGACGGTCAACATGGCCGGCTGCTCCCCGGACGCCAGGCGCTCGAGCAGGGAGCGCGAGACCGCCGGCATCAGCGACGTGCGGAGGATGTGCTCCACGGCGCGGGCGCCGGTCTCCGACTCGGTGCACCGCTTCGCGAGCTCGTCGATGAGCGCCGCGTCGAAATCCGTCTTGATCCGGTGGCTGTCCCACAGCCGGCTCGACAGACCCTTGAGCCGCATCTGGGTGATCTCTTTGAGGATGGGCGGGAGGATCGGACCGAAGGGAACGATGTTCATGCGCGCGAGCAACGCGGGCTTGAAGTGCTTGCTCAACGTCGGGCGAATGGCGGCGATCACCTCTTCCACCGAGGGGATCTCCTCCTTCTCGAAGCACTTCATCACGATGTCGGAAGCGAGGTTGCTCGTGAGGATGATGACGGTGTTCTTGAAGTCGATCTCGCGGCCTTCGCCGTCGGAGAGCGAGCCCTTGTCGAACACCTGGTAGAAGACGTTCATCACGTCGAGATCGGCCTTCTCGCACTCGTCGAGCAGGACGACCGAGTACGGGCGCTGCCGCACGGCCTCGGTGAGCACGCCACCTTCGCCGTAGCCGACGTAGCCCGGAGGCGAGCCGAGCAACCGCGAGACGGTGTGCTTCTCCTGGAACTCCGACATGTTGATCGTCGTCATGAACCGTTCGCCGCCGTAGAGCGCGTCGGCCAGCGCGAGCGCGGTCTCCGTCTTGCCGACGCCGCTCGGTCCGACGAACAACATGACGCCGACGGGTGTACGCGGGTTGCGGATGCCGGCGCCGGCGATGCGGATCGTCTCACCGACGGCCTTGATCGCGGCCTCTTGTCCACGGACGCGCTCACGCAGTCGGTCCTCGACGGTCAGCATCGCGGCGACCTGGTCGCCCTTCATCTTGCCGACGGGGATGCCCGTCCATGCGGCCACGACGCGTGCGACGACGTCCGCGTCGACGTCGGCGTGCACGAGCGGCTCTTCACCGCGGGCTTTCTCGGCAGCGTCCTGCGCCTTCTTCAGGTTCTCGGCGAGGGTGATCTTGTCCTGATCGGGCGTCGGGTTCACGAGCGCCTCGCGCGCCTTGCGCAGCTCGTTGACCGCGGCGAGCTCCGTCTCCCAGTGTGCGCGGAGCTTGGCGAGGTCCTCCTTGGCCTTGAGGAGCTTCTCCTCGATCGCCGGGAGCTTCTCGGGGTCGACCACGACGCCGTCCTTCATGTCGCGCTCGATCGCGTTCTTGGCGCGGTCGTAGCCTGCGATGTCGAGCTCGATCGCCATGATGTCGTCGGGCTTGGCGCCGAGCTCGATCTTCACGCGCGCCGCCGCGGTGTCGAGCAGATCGACGGCCTTGTCGGGCAGCTGTCGTCCCGAGATGTACCGGCTCGACAGCTCGACCGCAGCGACGACGGCCTCGTCGCGGATCGCGACCTTGTGGACGTCCTCGAAGATGGGTCGCAGACCGCGCAGCATGAGGATGCCGTCCTGCACCGACGGCTCGTCCACCTTCACGGGCTGGAAGCGGCGCTCCAACGCTGCGTCCTTCTCGAAGTACTTCTTGTACTCGGACCACGTCGTGGCCGCGATGGTGCGGAGCTCACCACGCGCGAGCGCGGGCTTGAGCAAGTTGGCCGCGTCGCCACCGCCCTGCTGGCCGCCGGCTCCGATGATCGTGTGCGCCTCGTCGATGAAGATGATGATCGGTTTGGCCGACGATCGAACCTCCGAGAGCACCGACTTGAGCCGGTTCTCGAACTCGCCTTTCACGCCGGCGCCCGCCTGCAAGAGACCGAGGTCGAGACCGACGATCTCGACGTTCTTGAGCTGGTCCGGGACGTTGCCGTTGACGATGTCGAGCGCGAGGCCCTCGATGAGCGCCGTCTTGCCGACGCCTGCCTCACCGACGACGATCGGGTTGTTCTTCCGGCGTCGAGCGAGGATGTCGATCATCTGCCGGATCTCGCGGTGCCGGCCGAAGATCGGATCGATCTTCCCGTCACGCGCCTTCTGCGTGAAGTTCGTGCAGAAGCGCTTGAGGGCTTCGTCTCCGCGGCCCGCGGGAGCTCCGGGGCCCGCGCCCGGCCCTGCTGCAGCTCCCTCGATGGCCGGCGCCGCTTCGGCTGTCTCGGGCGAGGGCTGCACGATGTCGAGGAACTGCTTCTTGATCTCGTCGATCGGGATCGCGTCGAGCTCCGGGTACTGCTCGCCGCTGTAACGCGACGCGCGCATCACGAACTCGGCGAACAGAGCGCCCGAGCGGATGCGCGCCGCGCTCTGATCGAGCGATACCCAGAGCCACGTGTCTTCCATCCACTGGAAGAGCGTCTCGGAGAAAACGGGTCGGCCGGCATTGCCGGATCGCATCCGCTCCAGGACCTTCATCACACGGCCGAGGATGCGCGACTTGTCTTGTCCGAAGTGTTGAAGGACGTACGCGGCGTCGCTCACCGTCGGCTCGAGCATCGCTTGGAGCAGATGCTCGACCATGATCTCGTAGTGCTGCGCGCTCATCGCACGAGCGACGGCAGACTCGAGCATCTTCGTTCCGGTGGGCGTGAGCCGGCGAACCAGGGCCTTGGAGTCGGCGCGAATGGTGGTCTCCTTCCGAGTCTTCAGTGCTTCGGGCCACGGCGCCGCGCCGTGTCCGGCTCACTCGGAGGTCGCGAGGATAATCCTAGACCGGGCCGCGGATGCAACAGCGCTGTCGCTTTCTCGATCCGCTTCGGAATCCTGTGAGACTTCGACGATCACCTTCGTCTCCTGATGGCTCGCGCTGCCGAGCCAGCTGTCGGTGCCGAGCTTCGTGGCCTTGGGCCCGCCGAGACGGAACGTGCTCTTGCTACCGGTCGCGAGCGTGAGCTCGACGTCGTAGTCGAGCGGATCCCGACAGAAGAGAGAGACGAGCTCCTTGAGCGTGCTGAGGTGATCGCCGCCCGGGAGGAACTTGCGATAGGTCTCGTAGCCGAGCGGGCCGAGCTTCACGCGGAACTTGCTCGCGCGATCGAAGATGCGTGCGCCGAGCACGGCGTTGTGTCCGAGCAGACCGTTGGCCAGACCGAGGCGCATGCGCTGCTCGGGCTCGACGGGGATGCGGCCGCCGACGAACTGCTGGACGTCGACCTCGCCGTCGCCGAGCTCGATCCCGAACGTGTCCTTCACTGCGATGCGCAGCGCTTCGGCGGTTCGCGCGTTTCGCGCGAGCAGCGGTGTCAGTCGCAGGAGCCGCCACGCGGGGAGGCGGCCGCCGTAAGGCCGGTCGTACGTGTCGAATCCGCCGAGCGAGAGGAGGCGCTTGGACCACGAGTCGCTCTGATCGCTCTGGTGCTCGCCGAGCGCGTTGCACCGGGTGCTGACGCGGTAGAAGAGCGAGATGAGCCGATGGTGGAAGAGGTCGAGGAAGTCGCGTTGCGCGGGCTCGTCGGCGTCCTCGAACAGCACCTCTTCCAGGAAGTAGCTCGCCAGCGGGCTCGAGCTGCCGGTCAACCCGAGGAACGTCGTCGAGACCTCGAACAACGGCCGTGGCGGTGACAGCTGATCGGTCGGGTCACTGGGGATGTGCTTCAGCTCGACGCTCGCGACGTCGCCCGCGGCGAACTGCAGCCGGATGTCGTGCCTGAATCGAATCATCTCCTCGACGACGGGACCGAGCCCGCCGACGCGCGGAGCGTGCGGGGTCATCCGCTCGAGCACGCCCATCACGGCGAGGAACGACTTCTTGTGACCACGCTCGATCACGAGGCGGACGGCCGGCTGATCCTCGAGCGCCAGCGGCATCGTCGGCGAGTCGGGCGGGAGCGTGAGCGAGTGCTCACCCGAGAGCGGCAACTCTTCGGTCAGAGGAGCGCCACTCGGCCATTCCGGGCCGGCCATCGGTACTCCGACTGCGAAGGTTGGAGACGCACGAGCAGCTCGTTGAAGGAGTTCATCGTGACGTGCGCGGCGAACAGCTCCTCGATGACGGAACCGAACACGAACGCATCGCCGCGGCCGGCGAAGTTGGACTCTTCGATCTCGACCGTGGTCTGCACTCCGCGCACGGGAGTGTTGCCGAGAAGTCGCGTGATGGGTCGCGAGGTGACGTTCTGGATCGCCTCGATCCGAAGGCGATTCGTCCGACCGACCTGGTGCTCGGCGAGCGCGTGGAAGTTGTAGACGTCGAGCACGGCACGGAGCACGGCCGCGTCCGCGAGCGAGCGGTGGCCGATCGCGAGATGCGAGAGCAGTCGCCAGTGGAGCTCGGAGCCGAGAGGCGGACGGATGGGTTTGGTGACCGGCGTGATGTTCTTGAACTTCGCCGTCGTCGGCGACGATTGCGTGGGCACCGAGATGTCACCGGGCCTGAGCTTCGATGGAAGCGAGCGGTTGGTGCAGACGATGTCGAGCGACAACGTCTCCTCGACCGCCTCGGGTCGCGCGTCGCGCGGAGTCACGAGCGCGAGGTAGGTGTCGATGCCGTCGTCCACCGGGGAGGGCGTGCGGCGGATGCGGTAGTACGCCTGGTCCGAGCCGCCCTGCAACGCGTGGGTGAACGCGAAGAACGGGTGATAGGTCTTGCGCTCGGCGCGTCCTGCTTGGAGGCCGACCACGGCGTCCACCGCGTAGATCTCCATGTGGTACGGATCCACGTCGGCGGCGCGCAGGAGATACTCGGCCTGCAAGGGATCGCGTCGGATGGGATCCGACGAGCCGCGGAAGAGGTTGATGACCGGCGCGCAGTGCAGGCGGAGGATGTCCTTGCCGATGCGCGCGGGCAGGTCCGGCGGCCGATCGAACTGGAACGCGAGCTCGATGCGATCGTCGAGCACGTCCGCGAGGGCGGCATCGAGCCCCTTGACGTCGAAGAAGAGGAACTTCTGCGGGAAGGTCAGGTACTCCTGAACGAGCCGATACCCGGCGGGGGCGAAGTCGGGCCACGGCAACATCGCGTTGGCGGGATCGAACGCGGGCGCCGAGACCACCGAGCCGGGGAGCTCGACGCTGCGGCCTCGACCCGACGCCCCCTTGATCGTGACCTTGCGGCAGTGCTTCAGGAACCACAGCAACAAGGTGCTCGCGACCGACAGCTCGCCCTGGACGAAAAAGCGGACTCCATCCTGGTGCAGGACGAGCGCGCGGCCGGGCTCCGTGGTCTGCAGCTGCACGCGCACGACCGGCAAGCCAGCCGCCGACGGATCGAGCACCACGTCCTGGATCGCGAGGGGGACGAGATCGATGTCGGCCGTCGTGCGGAAGCGGCAGGACGTCCCCTCCATCGGCACGGCCGCGAGCTCGGTCCCTCGCGGTACACGCTGGCGACCGCGCAGCGCGTTCATGATTGGCGACAGCTCGACGATCGCGGCCGCGGGCAGCGTGCGGAGGTACTGCGGCAGGATGAGCTGCGCCAGCGACTGCACGATCTCGGGGACCGAGTCGTCGATGCGCTCGCGAACACGCGCGGTGAGGAACGCGAAGCCTTCGAGCAGGCGCTCGACGTCGGGGTCTCCGCCCCGCTCGGCCAAGAGGCCCGCGATGGCGGGATTGGCCAACGCGAATGCGCGGCCGAGCTCGCGCAGGTACGTCAGCTCGCTCTGGTAGTACTTGCTGAACACGCGGCCTCGCCTCGGGGGACGCGATGATACACGCGGCCCGCGGCCGTGTCGCATTCCTGTGACGCACGGGCGTGCCGGCGCGCGAGCCGAATGCGGGGCGCGTTCAGAAGACGTCGACTGCGCCGGTCGGCTTGACGTGCGTGTGGAATCGAATGACGCCGCGAGAGCCTTTGCGGGCGAGCTGCGCGACGATCTCGAAGTTCAGCATCAGCTGGTCGTCGGTCGTCACGTGACGAATGCTGACGTTCTTCAGCCGCGGCTCGTAGTGCAGGATCGTCTGGCGAATCGATCGCTGCAGGATGCCGACCGCGTCGGGGAAGTTGTGGAGCAGGTCGGAGATGTCGATGACGCCGAACTCGGGCGCCGTGGCCGACTCGCCGATGCGCGTGTTGAGCAGCGCACGCAGGTGATCGGTGATCGACTCGACCTCGTCGAGCGGGCGCGAATCGGCGCCGGCTTTGATCCTGGAAAGCAGTCCGCGCCCCATGGGGTGCAGCTTCGCACGACCCATGGAGCGCGGCCAACAGCTACGGTTGCGCGAGCCCGAGCCCGCGCGACGCGATCAGGTGTTCTCGCGCCAGTTGTCGGTGTGCGTCACGCCGCCGTCCTCGTACGTCCACGTGATCGTGTGGAAGACGAAGCCGATCTCCTCGAGCGGAGGCGCCGACGCGCTGGCGGGGTCGATCGTGTTGGGCGACACGCGCTTGATGCCCGCGATGCGGCCTTCCGCGATCTCGATGGTGAAGAAGTGCTGCGTCGTGCCGTCGCCGGTCGGGTTCGGGCGGAAGAACTTGAAGGTGCCCTCGATCACTTCGTTGTTGCAGAGCGACTTGGCGAGCAGCGGGCTCGACTTGTCGATCCTCTTGCAGAACACGATGGGCTCGTAGGTGCGACGACCGGTCGCCATGCCGGTGCCGCGCTCGCGCGCCGTGCGGACGGCGTCCTCGAAGTAGAGGCACTCGATGGAGCCTTCGCGACCGAGGCTCGTCTGCGTGGACTCGCCCTTAACATCCGCGCCGTTCGACTTGAGAAAGAGATGTACGGTCTCAGCCATGGTGACCTCTGCGTGGTGGTGTCGAGGAACCTGCTCGGCGACAGCCGATCGATTGGAAGGGCGGCAGCGTAGTCGAGCGCTAGGCGATCACAACTGCGATCTGGAGATGACGGTCGCCGCGCTGACAACTCTCACAACGAGCAGGTCGTCGAAGCGTTGTGCTTGGTGCCAGCGACTAGAGCAGACATCGCGCCAACGCGTGGATGGCCAAAACACGTGATCCAGGGCCGTCGATTGGACTGCGCGACCACGGAGCCGTTGGACTGCCGTCCAACGTGGGACCACAGTCCAACCTTCGTGACGGAACGCGCACCGCAGCGGAGGTCGCCGCGCGCGTGATATGAGGTGCGGCTCGCGTCGGCAGCGGTGCGGGCGCCAGAGAAGACGAAGAGAGAAGAGAGACGGCCGATGCTGGTGACGTGTCCGGAGTGTGCGCAGAACGTGTCGGATCGCGCGTCGTCGTGCCCTCATTGCGGGTATCCGATCGCCGAGCACCTCGAGCAGCAACGGCGCACGGAGGCAACGACGCGGGACCGCGAGAGCCGAAGTCTCGTCGGGGAGGTCGACTGCGCGGCGTGCGAGGCCACTGGCTTCGTCATGATCGACGACCCCGAAGCGCGCTTCGGGCAGAGCTTCTCGTGGTGCCGCATCTGCGAGCACACCGGCAGGGTTGCGCTGTGTCGAAGCGACCGGGGCTACTTCGCCGTCGCGCGCGCGGAGCTCTCCGGGTTTCTGGGTGGGACGCGCGACGAAGGGGACGATCTCGTGGTCTTCCTCGGAGTGGCCGAGCCGCCGCCGCACCGATTCCCGCAGGCGGGTCGTCGGCACGCGTCCACCGAGGAGTGACGAGCGAAGGCGGCCGCCACGTTGGGCGCCCGATTTGCATCCGGAGAGCGAGCCGCGCTGCGCGAGCAGCATGGCCGCCGACGCGAGGCTGGAGCGCGACGCCGTAGAGGCGTCTTGATTCCGCGGAGCGACGTGCGTATGAACGAGCCCCCACAACCGCCATCGCGCGAGGAGCGACGCCCATGTCCGAAATCCAGCAAGAGGTCGAAGGCAATCTCGAAGCGTTTGGAACGCTGCTCGAGGTACTCGAGCGCAAGAACATGCTCATGTGGAGCGACCGCACGCGGTTGGGTCGAACGGGAGACATCAAAGGGCTCTTCGACATCCTCGAGAAGCAGCGGGTTCTCTCGTGGAGCGACGCCGTGGGCGTGAAGACCTACGAGTCGCTGCTGACCATGCTCGAGAGGCGTCACGTCATCACGTGGAGCGACAGGGCGCGCCTGGCGTTCCAGCCGACGCAGCAGCAGGGCCGCCGCCGCTGAGTCGTGAGGCGGGGGTCGCGATTCCACGCGACCTCCGCCGCAGTCCCAACCAGCGGCGCGTCGCGCCGTGGACGCATCGTCGACGTGGTGCTGATATCCTCCGCCGCCGACGATGTACGAGGATGAGGAGAACGAGGGTCAGCGCGACACGCTGATTCGGCTCGAGCCCCAACTCCGTTGGCGCGAGGGGCTCCGAAGCCACAGCCGTTTCTTCGCGCGTCGCCTCGTGATCGGATCGGCCGACCAGGCCGACGTGGTGTTGCACGACCCCGACGTGTCGCGTCTGCATGCAGCGCTCGACGTCGAGGACGACGGGGTCTGGATTCGCGATCTGGGCAGCCAGTCCGGCACCTACGTCGACGGCATCCGCGTGCTCGCGGCGCGCGTGCCCGATGCGGCGACGATCCGAGTGGGCAGCTCGGAGCTCGGCCTCTTCTACAACCAGAACGTCACGGACGTGGAGCTGTGGCCGCACGACGAGTTCGGTCCGCTGCTCGGTCGAAGCGCGGTGATGCGCGCGCTCTTCGCCCGGCTGCACCGTGTGGCGCAGCTCGAGTCGACCGTGCTGATCCAGGGTGAGACGGGCACGGGCAAGGAGCTGGTCGCGCGCGCGATCCACGACGCGTCCCCGCGGCGCGATCGCCCGTTCATCGTCGTGGACTGCGGCGCGCTCGCGGAGAGCCTGCTCGAGGCGGAGCTCTTCGGGCACACGAAGGGCGCCTTCACGGGCGCGGCCTCCGCGCGGTCGGGCGCCATCGAGACTGCCGGGGGAGGCACGGTCTTCCTCGACGAGATCGGCGAGATGCCCCTCGGGATGCAGCCGAAGCTGCTGCGTGCGATCGAGAGCCGCGTCGTCCGCAGGGTCGGCGAGTCGACCTATCGCGAGGTCAACGTCCGCTTCATCGCCGCGACGCACCGAGATCTCCCGGCGATGGTCAACGTCGGGACGTTTCGCGAGGACCTCTACTTTCGTCTCGCCGTCGTTCCGATCACGATCCCCCCGCTGCGCACGCGCAAAGAGGACATCGCGCTCATCGCGCAGCGGATGTTGCCGCCCGGGTCTCCCGCGCTCAGCCGAGAGCTGCTCGTGGACCTCAACCGCCAGGTCTGGCCCGGCAACGTGCGACAGCTCCGCAACTTCATGGAGCGGACGGTGGCGCTCGGCGATCGCGAGGCCATGGCGCTGCACGCCGCGACCTCGTCGCGCCCTCCCGCCGACGAGGCGCCGATTCCGTCGGGTGAGTTCCCGAGCATCTCCGCGGACAAGCCCTTCAAGGAGATCCGCGATCGCTGGCTGGACCACCTCGAGCGCGAGTACATGTCGGCCATGCTCGCGAAGCATGGACGCGACACGAGCGCGATCGCGCAGGCCGCCGGCCTCGACAGGAGCTACGTGTACCGCCTCATCCGCAAGCACGAGCTCTGAAGGGGTGACCATCGACCGCTCGTGCCGCGCTCGTCGGAGCGCACAATCACGCCCCTCGACGCTGCTCGGGGCGAACGGTCGGGTATCTCTCGTCGGGCACTGACCTCGCCCTCGTCCGCGGCCCACCGTCGGCGCCTGGATCGTCGCGGCAGCACGCTGCCGCGACATCTCTCTGACGATCTGTTGCAACCTTCGCCCGCCCTCTGCCAATGTTCGCCACCGTGCAGCGTTCTCCCTCACTGCTCCCGCCGGTGGCGCTGGTCGCCTTGCTCGTGCTCGCTGCATGCGGGGGCGACTCGCCGCCCATCCAACAGCCTGCGGACTGCGTTCTGCGGCAGTCGATACAGCTCGTGGTCCAGGCTGCCGATCGCGTGAACATGGACGACCGCGGTCGCTCGCTCCCGACGGTCGTTCGGCTGTACCAGCTCAAAGAGCTGACGCGGATGGAGAACGCCGAGTTCGAGGAGGTTTGGCATCGCGCCGAGGACACGCTGGGGCCCGACCTCATGCAGATGGACGAGGTGGTCGTCTATCCGCAGCAGCGTCTCGAGCGCGCGTTCGAGCGGAAGGAAGAGGCCCAGTACATCGTGGGCGTCGCGTGGTTCCGCCGGCCGCAGGGCGTCTCGTGGCGGAGCGAGTTCGAGCTGCCGCCTCCGCCTGCCGAGTCCCGTTGCCGTGCACAGCAAGAGGATCCGATGGCGAACCCGGGCCCCGACGCGGATCCGCACTTCTTCTTCTTCCTCGAGGACTATCGGATCCAGGCGGGAGAGGATCCGTCGTACGAGCCGCCAAGACGCCGCAGGCGTGCTAGCGAGGGCGGCGGGATCGACCTCGACGACGTTCCCACCGACACGCCATCGGGCCCCGAGGCGCCCGCTGGTCCCGAGGCGCCATCCGGTCCTTCGGCCCCCTCCGCTCCGAGCGGGCCGAGCGCCCCGACCGTTCCTTGACCCAAACGAGCTGACACGAGCTTCGAGTCGAGAACTGCGAGAGAGATGAAGACGCCGCAACGAGTCGTTTGGTCCGAGGGGATGTTCATGTTCCCCCAGCATCTCCAGCAGGCGGACCTCTATCACGAGGCCGTGCTGGCGGCGCGGGTGAGCGCGCTCGCGCCCTTCGACTGGGGCTTGCGGTCCGTGGAGATCGACGCGCGTGCGCTCTCGACGGGACAGTTGCGGGTTCAACAGTTCGAGGGCGTGCTGCCCGATGGGCTGGCGCTCTCCTTCGACGCGGACGACCCCGAGGCACCGGCCGCGCGACCGATCGAGGGGCACTTCGGACCGACGCTGCGGGCGCTCGAGGTCTTCATCGGGGTGCCGCGCGAGCGCGACAACGTCGCGAACTACATCGAGCCCGGCGCGACCGCCGCCGCCAAGCCGCGATTCACCATCACGACTCGCGGCGTCGCGGACACGACGGGCGCAGCGAACGAAGTGCAGGTTCCCTTCGGACAGCGCAACACCGTCGTGCTGTTCGGCGACGAGGCGCGCGACGACTTCGAAGCCATCAAAGTCGCCGAGATCGTACGCGACAACACGGGCGCGATGACGGTCTGCGATCCGTACATCCCGCCCTGCACGCGCATCGGTGCGTCGAACTTCATCATGGCGTCGCTGCGACGCCTTCTCGGCCTGATGGTCGCGAAGCAGCGCGTGCTGTCGGAAGGTCGGCGGCAGCGAGACGCCTCGAGCATCGAGTTCACCTCGACGGACATCACGCGTTACCTCGTGCTCAACGCGGTCAACACGTACATCCCGCTCGTCTCGCACCTCATCGATCTGCCCGACGTCAACCCGCACCTCGCGTACCTGGTGCTGTCGCAGGCCGCCGGCGGGCTCTGCGCGTTCGCCGTGGACGCCGATCCCTCCACGCTTCCGAAGTACGAGTACAACAACCTCCGCGCGACGTTCGAGGAGCTCTTCGCGCGAATCATGAACCTGCTTCAGCAGGCGATTCGCGAGCAGTACATCACCGTGCCCCTCGATCCGCGCGAGGACGGGATGTACCTCGGACGCCTCGAGGACGATCGCCTCATCCGGTGCACGCAGTACGTGCTCACGGTGCGCTCCGAGGTCCCCGAGCCGCAGGTGGTCGACCGGCTGCCGAAACTGTCGAAGATCGCGTCGTGGGGCGACATCAGCAGCATCGTCCGCGCCGCGACGCCTGGCGTCCCGCTCCAGGTCACGTATAGGCCGCCGCCGGAGATTCCGGTACGTGCGGGCCTCGTCTACTTCCAGCTCATCATCGGCGACCAGTATTGGCGCAACGTGTTGAACGAGAGAACGCTCGCCATCTACCTTCCGCCACCCTTCGATCTCCGGAGCACGAAGCTCGAGCTACTGGCGGTGCCGCCTCCGGGCAGATAGCCGTCTCACCGCGCTGACGCGCTGCACAGGTCACCCCACGCGCTCCCTGAGGGGGCACTTCGAAAGACCCGCGAGCCATGGATCGAGTCAACGAGATCACGAAGGACTGCTTCAACGCGCTCATCCAGATTCGCCAGCTGGACGAGTCGATGCAGCCGCCACCGCAGGTCCTGCACGATCGGTTGCGTGCGTTCATCGACACCATGCAGGAACGCGCGGCGCAGATGGGGCTGCGTCACGAGGACGCGCAGGACATCGCGTACGCGATCGTCGCGCTCGCGGACGAGGTCGCGCTGAGCAAGTCCGGCAACGTCCGCCAGTACTGGCAGACCCGGCCGCTGCAGCTCCACTACTTCAACGAGAACGTCGCGGGCGACAATTTTTTCGTCCGGCTCCAAGCCATCCGGCAAGATCCCAGACGCGTGGACGTGTTGCGCGTCTACTACCTATGTCTGCTCTTCGGATTCCAGGGTCGCTACCGCATCCGCGGGGGCGAGGTCGAGCTCGGGGACATCACGGAAGGCGTCCGTCAGGATCTCGCGCGCGCGCGGGCGCTCGGCGGTGCGGAGGTTCTCTCGCCTGCCGGCGACCGACCGCCCGAGGCGGCTTCGCGCGTACGTCGCAACATGCCTCTTCTCTGGCTGTCGCTCGCGGCGGTGCTGCTCTCCGTCGCGCTCTACATCGGCCTGCGAATCAACCTGAGCAGCGAAGCCTCCTCAGTCGTCCAGCGCATCGAAGAGCTCAATCGATGACCGTTGCCACAACCGCCGCCCACGTGCCTCGCAGGGCATGAGCGGCCGCGGCGTCACCTGAGAGCCCCCACGCCCTGACGGGGGGCCGAGCCAAGGGATATCGATGCTCAAATACGTCGTCGCGCTTCTGTTCATCGGGCTCGCATGGGCCATCGTGCTCGTGCTCGGGCTGCCATGGTGGATCGCGGCCGCGTTCACGGTCTTCGTGATCGTGTGTCTCATCGCGCTCATCGTCTTTCGCCGGCTCCAGGCACGGAAGGCGGCGCGCGAGATCGAGCGAGCCCTGCGCGCTCAAGCCGACGAGCACGCGCGAGCGGTTCGACCGGAGCAGCAGGCCGAGATCCAGGCGATGCAGCAGGAGTTCCAGCGCGCGATCGGTGCGCTGCAGAGCTCGCGGCTGGGCCGCGGCGCCGACGCGCTCGCTGCGCTGCCCTGGTACATGATCATCGGCCCGCCGGGCTCGGGCAAGAGCACCGCGCTGCGGAACTCCGGGTTGCAGTTTCCCTATCTCTCGGCGAGCGGCGGGGGTGTCCGGGGCGTCGGCGGGACGCGCAACTGCGAGTGGTGGCTGACCAACGAGGCGGTGCTGCTCGACACGGCCGGTCGGTACACGACCGAGGACGAGGACGCGAACGAGTGGCTGGCGTTCCTCGATCTCCTGCGGCGCAACCGTCCCGAGAAACCGCTCAACGGGATCATCGTCGCCGTGAGCGTGGGCGAGCTCGGCGGCGCGCACGAGGAAGAGATCACGGCGCTCGCCCGCCGCGTACGCGATCGCGTCGACGAGGTCATGACCCGGCTGCAGATGGTCATGCCCGTGTACGTGCTCTTCACCAAGTGCGACCTCGTCCCGGGCTTCGTCGAGACGTTCAACGATCTCACCAAGGGATCGCGCGGTCAGATCTGGGGCTTCACCGTTCCGCTGCAGACCGCCGGTGCTCCGGGGGACATCTTCGTTCAGCGCTTCGAGGAGCTCTCGAAGGTCATCGAGACGCGTGCGCTCTCGCGTGCGAGCCAAGAGCGCAAGATCGAGGTGCGCGAGAAGATCTGGGAGTTCCCGCAGCAGTTCGAGGTGCTCAAGAAGAACCTCGCGGACTTCGTCTCGACGCTCTTCGCGCAGAACGTCTATCAAGAGAGCCCGCGCATGCGCGGGGCGTACTTCACCTCGGGCACGCAAGAGGGCCGACCGATCGACCGCGTGATGAACGCGATGGCGGAAGCCTTCGGGATCCGCGGCCGCCTGCCGCAGGGCGAGCCGGTCACGGAACCGAAGAGCTACTTCCTCCGCGACGTGTTCTCGCGCGTCGTCTTTCCCGACGCGCTGCTCGCGGGCCGGAGCGCGGCCGAGGTGCGGCGTCAGCGCGTGCGCATCGCCGCGATCGCCGCCGTGCTCTTCCTGGTCGCTCTGTTCGCATCGGTGTTGCCCGCGTTCGCCTGGTACAAGAACAGCGAGATCATCGACTCGACGCGAGACATCGTCGAGGACGTCGGAGCGTTCCAGAGAACCGCGGGCGGCGGCCCGATCACGCTCGCCAAGCTCGAGCCGCTGCGCCAGCGCGTCGAGCTGCTCTCGGGCTACGAGGAAGACGGCGAGCCCATCTACCTGCTCGGCCTGCTCGGCATGTACCACGCCGACGACATCGAGCCTCACCTGCGTGGCTACTACGCCAACACGCTGCGGCGGGCGCTGTTCGAGCCTTTCGTACAGGCCGACGCGACCGACATGGAGACGTTCGGGCGCAACTCCGCGATGGTCCAGTCGCGACCGAGCGGCGAGGAGTACGCGCGGTACTACGCGAAGCTCAAAGCGCACCTGCTCTTGACCGTGCCGCGCGATCCGCGCCGCAACGAGCCGAGCGCACCGGATGCGCCCGCGGAAGCTCGACAGAAGGTGCGCGAGTGGCTGACGCGCTACGTGGTGGATCGATGGGCGAGGCAGCTCGGAGTGCCCACGAACGCCACGGCGCGCGCCGCGATGACCCAGAACGTGGATCTCTACGTGGGCTTCCTGTTCCGCGACGAGAACCTGGCGTTCCGCCGACGCGGTGACGTGGTGAACCTCGTGCGGCAGGCGCTCACGCGCTCGTCGCAGATGAACATCGCGATCGATCAGATCATCAACGAGGTCGACCGCGAGGGCTGGGATCTCACGCTCGGCCAGATGGTTGGCGGCACGGTCTCGCCGCTCATCACCGCCAACGGGATCAACCCCAACGAGCTCGCACGGGTGCGAGGCGCTTTCACGCGCAAGGGCTGGGAGGAGCGGGTTCGCGGCCGGCTCGTCGCACCGATGGAGAGTCTCGTGGGCGAGCCGTGGGTGCTCGGCACCGACGCGACGCGCACACCGGAGGCCGAGCGAGACCGACAGATCCGCGAGCTCAAGTCGCGCTACTTCCGGCTCTACATCTGGGAGTGGCGACAGTTCCTGGACGCCATCCGTGTGGACTCGCCTCCCGGCAACCCGGAAGCGCTGACCATGACGCAGGACCTCACGCGCGGCGAGCCGCCGTTCTGGGGTCGGCTCATGCGGTCGGTCGACTACAACACGACGTTGCTCGAGGAGCCCCCCCGACAGGAAGGGCAGTCGGCCATCGAAGCGGCGGCGCAGGGTGTGATCCCGTGGCTGCAGAAGCGCATCGGGGGCGCGACGGGTCGCATCGCGGGTCAGGCCGCGCGTGACGCGCTCGCGGGTCCGGGTGCTACGCCGACCGACGACCTCGTGCTCGAGAACCAGGACGTCTATTGGGCGTTCGAGGGCTTCACGCGATTCGGCGTGCCGCCGCCCGCGCCCCCTCAACCGGCGCCGGCTCCGGGCGCCGCGCCGGCACCGCCGCCTCCTCCCGCACCGGTCGCGCTCGACTCGTACCAGGGCCAGCTCACCGGCGTGCGCGACTCGCTGCAGACGTACCTCGACAACCCGAACGAGCCGGCGCCTCTGCTGACGAAGCTGCAAGAGGCGCGAACCACCACACGTGCGCTGATCCAATCGCAGGAGATCACGTGGCGCCCGACGTTCGAGCGTCTGTTGTGGCCGCCCATCGAGGGCTCGACGCGGACGACGGTCGGTGCGGGCGGCTCGGTGCCGACGGGCACGGGCAACCGCTGGTGCACGTCGGTGGTGGTCCCGTTCGAGCGCGCGATGCGCAATCGATATCCCTACAACCCCAACGGTCACGACGCCGCGATCGCGGACATGACCGAGTTCTATCGGCCGGGCGCGGGGCTCTTGTGGCAGTTCTACGACGCCTCGCTCGATCGGTCGGTGGAGCGCGTCGGTGACCGTCACCAGTTCACGACGACGCTGGGAACGGGCGCTGCGGAGGCGTACTTCCCCACGCTGCCCATCTTCCTCGATCGGTCGCAGGATATCGCGAGCGTGATGTTCCCGACGCGCGAGGCAGAAGCGCCGCGCGTCGACTTCGAGGTGCGGGTGCGTCCGACACCACGCATCGAAGAGATCCTGTTCCAGGTCGACGGGCAGCAGGCGCTGCACCGCAACGCCCCCGAGCAGTGGGTTCGCATGCGATGGCCGGGTGAAGGCGACGTCCGCGGCGCGTTGCTGCGGGTGAAGGGCGAGGGCATCGACGAGACCATCCAGCAAGATGGTGAGTGGGGCCTCTTCCGCCTGCTCGAGGCGGGCCGCATGCGCGGTGACCCCAACGCGCGAATCTTCTCGATCGTCTGGGCGCTTCGCACGCACAACGTCGAGATCGGGGTCGACATCCGGCCCGCGAGCGCGGAGAACCCCTTCTTGGGCGTGCCGCGTCGCGGAGGCCGGCTGCGGTTTCTCGCGCCGTTCCGAGCGGACGGCGTCTATGCGCCGCGCGACATCGCGCGCAACGGCCGGCGCTGTATCCCAGCGCAGGTCGACTGATCCATTGCAGTCGACGGCTCGGATGCCGTAGAAGGATGCCCGGTGTCGACCGTCGGGCTGTTCGGGAAAATCCCCGCGCAGGGGGACTTCGTTCGGGTCAACAACTCCGACCCGGCTGCGCAGAGCTTCGATCCGTGGTGTCAGGAGGCTCTCGCCGCGCTCCAGCGCGTCAACCAGCCCGTCGCCTCCGATCCCGTGTACTTCGTCTACCGCGCCTACGGGACGCCCAACGTCCTCGTGGGCGCGATGGGCCCGAGCGAGGACCGCGTCGGCAGGAAGTTTCCCCTCTCGGTCTTCGCGACGGTGAGCGCGACCTCCGTCGCGACCCGCTTCTCGGGGTTGCCGGTCGCGTACTCGAGCTTCCTCGAGGCGGCGGCGCAGCTCATCGAAGAAGCCAAGGCGCTCTCGCTCGCCGATATCGCGTCGCGGTTGAGCACGTTGCCCCTGCCCGACGCGGCGGAGATGTCGAGAGCGGACGAGATCTGCAGGCGAACGCTCGATGGCACGACGAGCCACGAGCTGCAGCAGCGCATCTTCGGCGACCTCGCGCGCGGTCAGCAGTACTACGCGTTCAACACGATGGTCCTCGCGTGCTCGCAGTGCCGCGGTCGCGAGCCCGCGCGCGCCAACATCGTCGTCGACTGCCCGGTGATGGTGGACGTCGATCTCTTCGCGTGGCTGGACCTCACGCGCCGGCTGCTGGGATGGCCGGGAGCGCCACCGGCGTACGTGTGGACCGAGAGCGAGAGCCCGCGTCTGCTCATCTCGCTCGGTCCGCCTCCGCCTCCGATCCTCAGCTTCGTCGCCAAGCCGGGCCTCGACTCGCAACGTCTCTGGCCGTTGCTCACGCAACGCCCCGACGCGATCCAAGCCGCGAAGACGAGCATCCAGGCGCGCCAGCGACAGGCGATCGACGATCCGTCCGCGGTGCTCGAGAAGCTGCTCGTCGCCCTTTCTACTTGACACGTTCGCGGCCAGTCGGCTTTTCTCCGCGCTCCGCGGGTTGACGCGCGACGCCTACGCCGCGGCGCGGACGACAGGCCATGGCAGCAACACCCGAAGAGCTTCGCGCTCGCGTCCAGGAGTGGATCCAGCCGCTGTCGGAGGCGGCTCCCGGCGGCGCGAACGCGCAGTTCGACGCGCGCCACGAGCAGGTGCGGGCCGAGGTCGCGAAGCTCGATGCGCCGAGCGGCGGCACGATCGACTGGAAGATGGTCGTCGCGACTGCGGGCGAGATCCTGTCGCAGACGTCGAAAGACTTCCTGATGTCTGCGTACGTGGCGTACGGCCTCTACCAGACGCAGGGGCTCGATGGTCTCGTGACGGGCGTGACGCTCCTGACCGAGCTCACCGAGCAGTACTGGGAGACGGCGTTCCCCGAGCTGCGCCGCATCCGCGGTCGCGCGAACGCGTTGTCCTGGTTCGTCGAGCGCGTCGGCATCGCGCTGCCGAACACCCAGCTGTCGGCGGCATCCCGCAAGCCGATCGAGGATCTCGTCGTCGCGAGCAAGCGGTTCGGCCAGGTCGTGCGCGAGAGGTTCGCGGACTCGGCGCCGGCGATGGGCCCGCTGCTCGAGAACGTCGAGCGACTCCGTGTCTCGCTGCCTCCCGAAGCGCCGCCTCCGCCTCCGCCTCCGCCTCCGCCGGCACCCGGGGCCGCGCCGCCCCCGCCACCGGTCGCAGCGGCACCCGCGGCCGCGCCGCCGGCTGCTGCCGTCGCGGGCCCCGCTCCCGCGACCTTCTCGGCAGGTGCGGATGCGACGGCCTATCTCCGCGAGGTCGGCTCGGCGCTCATGGCGACGGGCAAGACGATGCGGAGCGCGGAGCTCTCGAGCGCGCTCGCGTATCGCATCTATCGCGTGGGTCTGTGGCTTCACATGACCGATCCGCCGCCGGCGGGTCCCGACCGCAAGACGCAGATCGCGCCGCCGACCGCGCTGCTCCAGAAGCTCGACACGATGGCTGCGAGCCAGAACTGGCCGATGGTGATCGAGGAGGCGGAGTCGGGGCTCACGACCGCCCGCTTCGCGCTCGATCTCCACCGACATACGGCGCGGGCGCTGTCGGCCCTCGGGCACACGCGCGCGCGAGAAGGCCTCGTGAGCGAGCTGGCGAACCTCCTGCGTCGAATCCCGCGGCTCGTGGAGCTGACGTTCTCGGATGGCTCCGGCCTCGCGGACGCGCAGACCAAGGCGTGGCTCGAAGAGGAGGTCATGCCGGCCGGCGCAGGCGGTGGCGGCGGCGGTGGCGGTGGCGGTGGCGGCGGTGCCGACTGGCTCGAAGAGGTTCGAGCCGAAGCGCGCAAGCTCGTGGGCGGCGGAAAGGTCGCCGAGGCGGTCGACCTCCTCCACTCGAAGGTGGCGACCGCCGCGAACGGCAAGGAACGATTCCGAGCACGCTTGCTCCTCGCGAAGGCGTGTGTGGCTGCGGGTCAAGCGGCGCTGGCGAAGGCGCTCTTCGAGTCGCTCGACCAGGAGGTCGCTGCACGCCAGCTCGAAGAGTGGGAGCCCGCGCTCGCGGCCGAGTGCGTCGACGGTTTTCTCCAGGCGGTGCGCGCGCTGGGCAAAGCGGGAAAGCCGATGCCCGCCGAGGCCGCACGCCTCTTCGACCGGCTTTGTAGGCTCGATCCGGCGGCAGCACTGAAAGCCGGCCCGTGATCGTGCGATGGCTCAGATCACATCCAAAACCAATGCACAGTTGCGTTGACGCAGTGATAGTCTCCGCGACTCGACACGGATCGCGGTTCCGTGCCGGAGCAGCTGCGATGGGAACGCCGTAGGAGGACTCGATGGGTAAAGAGGCTTCGGTTGCGCCGAAGGAGCGCGTCAACATCACGTACAAGCCGGCGACCGGCAACGCCCAGGAAGAGGTCGAGCTGCCGCTCAAGATCCTCATGATGGGCGACTACACCAACAAGCCCGACAGCACTCCCGTCGAAGAGCGCAAGACGATCAACATCGACAAGGACAACTTCCAGGAGGTGCTCGCGAAGCAGAACCTCTCTGCGAACCTGTCGGTGGCCGACAAGCTCTCGGGTGACGCGAACGCCGAGATGGCCGTGTCGCTGAACTTCAAGAAGCTCTCCGACTTCACGCCGGAGGGAATCGTCAACCAGGTGCCGGAGCTCCGACGCTTGCTCGAGCTGCGCGGCGCGCTGACGGCCCTGAAGGGACCGCTCGGCAACATCCCTGCGTTCCGCAAGAAGATCCAAGGCCTGCTCGGAGACAACGAGGGGCGATCGAAGCTGATGAAGGAGCTGGGCCTCGGCGACGGCTCGGGCTCGTGAACGGGTAGAGGGTAACTCCATGGCTGAGACCAAGACTCAAGAAGCTGGCGCAACGACGACCACGGAGGAAGGCTCTCTCCTCGACGAGATTCTCGCCGAGACGAAGATGAAGCCGAGCGACGAGGGCTACGACATCGCTCGAAAGGGTGTCGAGGCTTTCGTGGCGCAGATGCTGGCGCCCAATCGGGCTGCCGAGCGTGTCGACAAGGCGATCGTCGACGCGATGATCGCCGAGATCGATCAGCGCCTCAGCGCGCAGGTCAACGAGATCCTCCACCACCCGGACTTCCAGAAGCTCGAGAGTGGGTGGCGGAGCCTCAAGTACGTCATCGACAACGTCGACTTCCGCGAGAACATCCGCGTCGAGATGCTGAACGTCTCGAAGGACGAGCTGCTGCAGGACTTCGAGGACTCCCCCGAGATCGTGAAGTCCGGCATGTACAAGACGGTGTACTCGAACGAGTACGGCGTCTTCGGTGGCAAGCCGTTCGGCGTGATCTGCGCGAACTACGAGTTCGGCCCGGGCCCGCAGGACATCCTGCTCCTGCAGAAGTGCGCCGCGGTCTCGGCGATGGCGCACGCGCCGTTCATCTCGAACACGAGCCCGGAGATGTTCGGCGAGAAGACGTGGCTGCCGCTGCCGAACCTCAAGGACCTCAAGTCGCTGTTCGAGGGCCCGCAGTACGCGCGGTGGCACTCGTTCCGCGAGAGCGAGGACTCGCGTTACGTCGGCCTCTGCATGCCGCGATTCCTCCTGCGTCTGCCGTACGGCGAGAAGACGGTTCCCGTGAAGGCCTTCAACTTCAACGAGGAAGTCGTCGGCAGCCACGAGAAGTACCTGTGGGGCGCGGCATCGTGCGCGCTCGTGACGCGCATCGCGGACTCGTTCGCGAAGTTCCGATGGTGCCCGAACATCATCGGTCCGCAGTCGGGCGGCGCGGTCGAGAACCTGCCGCTTCACCAGTACGAGGCGATGGGCGAGATCCAGACGAAGATCCCGACCGAGGTCATGCTCACGGAGCGTCGCGAGTACGAGCTGTCCGAGGAGGGCTTCATCGGCCTCACGTTCCGCAAGGACTCGGACAACGCGGCCTTCTTCTCCGCAAACTCGTGTCAGAAGCCGAAGACCTTCGGCATCAGCGCGGAGGGCAAGGCGGCCGAGACGAACTATCGCCTCGGCACGCAGCTGCCGTACATGTTCGTCATCACGCGCCTCTCGCACTACCTCAAGGTCCTTCAGCGCGAGCAGATCGGCAGCTGGAAGGAGCGAGGTGACCTCGAGCGCGAGCTCAACAAGTGGATCGGCCAGTACGTGGCCGACATGGACGACCCGGCGCCGGGCGTCCGGTCGCGCCGCCCGCTGCGCCAGGCGAAGATCGTCGTCGAGGACGTCGAGGGTCAGCCCGGCTGGTACCGCTGCAGCATCCACGTGAGGCCGCACTTCAAGTACATGGGCGCGAGCTTCCAGCTCTCGCTCGTCGGCAAGCTCGACAAGAGCTAGTCGCGCAGCGATCGCGGGCGCACGCACGGCGCTCGACGCGGCCCTCGGCTCTTCGCGAGCCGGGGGCCGTCGTGTTTCTCGCGACGCACGAGCCCGCGCCCGCCGGGTCCTCACTCCGCCGGGATCGCCGAGATGCCCAACGCGCGGCTCAGCGCTTCGATCGCGACGATCGGGTGCGCGAACCATTGCGACGCGCGCTTCGCGGGGCCGATCGTGCGCGCCATCGCGCGCGCGAGCACGATGCGCGCGGCGCGCAGACGCATGGCGGACGCGACGTCGGGTCGCACCGCGAAGTGACCGTGCAGCGTCGCGCGCAAGTAGAACGACTCGACCCGATCGGGTGAGCGATCGAGCGCCACGTCCTCGCGCGACGGCGTCGATGCCGCGATCCACGCGAGGCCTGCGAGCGACGACGCGTGCACGCGGTCGGTAGCGTTGTCGAGCGAGCGTCGGGCTCCACGCGCGATGGCGGCCGCCTGCTCGATGCACCGATCGCGCAGATCGGCAGGGAGGTCGGTCGCATCGCGAATCGCGGCCAGGCCGTCGCGCTCGACGGAGTGGGTGATGCGCGCGAACGCGAGCCATGCGTCCGAGCCATCCACCGCCCCGCCGAGGAGCGTGCGCGACCATCGAGCGAGATCCTCGCGCGGGGCCGTGACACCGGCGCGGACGACGATCTCGGGCGACAGTCGGAGCACGCGCGTGCCCGGCGGAAGGTCGCGCGCGACGACCCAGCTCGGATCGAGCAGCGGCGCACCATCCGGGCGGCCGACGCTCGTGGCGATGCACGCGCACTCCACGCCGATCGATACGCGAATGGACGTGCCGTCGTCGGTGAACGTAGTCGGGTACTGGCGGCACACGAGCGGCTTCGCAGAGGGACCCGCGGCTGCGTGGAGACGGCAACGGCTCGCCGAGTCGAGGAAGGCGCACGCGCCCGACACGAGGCTCACCGCGTGGAGCTGGCTCGGGCGCGAGCCACGGACGGGCGTGAACAGCCACGTGGCGGGGACGTCGGGACGTGCCGCGGCGCGCGCACGCTCGGCTTCGTCGGTCGAGAAGCCGACCGAGCCGTACATGCGACAGCAGGTGCCACCACCGTCGCATGCGAGCGAGAACGAAGGCAGGAGATCCAGAGGGCGGTCGCCGGGCGTCGGCGGAGGCTCGACGAGCATCGGGTCGGGCGATGCGAGCCCCGGTACCAGCAGACCGAGGTCCGCGAGCCCTTCGAGCATCGCGCGGAGCGACGAGATGCGTCGCAGCGATCCGCGCGCCGCCGCGGCGAGCGCGATGCCGTCGAAGTCGCGCGTTCCGTCGGCGCACGACAGCGCGTCCCACTCGTGGATCTCGATCTCGTAGCGGGAGTCGTCACGGGCATCGGTCAGCACGACGATCTCGCGGTCGGCCGTGACGTGGTGGCGAGCCGCGACGTGCTCGCCGAGCCTGGGTCGGAGAGGCAAGCGGTCGTCGGTCACGGGGCCTCGCTCGGCGAAGGCTCTGCGTCGCGCTGGGGAACCAGCGTTCGGTACGCCAGCCGTGCAGCGTCTCGCACGGTCTCGGACTCGTGAGAGCGTGCCGCGTCGATGACCGCGACGACCTCGGTGTCGGTGCCGAGCGCGGTGATTGCGAGGAGGAACAGCGCGCGGGCTGCGGTCGCGTCGTCGGGGCTGCGCGCGTTCAGCAGCAGCTCGGACCGCGACATGCAGCGGACGCTCGCACGGATCTCGGCCGCCACGTCGTCGAGCCGAGGTCCGCGGACGACGAAGTACGCGGCGTCGATCACGGCGTCCTCGACGTAGTAGAGGAGGCTGTGTCGGTCCTTCGTCAGGAAGATCGACTGAGCGGGATGCTCCGACGTGCCCGTCACGATCTGTACGAGCAGCCATCCGCGCGCGCACATCGCGTCGTCCACGTCGTCGCGCGATGTCTCGGGGTGCAGAGCGACCCGCACGAGATCGGGGGGCGTCGGGGTGGGCGGGATCGCTTCGTCGATCGGCGCTGCGGCGGGCTCCTCCATGCGTGCAGGATGACATCGGGCGCCGCCGAGTTGACAGCGATGCGTCCAATCGACTGTGCTCTGGGCCGCGACGGTGCTCGTCGGCGACGAGCACGCGCGTGAGAGGATCCGGACGCGTGACCGTGGGCGACGAGACGAAAGAGCCGTTGACGCGGGCGAGGCCGATCGCCGTCCTGCGCGCCATGATCGATGCGATCGACCGCGACGTGCTCGAGTTGCTCGCGCGGCGGATGGAGGTGGTGAGCGAGGTCGCACGGTTCAAGCGCGCGCACGGCGTCCGCATTCGCGACTTCGCGCGCGAGCGCGAGATCCTCGAGGATCGATCGAGCCGCGCGCGAGCTCTGGGCCTTCCCGGCGAGGCGATCGAGTCGATCTTCCGGCTCGTGCTGTGGGCGAGCCGCGATCGGCAGGCGCAGCTGCGCGCAGAGGTTCCGCCCGACGTCGAGCCCAAGACGGTTGCCATCATCGGTGGCGCGGGCGCGATGGGCTCGCTGCTCGCGCGGATGTTCGGGGACCTCGGTCACCACGTGATGGTCGCGGACGTGGGCACGGCGTTGCGCCCGGTCGAGGCGGCCGCCGCCGCCGACGTGGTGGTGGTCAGCGTGCCCATCGCGGTGACGGAGGCGGTCATCCGCGAGATCGGTCCCGAGGTGCGCGAAGACGCGCTCCTGATGGACGTGACGTCGATCAAGGAGCGGCCGCTGCGTGCGATGTTGGAGTCCACGCGTGCGAGCGTGCTCGGGACCCACCCGATGTTCGGGCCCGCGGTGCACTCGCTGCAGGGCCAGCGAATCGTGCTCTGCCGCGGGCGCGGCGACGCGTGGGGTGACTGGGTGCGCACGATGTTGCGCGCGCGTGGATTGGTCGTGTCGGAGGCTGCGGCCGACGAGCACGATCGTGCGATGGCGGTGGTGCAGGTGCTCACGCACCTCCAGACGCAGGTGACGGGGCTCGCGCTCGCGCGTCTCGGGGTGCCTCTGGCGGAGACGCTGCGATATACGTCGCCCGCGTACCTGCTCGAGCTCTACGCGGTGGGACGCCATTTCGCGCAGTCGCCCGCGCTGTACGGGCCCATCGAGATGGAGAACCCGCGCAGCGCCGAGGTGGCTGCCACGTTTCGTCGTGCCGCGGACGAGCTCGCGCAGGTGGTCGGCACCAAGGACCAACGGAGATTCGGTGCAGCGTTCGACGAGGTTCGCCAGTTCCTCGGCCCGTTCACGGAGGAGGCGCTCGAGCAGAGCGCGTTTCTCATCGATCGCCTCGTCGAGCGCAGCTGACGCGAGGTCGCGCCGCGGCGTCCGTATCGCCCGGTGCCTCGTCGCGCAGTCGTGCTGTCGGAATCGCCTTGAAAAATGGGCAACGCGGTCGGATTGGAACTGCTCGTCCACACGGCCAACGATTCCGTGGGCTTGTACACGTTGATCCTGTCCCCAGGTGGCACGGGACGGCGCAGGGGGGCTTGCGAGCGCGGGGGTGGGGATGGTCGATCGTCGCGAGGACGAACGTGGCACCATGGTTGCTCGGCTGGAGCACGGAGGTGTGCCGATGAGGAGGCTTCTCGTATCGGGGGGTGCGGCGGTCGGGCTCGTGAGCGCGACGCTGCTCGTGGCCAGCGCGCTGTTGGCGGCGCCGGAGCGAGCTGCAGCATGCGGCGGCTTCTTCTGTGGACGCCAACCGGTGGATCAGCAGGCCGAGCGCATCGTGTTCGCGATGAACCCCAATGGCTCGGTCGACATGATCGTGCAGATCACCTATCAGGGAACGGCCGCCGATTTCGCGTGGGTGCTGCCGCTCGGCGCGGTGCCGGAAGCCGGGTCGCTCGACGTGTTCCCGCAGCGTGCGCTCGTCGCGCTCGACGCGAACACGGG